>JAADBR010000027.1 GCA_009995705.1 Microcystis aeruginosa W13-11
ATTGTTATCCGTTGTCTTTTAACTCAGCGTCGGGTTTTGAAGGGTTGTCATCCGTTGTGATAATTGTACCAGAAGGCAATTGATAGCCTGTTAAATTCCCTTGTTTCCACCACCTCCAAGCCGTTCGATAACTTATTGCTGCTTTTTTTGCATAGTCTGATAGTCTCCTGTCTATATATTACTATGCCTGACTATATCTGACTATATTTGTATTGAAACTTTACAATACCAAATCGGTTTTTAATAATGTGATTAACTTTCAAGTTATGAATTGTTTCTCCCCACACCCCACTTCCCTATAAACCCCATCAGCTGACGGAATAAGTCTCCAAAAATTCTAATACAGTGATGATTTTAATGTTTCTAAATGGGTTCAAGACTAACAAATCTTCATCCCCTGTAATAAGAGATTCCGCATGACCACTAATTGCTAACTCTAGATATTTATTATCCTTTGCATCTCGACACTCATTGACAGATTCTGACGGTTTCACCAATAAAGATGCTGCCACCAATGTTTCTAGTAGCTCTTGGCGAATTAACCTAGCTAAATAGCGGTCAAATTTAGGACGAGATAAAACGTTGCTAAGTTCATCAATAACCGTCTCAGATAAGATAATTATGCCCTGATTCTTGGCAGTTTCTAAAGCCAAACGAGGCGGACTGGTTTTAAATAAAAAAGTACTAACAATTACATTAGCATCAAAAACAAATCGGGGTTTATTCATCTTGTTCTAAAATAGACGCTAAAATATCTGGAGTTAATCCGTTAGCTTCTGCTTCATCACTAGCTTGATCCATAATTATTGATAATCTCGCCGCTGCTTTTTGACGATATTTTTCTAATTCTAATTGAATAGTTTCAGTTAATTTGTTTTCTATGTTCGCTCGGTCATTGGGTTTAATTTTAGCGTAATATCTAGCAATTTCTAAGGGAACTTGAATAGTGATTTCTGTTTTGCTATTCATGGTAATTGATTGTTTTTTTTACTTTTAATAGACCTCTATTATAGCACAAAATCACCATACTCATTCAATTTGACAATATTGATGTAAAAGTTGCCATTGGATCAAAAAAATCAATGAATAGGGCTTGCTGAAAAAGTACGGGCGAAGCATTCGGATAGAAAATCTACGGTTTCACCGATAGGTTATTGCTCGAATGCTTCGCCCCTACAGGACGCGGGCCGATGAAGACGCAAGGTTTTGAAGCACGATTGTATTAAAAGTTACAATTTAACAAATCTTTACATTTTTCTCCTCGACTAGCGACTCATACTAAATCCGTTGAGTATAGGCTACATATCAGGACAGACAAAAGGGTGAATAAATAATCAGTTTTTAATAACCAGATTTAGCGTTGGGTTTCATACTTCAACCCAACCTACGTTCATCTTATATTTAATTCCACCCACCTACTTAATCAGTCTTTAATAACCGGATTTAGTATTAAGACTTGTTCTAGGCTTAACCTGCTTTTTGCCTTAGTCAAATTGGCCAAGTAAAAGACTCATTTCGTTAACCACATTCTCACTTGCTTTTAATGCTTCTTTTCTAATTACTTGAATTTCGGCCATACTTTTTGCTATTCTCTGCTGTTCAGATTTGGGGGGAATAGGCACTAAAACTTTTGACAAATCATCTACTAAAATAGTAGGGATAGCATGACCTGTCATGTACCTTTTAATCTGACGCAAAAAAAAGTCCGTTCGCATATATACTAATAAAAACAAAGGCTCGACTTCCTGAATATTTCTTAATACTGAAAATCCATTTGAGCAAATTGCTCCGTCTTCATCTTCCGTGATTAGGGCTGTTGCTTGACGTGAGCTTCCTGTACTTGCTCCTGAAATTGCTGTGATAATATCACCTTTGTACAATCTATATGTTGCGCGAGATGGGGCTTGATGTGCTTTGATTATTTGTTGAGAAACAACTTGCATTGTACGATAATCAACATCGGAGATAGCGATATATCTAATTTCACTATCTTTGGCTAAACGAAAATCAGCTGAATCTCTCAAAATATCGGCAATTTCACCTAAAGGTTTCGCCCCAATAGATTTTAGATGTTCTAATAATTTTTGGTCATTGGGTAAATAATGTTCAGCATCTAGTCTGGAATTGAGCAGGGTGTTCTTAACTGTATAAATACAATTGCTGTTTTGTGCAAATTCGCCGTTGATAAATGACCTAAAAGATTGAGAAATATCATCTATATCATCGTCAACTATTGGCAAACCTGATTTTGTTCGGGCTATAACTCCCGACTCGTTGCGCTTATATATTGTTTGTCCTTTAACGTCATAGCCTATTTTTTTGATTTGTGCCATAAAACAAGAATCATTGTTTGCTGGTAATTTTTGAACTACTAAAAGTGATGTCTTGATTCCCGTGCCATAAGGGACAAAAGCTTCTGTGGGGATGGAAACAACACCTAATATTTTTGCTTGGGAGCGCAACCAATAGCGAATCGGTCCATTAGAGATATTTTGTAATAGACCATCGGGTAAAACAATTGCCATGCGCCCACCTGCACGCAATAATTTTATAGATTTCTCAATAAATAAAATATCGGGCGACTGACCCGCTAAAATGGTTGGGGAAGCTTCCCAACCATTGGACGCTGATTTATGCCATTTTCGGGCAAGAAGATATGATTGAAGAATTTTCTGGTCTTCTACTTTTCCCTTATTTCCAAAAGGAGGATTGGTCAAGATAACATCAAAGGAATTATTTAATTTTTCATCTTCGATAAGCGCATTAGTGCAGATAATTTCTGAACCTGTGCCACCTTCAAAAACTAAACGAATCATACCAGAAAGGGCGACATCGGGATTAAATTCAATTCCCGTAATACTTTCTTGCACAAAAGTTGCTATATCGAACTCTGGGTTATTTTGTCGAACATGGTTTATTGCTTGAATTAGAAAACCACCACTTCCGCAAGCAGGATCTATAATTTTTTCGTTTGGTTTGGGGTCTATCATTTCAACCGCAAGGCGTACAATTGGTTGAGGGGTAAAAAATTCTCCCCTATCTCCACGCTGGTGTCTATTTACAAAAGTCTGGAAGGCTTCACCTTTTATATCGCCAGATGTTTTAGTTAAATTAATGTACTGTAACCTGCCTACAATATAAGCAAGAGTCAAAGGTTTTAACTTGAATTTGTCATCGGTGAAAAATCCCCGATAATGATTCTTGATGGAGGTAAATAATTGACTGAGACGCGACATAAATTCATCGGACTTATTGGCGACGATGGCTTTATATTCACTTGCTGTAACGCCAAAATTTACCGATTGCTTGGCAGATTTTTCATCATGAAGTTTGATGATGATTAGTTTAACCATCTCGTGAAAAATCTTGTCTTTGAGCATTCCTTCGTTGGCATAAATATAATTATGGCACTCTTCAAAAACTGCCGCAAGATTGTTAGAAGGTTGTGATTCCTGAATTTGCGGGAGTTTTTCAGGTAACAGGCTGTCTTCGGAAAATAACAATCCTTGCTCTTTCATTTACTGCGCCTGATTTGAATGTTTTCTGTTGCGGGTTGTTGAATAGATAGACTATTTTTAGTCTTGACTGCATTCCTGGCAAACCAGTCTTTTAGTGGACAGAGATCATCGCCATCTTGATTAAACAGGAACTTGCCCCTATACCTAATTATAGAATCTAAATTAGCGTATGTCAAGAGATAAAAAATTCAGTTTAATGTTAACCAAAATGAGTAAAAAAAGCTGAGAGATTATGCCAAGTCATACTAAATCCCTTGAGTATAGGCTACTGATGAGGATCGGCAAAAGGCAGTAGGCAAAAGAGACAATAGATAATCAGTCTTTAATAACTGGATTTAGTATCAAAAGACTTTTCTATGGCATAAATCTTGAGCGATTATATCAAAACATTGCGGACGACTGAATTTATTCAGTCATACTCTCCTGTTATTTTAGTAAAGTTGTTTAGCCTTTTGATCAGGTGGGTGGCACTCACCTGATTTATTTTTAGTTAAACATTAAAACGGAATAGTAAAACATCACCTTCTTGAACAATGTATTCCTTGCCTTCACTTCTGACTAAACCTTTTTCTTTAGCAGCGCTCATCGTGCCACTATTAACTAAATCCTGATAAGACACGGTTTCCGCACGAATAAAACCCCGTTCAAAATCCGAGTGAATAACTCCGGCTGCCTGGGGTGCTTTCATACCAGAAATAATCGTCCATGCGCGGGTTTCTTGGGGACCGGTGGTGAGATAGGTACGCAGTCCTAATAACTCGTAGGTAGCTTTAATTAAAGATTTTAATCCCCCTTCTTCTACCCCTAAAGAACCAAGAAAATCTTTTCTTTCTTCCTCCGACAATTCCACTAATTCCGATTCCACTTGAGCAGAAACGATCACAACTTTTGCCTGTTCCTGTTGGGCAATTTGACGGACACTTTCCACCCAATCATTACCCGTGGCCAGATCATCTTCGCTAACATTAGCCGCATAAATAATCGGTTTCCGACTCAATAAACCGAGATTTTTAATTAATTCTTCTTCCTCTTTGCTTAAATCCACTTTTCGCGCCGAAATACCGTCATTAAGACAAATTAGGATTTTTTCAAGGATAACCAATTCTTCGGCGGCTTCCTTGCTATTTTTCGCCTGTTTGCGTAAACGTTCCACTCGCTTCTCCACCTGTCCCAAATCCGCCAGAGCTAACTCTAGATTAATCACCTCGATATCCCGGGCCGGATCCACAGAACCGGAAACATGAATAATATCATCATTATCAAAACAGCGCACCACATGAACGATCGCGTCCACTTCCCGGATATTAGCCAAAAATTGATTACCCAATCCTTCCCCCTGACTCGCACCCTTGACTAATCCGGCGATATCGACAAATTCAATCCGCGTCGGCACGATTTTCTCGGAATTAGAGATTTTAGCCAAAACCTCCAGACGTTCATCGGGGACGGATACCACACCCACATTCGGTTCAATGGTACAAAAGGGAAAATTAGCGGCCTCGGCCTTGGCATTAGCCACCAGAGCGTTAAATAGGGTCGATTTCCCCACATTTGGCAGTCCCACGATTCCAGCTTTTAACATAAAAATTGCTTGATAAACATCATCCCGACCTCTCACTATATCAGGCAGCCTCTCGTTTTTGTAAATCCAGTTGAGGAGAAAGACTGTGGATAGTTAAAAGCTTTAGTTAACATTTATTTAACTTCCTTAACTAAAAGTAGGCAAGACTTTACAAGAGATTGCGAGAATGGGATGTAATGCTTGAGACTGAGTTAGGGTGAAGAGTAAGAAAGAATACACCTGTAGCACTGGGCAAAATTATGGCAAGACAGGCCTTTCACTTCTAAATGCGTCCTGAGAGTAATTTTTAGTGCTATGACAGTATATTTCCTAGGGCGATCGAGTGTAAATATCGTCCCATCGCCACAACTAATCACTAAATCATTGTTGGGGGTATCTGTATGAATCAAAGTATCGGAGCAAACACGCGTAATGTGGCCCTTGTCGGCCCTTACTCCAGTGGAAAAACCTCCTTACTGGAAAGTTTACTTTTCGTAACAGGAGCGATCACCAGAAAAGGTAAAATCAGCGATCGCAATACCGTTGGTGATAGTTCCACCCAAGCGCGGGATCGACAGATGAGTGTAGAAGTTTCCGTTGCCCATAGTCAATACCAAGACCTAAATTTTACCTTTCTCGATTGCCCCGGTTCGATCGAATTTGCCAGTGAAACCTATAATGCCCTGGTCGGGGCCGGTGCTGCTATTATCGTTTGTGAACCGGTGGTTGATCGAGTTCTCACCCTGGCTCCCTTGCTAAAATTCCTCGATGATTGGGAAATTCCGCATCTAATCTTCATTAACAAGATGGATCGCTGTAATAGTCACTTTAACGAAGTCCTACAAGCTCTCAAATCCGTTTCTAGTCGTCCCCTCGTTCCCCAGCAATATCCTATCCGTCAGAACAACGAAATTATCGGATTTATTGATTTAATCAACGAACAGGCTTATCATTACCATGCTAACAGTCCCGCCGATCCTGTAGCTTTACCCGACCACCTCAAGGAAGAAGAACAGATTGCTCGACAGGAAATGCTAGAAACGATCGCCGAATTTGACGATCATCTTTTAGAAGAACTCCTCGAAGATATTAACCCCTCCCGGGAAGAAATTCTCCAAGACTTAAAACAAGAACTGGGAGCCGATCAGATAGTACCTGTGTTCTTCGGTATGGCGGAACGGGACTATGGTGTGCGTCATCTCCTCACCGCTTTAGTGGAAGAAACACCGGCCCCGACAATTACTGCCAACCGTCGCGGTCTCGATCCCAGTGCGGATGGGGATGCGGTGGTACAAATCCTCAAAACCTATTTTACTCCCCAGGGCGGTCGCCTGTCCCTAGGGCGAATCTGGCAGGGAACCCTTAGCGATGGCATGGCCTTGAACGGTGTGCGGATTGGTGGTATCTATCGTCTTATGGGACAACAACAACAACCCCTACAGCAGGCCCAAGCGGGGGAAATTATCGCTCTCGGTCGTTTGGAGGGAATCGCCACCGGAGACGTGGTTAGCAGCGGCAGTCAAAAACCCGACCTTCCCCAAGGATTACAGCTTAAACCCGTCTTTGCTCTCGCTATTGCCGCCGCAAATCGCAAGGATGAAGTGAAATTAAGTTCAGCTTTGACGAAACTAATTGAAGAGGATACTGCCCTCCACTGGGAACAACAAGGCGATACTAAAGAAGTGATTCTCTGGGGACAGGGAGAAATTCATCTGCAAGTGGCCCTCGATCGCCTAACGCGCAAGTATAATCTACCGATGACCACCCATTTACCCCAAGTTCCCTACAAGGAAACGATCAAAACCAGCACCAAATCCCACGGACGTTATAAACACCAAACCGGCGGCCACGGTGCTTTTGGCGATGTTTACCTCGATATTAAACCCTTACCTCGGGGGGAAGGTTTCCAATTCCATGAAACCATTGTTGGTGGTGTCGTCCCCAAACAGTATATTCCGGGGGTGGAAACGGGAGTGCGGGAATATCTCGGTCATGGTCCGTTGGGTTTCCCCGTGGTGGATATTGATGTCACCCTCACCGATGGTTCCTATCACAGTGTCGATAGTTCCGAACAAGCTTTTAAACAAGCGGCCCGTCTAGCGATGACGGAGGGACTGCCTAAATGTCATCCGGTCTTATTAGAACCAATTCTATCGGTGACGGTTCTCGCTCCCTCAGAATACACCGCCAAGGTTTTACAGTTAATCAGTGGTAAACGCGGTCAAATTCAGGGTTTTGAAGCTTCTGAGGAGTGGAAAGGTTGGGATCAGGTGACGGCCTATCTCCCCCAAGCGGAAATGCACGATTTTATCGTTGAATTGCGTTCTTTGACTATGGGTGTCGGTTTCTTCCGGTGGGATGAGGATCACCTGCAAGAAGTGCCGGATAAACTACGCGATGCGGTTTTAGCTATGCAGGGTAATGGTCACAAGTAAAGTATTCTTGGCTGTCACTAAAACAGAGCGATAAATTACCGAGAGGTGGGCTTTTATTAGCTCATTTCTCCCTTTTGCGGTAAAAAATAACAGAAGGGTTTGATAAGATTATCCTAGTGCTATACTGCCCCAAATTGGTCTCGGAATTCTCAACCTAGGGGGATTAGAATCTTCTAGGGAAGGGATGAATCAATGGACGATAACCCAAGGAGTGGAAATGGGCAGACCCAGCAGTTTACAATTAAAGTTTCAGAAAAACAACCGTGAAATTAGGGAAGTTGGCATAGGTGGTACATCAGTTCTAGTCTGCCAAGGCAAGATGATAATTCCTGATGGGGAAACAAAAAGCGATATAAAATGGTCATTGTGAAAACGGTCGCTGAAGTTAGTAAAAAGGAGATGAACAATCTTAAAACATTAAGACCTGCAAGGATCAATCTCGGTTTTGTGGGATGGGTGAGAAGGAACTTGACAGGGGATATCGAAAAATATAAAATTTCTTGAGGGATAACCAAGGAAAAAAACGGCAGTTATCTTAATGACGAGGCAGCAAGCAAAATGAGCTTATGCTCCGTTTTTCTGAGAAAATCTGTCAGCGGTCATGGAATGTCTATAGTTAGAGCCTATTAAAATTAATCATTATGCTTACCTCTTATCAGGAATTACAAAAAGAACTTAGTTTGTCCTTACAAGACTTAAATGGTTTTGCCGACAAATTCCAAGAAAGTTATGATATTATTGTCTCACCCAACGAGGTTAACGAGCGGCACGGGGTGGGCGTTCTTTTAAAGAGAAATTTTCCCGATACTAGCCGGATAGTTTCCCTGCGAACCACTAATCTCTACGGTGGGGAGCAGGATTTTGGCGTTCAGAATTTTTGTCTAGATGTGCGCGGTTGTTCCTACGGGGAAATTTTAGTAAAAATCCAAAATTTATTTGTTTATTTAAAACCGAAAAGAGTTTTAGTAATCCCATATTTTACCGAAGATTTTTATGTAGGGGTGGCAATTAAATCTCTCTTTCAGGTCCCCGTTTGTACCTACCTGATGGATGATCAGAACGTCTATGTTAACGCCGTCGAAGATGAAGCAGTTCAGAAATTACTCGATAGCAGCGATCTAATTTTAGGCATTTCTCTGCCCTTGTGCCAAGTCTATGAAAAAAAATACAGGCAGAAAATCTGGTTTATCCCTCCCGTGGTCGAAAGCTATCTGTTTCCCCCTGAAATTGTCATGCCTGATCTGATGGGGCGAGGCGTTTTAATTGGTAATATTTGGTCTCAGAATTGGTTAGAAAAACTGCGTCAGTCATGTCGGGAATCCCAAATAAAAATTGATTGGTATGGTAATCCCAATCGTCACTGGCTGCAATTCCAAGAGGAAGAATTAGCGCAGGATGGAATTTTCTTTCAAGGCTACTGTCCCCAGGCTGACCTAATTAACCGCCTACGTCAAGCTCCTTTTGCTCTTGTTCCCACTGGCAGTTCCGCAGAAGAACAGGATCGGCCGGAAATAGCCTATTTGAGCTTACCTTCCCGCATCCCTTTTATCGTCGCTGCTGCTAACACCCCCATTCTGGTGGTCGGACAGAAAGATAGTGCCGCCGCTAAATTTGTGCAAGATTTTGACCTCGGTTCTGTCTGTGACTACGCATCCGCAAGTTTTTTAACAGAAATTGCCAAACTCCGTACCCATAGCTATCAGCTAAAACTGCGTCAGGCTAGTCGTCAATTAGCCACCAGTTTAAAAGCTGACCATTTTGACGATTGGCTCTGGCGATCACTAGAACAGGGACAACCCATCGATAATCGCTTTGCCATGTTCCAGAACCACTGCGTCTGTGGCAGTGTTGTCATTACTGCCTGTGAAGTCAATCAGCAGCACGGCACTGGGCCATTAGTAAAAAGAATCTTTCCTGATAATCGTCAAGTTATTTCCATACGCTCCGCTAATCACTACGGTGGGGAACAGAATTTTGGGGCGTTCAGTCTCGTGCTTGATCACCTGGAACTATCGCGACCAGAAATCTTTCAATCTGTACTCAAAACTTTCGCACACAACCAGATTGAGAGAGTTTTTTGTGTCCCTTACTACGCCAGCAACTTGCTAACAGCGATCGCTATTAAGGAATTATTTAACGTTCCCCTTGCCACCTACATCATGGACGATCAGAATATCTGCGTTCAGGAGATTCCCGATGCTTTAATGAAAGAGTTTTTAAGCAAATGTTCCGTTCGTTTTGCCACCCATCCCGAACTGCGCGACGCTTACGAGAATAAGTACGGCTACAAATTTTGGCTCCTACCGGCGATCGTTCCCCACCGTCTCATCAATAGTGAAGTTGCCGAAGTTTCTCCCCAACGCTGTCAAGAAAAATGGGGAGCTTTATTAGGGAGCATTTGGAGTCCCCAATGGTTCCAATCTCTTTTAGAGAGTATTCAAGGGGCAGGAATTAAACTAGATTGGTATGGCAATTCTAACTATTATTGGCTCAAAGAATCTGCCACAGAATTAGAAAAATGGGGACTTTATAGCCAAGGACTTTATCCCGAAGAACAACTAGGACAACAACTACAAGCATATCCCTTTGTTATTGTTCCCACCGGAACCATGGACGAAAGAGATGATCGGACACAATTGTCTCGCCTTAGTTTACCCGGCCGGATTATTTTTAACCTCGCCACCGCTAACACCCCAGTAATTCTTTTAGGCAGTAATAAAACCTCGGCGGCTAACTTTATTAATCGCTTTCAAATCGGTGTGGTTTGTGATTATACACCTGAAAGTTTGGCGGCAGCCGTGGATTACGTTCTTGACCCAGAAAATCAGCAGAGAATGCGGGAAAATGCCGTTAAAGTAGCGGTAAAATTCTCGGATCAAGGGATCAATCAATGGGTGCGGCAATCGATCGAACAAGAACAAGCAGCCGATGACAGATTTGAGGCGATTTTACCTCGATCGCCGATCGATTTAGTTCACTTTATTGAACCCCCCGTTCCCTCAATTATCTATAAAGATTATGCTCAAGTCTATCAAGTCATGCGACGTTTACGAGGGCAAAAATATCAGCCCGATTTTGTGGTTGATGTGGGAGCTTCCCACGGTATTTGGTCTCATACCGCTAGTCAATTATTCCCAGAAGCTCGCTTTATCCTCATCGATCCGCTAATCTCAAAATACGAGCAATCGGCCAGAAATTACTACATCTGTAATATTCCTAAAGCCGAATTACTAGAAATTGCCATTTCTAATCAAGCTGGTCAGTTGAGTTTTCAAGTTTCCCCCGATTTGTACGGTAGTTCCTTGCTCACTCCCGCCGATTTTAGAAACTATGAAACGATTACAGTGGCGGTAAAAACCCTCGATCAGGTGGCGACAGATGAGCAAATTTCTGGCAGAGGAATATTAAAATTAGACGTGCAATGTGCCGAGCATATCGTCTTAGAAGGAGCGAAAGAATTTATCGCTCAGGTAGATTTAGTAATTGCTGAACTCTCCTTTATTCGCTATGATCAAGACGCTCTTGTCTTCAATGAAATGCTTAATCTTTTGGATCAGCTTGGTTTCCGTTATTATGACGAAACCGGCGAATGGAGATCCCCCATTGATGGCACACTCCTCCAAAAAGAAGTGGTCTTTATTCGTCAAGATTTGTTAGTTCCTGAAACTAGCCGCAAAATTGAAAATTCTCCCAGTCAAGCTTAAGACAATTTACCCAATCACTAGCCAAAATGATCAAGCAATTATTAGCCAAAAATAAAATAGTTCAGCGAGTTAAAGCAGTCAAAGATTTATTTCTAGAAAAACTTGATTCCCTCATTCATGTCCAATTTGACCAACTCCAAAAACTGGAAAAACTGGAGAAACTTAATCAGCTTGATCCCTTAGATTTTAAGGTTGAGCAACTTAATAACTCCACCGAACAAATCCGACAAGAAAATGCAGAAGCCAAGCGAAAGGCTGATTTATCACTGCAAAATCAAGCTTTTCTGCTCAAGTTTTCCGTAGATATAATTAAAAATATTCAAGTCTTGACGGAAAAACTCCAAACAAATCACAGCCAATCTCAAAAACAGCACGAATCAACTCTGGACACTTTCCAAAAAATAGCCAGCGACGTGCGATTAGACTCCCAAAAACATAGTGATACAATTATCGATTCTTTCCAGAGAATTTATGAAGCTTACCAACAGCAAAGTGATGCTGTTTTTGGAACCATACAAAAAATACAAGAAAATCTCCATCAAATCAGCGAAGATAACCGCCAAATCTTTGAAGATATTCACTCTCAAAAATATAAAGTCATTATCGATCAAAAATATTTTCAAGATTTAGACATCGAATTAATGACTTATTTATATTCCTATCTTCCCCATCGTCTTGCAGTAGATATTGGTGCTAATCGGGGGGATGTTTCTAGTCGTCTCCTACAAGCTGGTTATCAAGTTTATGCCTTTGAACCTTTTCCTGCTGTAATCGATAAGCTCAAAAATCGCCTCGGTGATCATCCTAACTTTCGGCTTTTTCCCTTTGCTCTCGGTTCCGAAAATCAAACCCAAGAACTACATATAGCCACAGATGAAACCCCAGACAACACCTATCAAGATGCCAGCTTTTATAGCAGTCTAACCAAGCATTCTCTTTCGGAAGGTTTAGCATTTACCGATACTATTCCCGTTACTGTTAAAACCCTAGCCAGCCTCCACGATGGCGAGGAATTACCTAAAGATATTGGTTTGGTTAAAATAGACACGGAAGGCTTTGATTTAGAGGTAATCAAAGGTATGGGTAACTATCGTTATCCCGTGGTAGTTGCGGAATTTTGGGATCAAAATTTCCCCTTTGGTCGTTCGGGAGCGATGAATCGATTACCAGATTTAGTCAATGCCATGAAGGAAAGAGATTATCACTGGCATCTAGTTATCTATCGTATTTGGGGCAGTTCCGACGTTAGTTATTACTGTAATTCTGCCTATTCCCTCGATAATTCCTGGGGCAATGTTTTCTTTTTCCAAGATTATCATGTCTTCCATCAAGCTCTACTTTGGTCTGCTTCCGTTATGCCAGCCACTTATTTTTCTGCTTAGAAACTAAAACCTAATATCGAAGAAGTTTATGGATTATCTCAACTATTTTGCCAACGATTGCCTAAAATATATACCAAGTCACAAGCTAACGGACAAAAAAGTTTTGGTGGTGGGTTGTAACGATGGCAGGGATTGCCGCTTTTTTCTAGAAGCGGCCGTCGTTCACGGTCTTGATGTTTGCGAAGATATCGGCCAAGGCTTAACTCATGAAAAAGTTTCCTACTTTCAAGAATCAGCCGAATCGACGACAAGACCCGATAACTACTACGATCTAGTTTTTTCCGTCGCTACTATGGAACATATTCCCAATATTGAAGCGGCTTTTTCGGAAATATGGCGAGTGACAAAACCGGGAGGATTAATTTACTGTGTGGCTGCGCCTCTGTGGAATTCCTACGAAGGTCATCATCAATACGGTTTATTTGCCGATTATCCTTGGATTCATTTAAGACTATCAAAAGATGACATATTTCTCTATCTCCAAAAACATAAACAATTAGAAGATTTAAAACCTCTGGTAGCTATACTAGAGCAAGAAGGATTGTTATCAACTTCTTTAGAATCAGAAAACCAGGAGATTTACGCTAAGAATATAGTAGATTTTATGTTCTCTGACTACTTTAATTTTCTACCTTCAAATCGGTATATAGAAACGGCTCTTTCCCTTGATGTTTCCTATATTATTCGCAATGATATTTGGCAAGATGGAGAACAATATCTCACCGATGCTATTCTGGCAGAATTAAACAGTAAAGGCTATAGTAAATATGAAGTTCTATCTGTATCTCATACTTATGTCGCCATTAAATAAAATTGAAAAACAAACCCATCAAACTTTCTCCATCAGCTGGTATGAATGATAACCCAAGCCAAATTAACCAAAATTATCAAGAAGTATTAGAAAAGTTGAGTGACGAGCAAGTCCTCAAAGAGATTCTTCAGGTTTTTCAACGATTGTCCAATCTCGGTTATCATCCCCAAGTTATCTTTGATATTGGCGCTTCTAATAGTGGGTGGTCTTGTTATGTAAAAAAAGTCCTTCCACTGGCCGAATTTTACTTATTTGAACCTCTAATTGATTACTGCTCTGAATATCGAGAATTTATCGAAAAAACCTTGGTAATGTATCCTTCTTTTCATTTGCATAAAATTGCCCTTGGTGAAAAAAGTGGGGATATAACTATCAATGTCTTTCCCGATAGCGTCGTCAGTAGCACTGCCCTAGATATGACTAGCACGGGAATCAAAACTATACCAGTTCCCGTGCCAATGTTTACCCTAGATGAAGCGATAACTTCCTTAAATTTGCCCATACCCCAGGTAATCAAAATTGACACCCAAGGCGGTGAGCTATCGATCCTGAAGGGAGCGCAAAAAACCCTCGCCAATGTTGATATTTTAATCTTAGAATCTTGGCTGTATCGGGGCTACGGACCAAATACACCTCTGTTAACGGAAATTGCTGATTGGCTACTAACCTTTAATTTTCGACTTTGGGATGTGGTCGAACCCTACCGTAACGAACAGGGTGTTTTAGTCACTCTAGACTGTGTTTTTGTTAACACAAAATCTGGAATAACTCCCGACTGGTACTATGCTTAACTATACTCAAGGATAATTATGGAAGCTACCAGTTATAAATTTCTGGGGGAAACCTATAAAACTAAAGCCAGATTCGCCCAATTAGCTCTAGACGTATTTCAAAGACTGAAAAACTTGGGCTACCAACCGCAAGTCAACTTTGATATTGGTGCTTCTAATGGCTCTTAGTCAAAAGACAGCCGTGAAGTGCTTCCCAAGTCGGAATTTCATCTATTTGAGCCTCTAATCAACTATGATCCCGCCTGTCGAGCTATTATCCCCAAAAATTTTCGTTTATAGCCTACTTTAGGCGAAAAAAGTGGCCAAGTCACCATGAATATCTTCCCCAATCTGGTGGCCAGTAGTGCTTTAGATTTAAGTGGCTCCGACGCTGCCCTTAGCACCCTAGACTGTGTTCTTGTCAACACTCGTTTAGAACTAACCCCTAACTGATACTACCAGAGCCACCCATGACGAATTCTGCCTACAAGTCCGTTGCCGATACCTATAAAACGAGGGAAAAGTTTGCTCAGCTAGACTTAGAAATTTTCCAGCGTTTGCAAGCTAAAGGGTTATCCCCCCAAGTTATTTATGATGTAGGGGCCTCGGATGGTTCCTGGTCTAGGGATATTGTTGAGGTGTTTCCCCAGTCTCAGTTTTATCTATTTGAGCCGTTAGTGAACCACGCGCCGGCTTATCAGCAGTTTATGACCGAAAGTTTAAAGCTTCATGACAATTTTCACCTCTATGGGGTGGCGTTAGGAGAACGGGAGGGAACTGTCACCCTTAATGTTTTTCCTAATCTGGTGGCCAGCACCGCTCTCCCGATGGAGGGGTCAGGTTTAGCACTATCACCCCTGACGGTGCCGGTCCTCACCCTAGATGGTTTAGTGGAGCGGGGAGAGTTACCAATTCCCCAAATCATCAAGATAGATACCCAGGGATACGAGTGGTCTATTCTCAAGGGAGCAGTCCAGATCCTGCCCCAGGTTTCAGTCTTATTGTTGGAGTGTTGGTTATACCGAGGCTATGGACCCCAGACACCTCTGTTAACAGAATTGGCCAATTGGCTGCTAGGCTTCGGTTTTCACCTTTGGGACTTGGGGGATGAGTACCGGGACGAGGGAGGGGGGTTGGCGACAGTGGACTGTCTCTTTCTCAATGTGGCCTCAGATATCTGTCCCGCTTGGCACTATTAGTTATTAGTCTTTTTCGTGCAAACAAATCGAATAGGGTTAAAGCGAATCGTCACATAATGTTAAATTTGACCGCCTATCTCTCAAATCTGTAATTCCGTGCGCTATGTTAGTAGTAGTTTTTCAGTGAGTTAGCAAGCATTTTTAGCACTGGTATCTTCGGTAACACGAAAAAAATTGGATTTAACTCTAACTCCCATTGCTATAACCCTGCTTGACAAAATGATAATGCCTCTCCTATGATTAGTTGTGGTACCTCAGAGATGCTTGTAGCTTCTTTGATTTCTAACCTCGTTTCCTAGTGTGAGGAGTTTTAGGTAACAAAATTATGGCTATTCCCCAATCTTCAATTATTGCTCTGTCCTTGATGTACACCAAGCTGCCTCCGTCAGCTTCTGACCTTACCTTCTGGGCGAGTCCCGCAGGTCAGGCAATTTCTTGGAATCAAGCGGTGCAGGCATTTTCTACCTCTAGTGAAGCCAAGACAGCCTATCCGATGTTAGCATCCCCTACGGTGCTGTCTCAGAATGCGGCCGCTCGTCGTCAGTATGTCACCCAAGCTTTCCAAAATCTCTACGGGATTGCCGCGGCTGACATTCCGGCGGCAGAATTAACCTACTGGGCTGATACCTACCTTCTGTCCTCGCCCCAGGCGATTTTTGATTTTCCGGTCGTTTTAAATCAGTTTTCCCCCGCCTCACGGCAACAGGCTTTGACGAACCGCGCTCAGGTAGCAGAAAACTTCGCGGTTGCCATGGCGGCTGATGGCTCCTCCACCTTTACCTCAGCCCAGTATAGTGGTGGCTGGGCCATTGTGAATACGGTCACTGCCGATGCCGCTACCGTAACGGCTGCTAACGCACAAATTGCTGAATTTATCGCTGGTGGTGGCGGTACGGGAACTACCTTCACTTTGTTACAAGAGGGGGCAGTTCTCACCAGTTCGGCGAACAGCAAAGTTTCTCCGGCAGGTCAGTTTTTGACTGCCTCCAATAACACCGTTCAGGCTTTAACCTTCTTGTTCAATAGTTTCGTTCAAGACCCCAGCACCAGTGACAACGACATACTGACCGCCCAGATTTTTGATAATGTCATTCCGAACATCGAAAACATCGAGACCATCCAATTCTCCGGCACCGCTGCTAGTCCTATCGTTGATATTGCCAACATCTCTGGAATCAAGAATCTCGTTATCAAGTCCGGTAACTTGAAGGTTAACACCGCCGAAAAATTCCCCTTGACTCTGGCGGCTGGGTATTCCAGTCAGCTATCTCTCGACCTCGCCGATCCAACAAAAGCTTCGACCGTTAACCTAAATGGTACTGTTGCTGGGACGACTATTGTTGACGTGGACTCCAAGGCTAATTTCAATATTGTTGTCAAAGCTGATAGTGTTCTCAAAAATAGTGACGCAACCTTAGATACAATAAAGAGTAACGCGGGAAGTAACAACTTTGTGATTTCAGGCGGTAAAAACCTGACTATTGACGGCAAGATTACCGTCACGGATGCCGCCAATGATCGTTTGGATGCCACTGACTTTACCGGGAAACTGACCCTTAATCTCGGCGCTGGCAGTAATATAACCCAGATTGTCGGCGGTAAGAGCGATGATACCTTTACCTTGACGGCTGCCGTAGATCAGATTAATGGTGTTGCCCTCAATGGAAACGATGGCGATGACACCTTGACCGTTAAAGTTGGTGCGACTCCTGCTGCTATTAATGGTGTTACCAACGTTGAGACGATTATCTTTAAACAAGCCGCCGCTAACACCACAATCAACACTGCGGATACCCTTGTGGCAAGTGGTGCGACTTTAACTGTTGATGCTTCTTCCTTCACCACCAAAACCTTAACCTTTAATGGTGCTGCTGAAACCAATGGTTTCTTCAAGATTACTGGTGGTGCAGCAGCCGATGTCCTGGCTGGTGGTGCCAAGAACGACACCCTAACTGGTGGCGGTGGTCTAGATAACCTAACTGGTGGTGGTGGTAACGACCAGTTCGTCTTGAATAAAGCCATCGCTACCAGTGCTGTGACGATCGCTGACTTCAGCATAGTAGCAGGTAATAACGATGTGTTCGCCCTAAGTAAGGCCGCCTTTGACGGTGCTCCGGCAGTGGGAGCCGCCTTGACGGTCAGTGCTGTGGCGGGTGCAACTAACAGTGCTAATACAATCCTCGTGGATACCTTCGCAAACCTCACGGCTGATCAGACCGCCACTGACTTAGTGCGCTTTGGTTATGCCAAAGATAGCGGGCAGTTGTTCTACGATGCTGATGGTAACTTCAGCGCTAGTAATGTTCTTATTGCGACGACTGCGGCTCTGAATTTAAATGCCAGCAACTTTGCTATCGTCGCTTAATTTCCAGTAAGCAGACGAATCCGAGTTAATTCTTAGTAAAAGACCATCCTTTTTAAGGGTGGTCTTTTTTCGGTTATTCTCGAAGGACACCGAATCGCTTTAAGAGTTCCTGCTTAGAACAATGGAGAAGTAAAGGAGTAAATTCTTCTGGGGACAATTGTAAAATCCGGCTGATAATAGCTTGCAGTGGTGGGTCTAACTCACCGAAGCGGACTCGGAGCAGGTTTTCCACCACCAGACGTTCCCCCTCTTGCAGACCTTGTTCTAAACCCCGTTCTAGACCTTGTTTTTCTCCTTCGGCCAGCGCCTCTTGATAGACTCTCGTTTGTTTTAAATCACTTAGTCCAAACATAGCTTCAATTTCCTCGCGACTTTTCTGGGGGAAGTAGTAGGTTGATTCATGAATTAACCTTACCGGCTCTTCTAGGTTCTGTGTGATAAGTTTAACTTACATAGGATCGATCAATCTTTGTGTCCTTTGTGTCTTTGTGGTTCGTTCCACCCCCTCCCTAGGAGGAATGTATCTTAGAATACATTTTACTCACCAAATCCAAGAGAGTCCCCTACCCTTGATAAGGGGGGTAATAGCTTCAATTTCCTCGCGACTTTTCTGGGGGAAATCGCTTTAAGAGTTCCTGCTTGGAACACTGTAGGAGTAAAGGGGTAAATTCTTCTGGGGACAGTTGTAAAATCGGGTCGATAATAGCTTGAATTTCTGGGTCTAACTCACCGAAGCGGACTCGAAGCAGGTTTTCCACCACCAGACGTTCCCCCTCTTGTAGCCCCCGTTCTAGACCCCGTTCTTCTCCTTCGGCCAGTGCCTCTTGATAGACTCTCGTTTGTTTTAAATCACTTAGTCCAAACATAGCTTCAATTTCCTCGCGACTTTTCTGGGGTAATTTGTAAATAATGATACTTTCGATTAGGTCAATTAACTGCCGTTGACTGGACTGGTCGGTGATTTCTTCTCTGGTCCGCTCCATTAGGGTTTGAGCAGTCCTCACCGCTGCCGTTTCCGACTCTACTACTAATTTAATCACACCGATTCCTAAAGAGGGATTGTGGGGCAATTCATCGAGATAAATGCGTTTAACGCTCGATAAATTGAGGATTTCGCCAAAATGCAGGGATTGTTCCCGTTCCACCCCACGATGGGGATAAATGACGACAATTTGCCAGGGGTGAGGTGGTTGATATTGTTTTAGAAATAGGAACAATTCCGCAAAAAGTCGATAGTAGAGGGTGTCGTCCGCTTGGAACTGCACTTCCACTAGGTAGAGGGGTTGCTGAATATCTTCTCTGAGTGGCATAAATAAGCCATCGAGACGGAAAGAGAGTTGTTTCAACTCTTGGGAGGTGAATTGATAGTTTGCTGAGACCGGTTGCGGTTGTCCGATGAGGTCAAAGAAACTGTCGGGAAAGCGCAGGAATATTTGGTAAAAGATACTGTCAGTTTTCACGAGAAATCTCGCTTCTAGGGTTTATTGGCAGTTGCCGAATTGTTTGGCTAAACGGTTAATACTCTAGTATTAATAGGCATGGTATAGCTTTATTGTCCTTGCTGTCACCAACAAAAATCTAGGGGACATGGCTCTTTTCCTGTATAATCAAGTCTTAATTTTAGGAATTGTCATTATATTTGAGGAAAATCTATGAGTTGGACAGAAGGATATGTATCGGAAGTTAACTACACTAGCGGCTTTTACGGCGAGTTAAGTCCCCTAAAATTACGTTTAGCCACTCTGATTAAATCCATTCACCCCCCCGATTCCGGTCAAGAATTTACCTATTGTGAATTGGCCTGTGGTCAGGGTTTTACCACGAATATTCTAGCGGCTACCTATCCCCATGCTCAATTTTATGCCAATGATTTCAATCCTAGCCATATCGCCACAGCTAGAGATTTAGCAGCCAAGGCGGGAATGAAGAATATTCTTTTCTTTGATGATAGTTTTGAGGAATTTTTAGAGCGAGATTTACCTCAATTTGACTTCATCAGTCTGCACGGAATTTATAGCTGGATTAGTGCCAAAAACCGCCAAGCAATAGTTGATTTTATGCGCCGCAATCTCAAGGTGGGGGGATTAGTTTATATCTCCTATAATGCTCTTCCGGGTTGGTCAGCAGCGATGCCGATGCAAGCTTTAATGTTGCGTCATGGTCAACACAGTTCCGAACCAATTTTAACCCGCATTGAACAGGCACTTAATTTTACAGGAGAATTATTAGAGGCTAATGCTAGTTATTTTGCCCAAAATCCAATCTTAAAAAATCGTTACGAGCGCCTAAAGGAACAAAATCGTTATTATTTAGCTCACGAGTATTTCAATCAGGAATGGAATTCTTTTTACTTCGATGAAGTGGCGAAAGAATTAGAGGATGCTAAACTTAAATATGTGGGTTCCGCCCATATTAATGATCATATTGATACGGTCAATCTCTCACCAGTTGCCCAAGAGAAATTAGCCAAAATCAGCGACCCAATCTATCGGGAAGTGGTGCGAGATTTCTTTGTTAATAGTCAATTCCGTCGTGATATTTTTAGTCGAGGCTCCTTAAGTTTAACCAACCAAGAACAGCTTAAACAACTACAAGAAACCCGGTTTGCTCTGCTTGTTAATCCCGCAAATATCAAGTTCGAGCAGCAGTTTCCCGTGGGAGAAGTTAAGTTACAGGAGGCAATTTATCAGCCAATTTGTGAAGTTTTGGCAGAATCTCCCCAAACTTTACAGCAACTGCAAAATCATCCCAAAACCTCAAATATTAACTTAAATGGTCTTTACCAAGCTCTCGTGATTTTAACTGGCATTGGCTATATTCATCCTGCTGTGGATGACCAAACTTGTCAACAACGGAAACCATCTACTGATGCTTTTAATAATGCAGTGAAAGCGAAAGCAGTCTATAGTGAGGAATTAAGCTTTTTAGCTTCTCCTTTGATTGGGACTGGAGTAGTGGTCAATCGTTTAGAACAATTATTCCTCTTGGCTAAATCCTCTAACCAAGATGCAGTACAATTTGTCTGGCAAATTTTGGCAAGTCAAGGTAAAAAAGTGGTTAAAGATGGGAAAGCTTTGGAAACAGAGGAGGAAAATATTGCTCATCTGAAAACAGTGTACGAGCAGTTTAGTAAAGAACGTTTACTAACATTGCAAAAACTAGGTATTTAGTAAATACTAGGTAAGTGCTTATAATTAAATTAAAGATAGATTTTAGGTTCGATCCCCCCTTAATCCCCCCTTGATAAGGGGGGCGCTGATACCCCCTTAATCCCCCCTTGATAAGGGGGTTCCCTTGGGTTTGGTGGGTAAAATGTATTATAGGATACATTCCTGCTGGCAATCAACTGGAACGAACCACAAAGACACAAAGGAAACAAAGATTGATCGCTTCTAGATAATCTAAACTTATCACACAAAGAAAGAGCCATAAGGGGGGTATCGGACAATTTTTAACGCCTACCTACTTATTTAGGGCTTGCTGAATAATAGTAAAACCCTTTTAAAATAAGGCTTTTGACCTGTTAAAATCCGATGTTAGTGCAAGAATGTAGGATTAGGACCCTCAAAAACCTTGCATTATCCTTCTTTTAGTACATAAATTGGTACAAAAAAAGAGGGCAACAAAGCCTGAAACGACCGGCTACTGACTCATTACACAAAGTAAACATCTTGTCAAGGGGTCTGCAAAAATTATTTTTCAACCGGCGGAAGAAGGGACTGGCGGTGCTAAGACGATGATTGGGGCGGTGGTCGTCAAAAATCGGAATATGGAGTCAACTATTAGCTATTTTGCCTCCTATTCACCGATAATAGCAAGTCTGACAATTTATCTGACCCTCCCCCGGCCACGGCTGAACCCTCGTAGAAGTTGGACAAGGGGCAAAGTTTAATAGGGAATCACTGAATAGGCCGCCGGCTTGTTAGAGTATTGGGAGTAATTTTGAGCGAGCGATGATACTACAGCCTTTCCTTTCTTCCGCTTGGAGTCCTAATCTTCCCCTGTTAGCCTCGGCAGCTACGGCCGAAACTGCCGATAGTGCCTTAGTTTTAGCCGGAGTGCTGCTGAGTTTGACCGTTATTTATTTCGCCTGTAAACTGGGGGGAGAAATATGCGTCCGATTCAACTTGCCCCCCGTGCTAGGAGAATTAGTCGGTGGCGTGATTATCGGGGTTTCTGCCCTAAAATTACTGGTTTTTCCAGAAGGAGGAGCGGGATTTGAGGATTCTCTCCTCATTAATTTCCTGGAATCCACCTCATCCCTCACCCCGGAGCAATCTCCCGCCGTTTTTAGTGCTGCCAGTGAGGTGATTTCCGTCCTCTCGGAATTGGGGGTAATTATCCTGCTGTTCGAGATTGGTTTAGAGTCAGACTTACAGGAATTAATTCGCGTCGGTCCCCAGGCAGCTGCTGTGGCAGTGGTGGGGGTTGCGGTTCCCTTTTTGGTGGGTACTTTGGGTTTAATCTATATCTTTCATCTGGCCACCATTCCCGCTATTTTTGCCGGGGCAGCTTTAACCGCTACCAGTATCGGCATTACCGCCAAGGTTTTAGCCGAAATAGGGCAGTTATCGGCCAAAGAAGGTCAAATTATTATCGGGGCAGCGGTTCTCGATGATATTCTCGGTATTATCGTCCTCGCTGTCGTTGCTTCTTTGGTGAAGACTGGAGAAGTGCAGATTAGCAAGGTAATTTATCTAGTTATTAGTTCTAGCGCTTTTGTGATCGGGGCGATCCTGATCGGTCGTTTTTTAAGCCCCTTTTACGTTCAATTAGTTAATAGAATGAAAACTAGGGGACAATTGCTCTTAGTTTCCCTGATTTTCGCCTTTATTCTTGCCTATATTGCCCAAGTTATCCAATTAGAAGCAATTCTCGGTTCCTTTGCTGCCGGCCTGGTCCTAGGGGAAACGGAAAAGCGATCGGAATTGGCAGAACAAGTGTTCCCGATCGCCGATTTATTTGTACCGATATTTTTCGTCTGTGTGGGGGCAAAAACCGATTTAAGTGTCCTTAATCCCGCTATTCCCAGCAATCGAGAAGGATTAGTCTTAGCGGCTTTCCTAATTGTCGTCGCGATTTTGGGTAAAGTGGTGACGGGGTTAGCCGTTTTCAGCAAGGAAAAACTCAATCGCTTGGCGATCGGAGTTGGCATGATTCCCCGGGGTGAAGTGGGTTTGGTCTTTGCTGGAGTCGGGGCTGCTAGTGGCGCTTTATCCCCCGCTACCGACGCGGCGATTATTATGATGGTGATCTTGACTACCTTTATTGCTCCGCCCTTGTTAAGGTTAGTATTTAAAGAACCCACCGCCAGCCCTCAATCAGTGAGCAGTGAGCAGTGAGCAGTTACCAATGGTAGTGTTAAGTGAGCAGTATTAAGTGGCACTAACGGCGCTGTCTTTTCATTGATAACAAAGGCCGAATCTAAATCCTAATTTGTTAAGCTAAAAGCTTTGATGTGCTTAGTTTCTAGCCTTATTTTTAGGTAGGAGAATTGCCAGATTCTTTTTTGGAGCCGCTTGCCTCTTACCTTCAGAAGCTGATAACTGATGACTGATAACTGCTCAGAAACATAGCAGACCATGCCAACGTCCCATAAGCTTGTTTTTATTGATAGTTATTCTCAGAGCATTAACGGAGCGATGGATGGCAAAAAATCGACAAAATAGTCCATTTTTACCGAAAAAAGGTAATTGATAACCGAGCAACGGGAGCATCGATCGTGAGATTTCATTGGTTATTCCTAAGCGCATTAACTTGGTTGCTGGTGGCGGCCCCTGCTTGGGCCGGCAAGCTCGTCTCTTGGCGATTCGACACCAATGAGAATCGTCTGGTGTTCACCACCGACAATCGAGTGCAACCGCGAGCGCAAATGATCACTAACCCCACCAGGATCGTGATCGATCTGCCCGGGATCAAGTTAGGGCAACCCAATATTAACCGGCCTATTAGCAATATCGTCAGAAGTGTCCGTATCGGTCAATTTGATGCGGAAACTACCCGTTTAGTGATTGAATTGGCCCCCGGCTACACCGTCGATCCTCAACAGGTAAAAATTCGCGGAATTTCGCCCACCCAATGGACAGTGGAATTGCCGGATCCCCAACCGATTAGGGAGGAAACGCAACCACCCGTTACCCCTGACCCCACACCTCCCCCCGATCGAGGTTCCACCCGTCCCACTCCCCCACCTCCAGTTAGCCAGACGGACAACAACGATGATTTTCAAGTCACTCGCAATGGTCTTTTTGTCCGTTTAGAGCAGAATGGTGATGAGCGATCGATTCGCAGTCAACGCAGCCGGGACGGCAAAAAAATCGAATTTGAATTACCCGGGGCGACTTTACCCAGTAGTCTTACTGGTCAAACTATCCCCGTTAATCGCTATGGGGTCGGCGATATTCAATTCAGTCAGACTGCCAATCAACGGGCTAAGATTTCCCTAAGTGTTAATAAAGATAGTCCCGATTGGCAAGCTCTCTATAGTCGTTTTGGGGGCTTGGTTTTACTGCCTAGGGGTGGTCTGGGTTCCGTGGATAATATCTCCTCTCCCCCCCCCACTAGAGCGACTAATCCCAATCCTCGTCCCAACAATCCCCCTGCGAAAACTGGCAATAATCCCCCTTCTAGCAATCGTTTGGCCACGATCTCCTCGATCGATCTGACGGGTAATAACGATCGCCTGTTAATTCGCGCCGATTTACCCCTAAAAGCTAACGGCAGTGTTAACGGGGATGGGGTCTATGAACTACGCATCGAAAATGCTGAGTTAGCCGAGTCTTTTCGCGGTCCGCGCTTCGGTCGCTATAGTCCCATCTATCAATTGCGGGTACGTCAGGAAAGCGCCAATAAGGTGCTGATTTTGGTACAGACCGCAGCAGGGTTTCAAATGGGACAATTAACTCAATCGGACAGTCAAACCCTAGCCCTAGAATTGCTCTCCTCCCGCAATTCTAGGCCCGTTTCTCAGGTTCCTGACTCCACCACTATACCTGTTCCTTTACCCCCAGATACGGGGCAATTTAACCCACCGCCGCGCCCCTCTAACCCCACTCCTAATCCCCCCCAACAACGCAATGGCCGCTTTCTAGTGGTTATAGATCCGGGCCACGGTGGTAAGGATCCGGGGGCGATCGGAATTGGTGGCCTTCAGGAAAAAAACGTAATTCTGCCCATTTCCCTAGAAGTTACCCGCATTCTGCAACAACAGGGCATCGATGTGCGTCTAACTAGGGATAGCGACTTTTTTGTCACCCTGCAAGGTCGCACGGATCTGGCTAACCAGATCGATGCCGATCTATTTGTCAGTATCCACGCTAACTCTATGGGGAAAGCACGACCGGATGTCAACGGCCTAGAGGTGTACTACTTTGGTGATCGCCGTTTGTCGGACACCATCCATCGCAATATTGTCCGCAGTATCGATATGCGCGATCGAGGGGTGCGTCGAGCCCGCTTTTATGTGTTGAGAACCTCGAAAATGCCATCTACCCTCGTGGAAGTGGGTTTCGTCACCGGCGCTGAGGATGCGGCTAAATTAGCCAATGTCAACTTTCAACGACAAATGGCAGCAGCGATCGCAGGAGGGATTATTGAATATATTCAACGAAATCTCCGTTAATGATTAAATGATGGGAGCATTAGTTTACTGATCAAAAAATCCGTGTTTTAATATCATCAAACAAAGCTATTTTAGATCAGCGTTTTCCTCGATATGTATGAGAGAATCACAATTTAGTCCGATTGGTGTGTTTGATAGTGGTGTGGGTGGACTGACCGTTTTAAGGGAGTTGTATAAACAACTGCCCCAAGAATCGATTCTCTATTTCGCTGATACCGCTAGACTTCCCTACGGAACCCGTTCTAAAGGGGAAATTATCGAATTTGTCCTGGAAATTCTCACTTGGATGGGTGAGCGCCGGGTGAAAATGGTGATTATGGCCTGTAATACCAGTTCCGCCTTGGCTTTAGAAGAAGTACGGGCTGAATTTAAAGATTTACCAATTTTGGGGGTAATTTTACCCGGTGCCAAAACTGCCGTTAAACAAGGAAAGCGCATTGGGGTGATTTCTACCCCGGCTACGGCTAAAAGTAATGCCTATAAACAAGCGATTCAAGAAATCGATCCTACTGCCCAAGTTTGGCAAATTCCCTGTCCTGAGTTTGTCCCTTTGATCGAGGCTAACCGC
Organism: Microcystis aeruginosa W13-11; assembly: GCA_009995705.1. Lineage (GTDB taxonomy): Bacteria > Cyanobacteriota > Cyanobacteriia > Cyanobacteriales > Microcystaceae > Microcystis > Microcystis aeruginosa_F. Next base: position 25,935 of record JAADBR010000027.1, read on the forward strand.
ATTTTTGACCCCTATACCACCCAAGTGGCTAGGGAATATCTTCAGCCTTTACTGGCAGAAAATATTGATACTCTGGTCTATGGTTGTACCCATTATCGTCATCTTTCCCCGGTTTTACGTCGTCTTTTACCTAGTTCCGTGCGCTTGGTAGATCCCGCCGCTGCCGTTGTCCGAGCGGCGGAAAAAGAACTAGAATTATTAGGTCTAAAAAATCCCAAAACATCCCTACCTACTAACTTCGCAGTCAGCGGCGATCCTGACACTTTTGCTCGTTTATCTCGTCAATGGCTAGGTTTTTCTCCTAGGGTAGAAAAGGTTTATTTACCCGTCCCCGTTTTATAACCGTTAGCCTTTTCAGTGAGCAGTTATCAGCTGCCTTTTGCCTGTCCTGATATGTATCCTATACTCAACGGATTTAGTATCAAAGGGTTGGGTGAAGTGCAATCGTCTTATTCTGGGACGGTGAAGAAGATTAACGTGAAGGGACACAAGGAGAATATGATGGAGGCAGAGGTGACGATAGTAAGCTGTTCGTAATTTAAATTGCCTGTTGAGACGAGGCAAAAGGCAAGAGGCAAAAGGCAACAGTAAAGAGATTGGGGGAGGTTCGGCTAATTTAAAAATAAGCGGTTTAAATGCGTCTTAGCTTACCAGAAACAACTGACCAATAACTAGGCATTGCGTTTAGCTGTAGCAGGTTCACAAGACATAAATATGAATTTTTGTAATAGCCAAAGCAGATTTGAAATTTCCCGATCAAAGATAGTGCTTTTCACGTTACTGAGGTATCGACAAGTTTTGCCAACAAAGGGTTTAAGCTCCTTGCCCATACCTCATTCTGATGAAAACTGCTATAGTCGAGAAGATACTACAACCGACATTCCGCACTTCAATTTGTAGCATAAAGGGATCTGCGTCGAAACATCACTAGACTTAAGCTGAGGACAAATTCCCACTCTACAAGCTAAAAATAGCCTCGTTTTAGCCGATAACTGACGACTAGAAGCTTAAATTATTGTAAATCCTGATGTTTAAATAACCCCATAAATTTCGATTTGCGTCCGTGTTCCTTAATTAAACTTTCCCGATAAGTTTGCCATTCTTCCCGTCTTCCCGACATATAAAAGGCATTACGAGCTTTTTTCAGCCATTTAATCGCTTCTTCGTAGCGATCAGCCTTTTTTTCGTCCAGTATCTTTTCCGCAGGAGGACGAGCGCGATCGATCACCCAGTCAGGATCGACGGTAGCAGCCGCATCCATTATCCGCCAAATTAGGTGAGACTGCACATAGGAATTATCAGAAACGACTTTAATTGCATCTCTAACTAAATTTTCGTGGAGAAATATATCAATTTTAGCCTCTGTGGAACGTCCACCGCTAAACTCGAGCAAGTAATCTAACAAGTCTAATTTTAAATCAGGCCAATCTTCCCCAGCTAAAGACTCAATTTTTTGGTAATGGGAGAAGGAAGGTTGGTCTTGAAATGCCTTAATTCTAGCAGCCAAAGCTGTATCTATATCCCCTAAAGATTGCGCTAGTTCACTTGTCCAGAGAGCTAATTGATAATAATAATTGCCAGGGAAATTTAGACCACCCCTGGCAATTATGAGAGCGGATTCTGGTGCGGATTCATCGCGTAAAGCTTTGGCAAAAAAGAAGGCTTCATCATTTTTAGTTATCATGTTTTTTGCCGCTGCCATCGCTTCCTCAATGCGATCAAGATAGACTAACTTAGTTAGGTATTCTACCACTTGTCCTGAAGCTAAAGCTAGATTCAAATACTCCTGATCTTTTTCCTGTTGCTCGAAAATTTCTAAGCGAATAGAAGTTAATATTTGGGCATAATCGGGGATATTCCCTGACCACACTTCTGAAAAATTAGCCGATTCTCCCCGTAAAATCTTCTCTAAAACCGGATCATCCCATCCCTGTTGTAAGGCTGCTAAACTCATCTCAAAATCGGCACTCCATTCATGCTGCCATTGCTCGATTTTTTCCCTTAAATCTTGCTTTTCTTGGGGATTAAATTCTTTGCTTAAAATTGCTGCCGTTAGAACTCGATCGATTCTAACACTTAAATCATCATTAACAGCATCGTAATCTTCTAAATTATCCCATTCCTCGATACAGGCACTAATAATTGCTTCCAAAATAGCGATTGCGTTATCCGGTTCTCCCTTTTGATAATAATCTTTAGCCTCATCCACTAGGGCATAAATTTCATTAGAAATTGGATCTTCTTCGTAGTAATCTTCTTCGATCGCTCGCAGAGATTGCCGCAGTTCATTACGGACAGTATTACGATAAGCTTTAACATTAATAGTTATCTTCCCTGCCGCTTTATTGACTGGGGTAGCTGGCACTAAAAACTTATCAATTGTCTCGATAATTTCTGGGTGTTTAGCCACTAAATGATTAAGCAATTTTCTTAATTTACTTTCATCAATCGGTGTCAATAACTCCTCTAGAGAGGCTTTTTTAATAATTAATTCTGGTTGGCGAGAACAGGTTAATAAAACCGCCACAATATGCTTACACCAACCCTCATAATCGTAGGGACAGGAACAGGAGACATTCTCAAGATTTTCTTGGTTAAAATCCATGGCAACTCGATAGGGTTTAACCTCGCTACCACTCACCAAAGCTTGTAGATTTTGCCCCCGTTGCCAAAGAGAAATAACCGCACCGCTATCGTAATAATATTGACCGCGCTGATAGGAAGCATTGGTGCTATTTTGCTGGATAATTTTTTCATTGATAGGAGGAATAGTCATAGTCAGAAAAGGAGAGGATTGGGTGATAGAATCTTGTCTGTAGCCAGGAAACTGCCAGTAGGGAGCCAGACCACTGCATCAGCAACCGCGTCAACTTATCTTCAGTTTAGCCTAAATGTGCTATGGTGAAGACAATATGGAAATTAAAAACATTCCTCTGTCCCAAATTCGTCGTCCTTTACCGCGACAAACCGATCCCAAAAAAGTTAATCAGTTGATGCAATCGATCGCTGAGGAGGGGTTACGCGAACCGATCGACGTTTTGGAGGTGGATGGTAACTACTACGGTTTTTCTGGTTGCCATCGCTTTGCAGCTCATCAGCGTCTCGGTCAAGACACAATTCTCTGTCGAGTTCGTCGCGCTCCTAAATCCGTTTTAGCTAAACACATCGCTTAAGCTGAGAAGTCCCATGAATGAGTCCTTATATAAATATCATCGGCAAAAATTAGAGCAGTTAATGGCAGAAATTGGCTGTAAAAATCTGGAAGAATTGAGTCAGTTATCGGGTCTATCTTCTTGGCAATTGCAAAGAGTTTGCCATGGTTTAATCGCCAAATTATCCTCTGAATCTTTGGTGAAGTTAGCTAATGGGCTGCAGCTGCCAGTTAGCGGTCTTCTCGCTCATTTTCAAATTCCGACTATGCAGCCAGAGGATCATTCAGGGGAATTAAAAGTTCTCGAACAAGAGTATCAAAATTTACAACAAAAATTAGATAACCAAAAAGAAGAATTAGCCGCAGAATTTCAAAGTCAAAGCATCGAAGCGATCGAATCTTGGTTAGTTCAATGGCCCACGGCCGAGGCCGTTGCCCGCAAAAATACTGACCTAGCAGCGGTCAAAATCCTCTCCTTAGTTAAACCGATTATGCAGTTACTGGAGCGCTGGGGAGTGCAACCAATTCACAGCGTCGGTGATCATGTTAGTTATGATCCGCAAGTCCATCAATTGATCGATGGTCAAGCGGAAATAGGTACACGAGTTCTAGTGCGTTATCGGGGCTATCGTCATGGGGAAAAACTACTTTATCGTGCTAAAGTGAGTTTAATTAAAGTGGAAATGCCAGAAATTCAACCAGCAGAAACAGAAAATGTCACCGCTTAAAGTGATAATTCTTGCAGAGCTTTAGTGCTGTGAAAAATTCCCCCGTGGTCTGCTTTTATCGAAAAAAATCGGCTCTAAAACCTCGTCTTAAGACGAAAAGTTTTTGGAGCGGGGTATAAATCCCCATTAAAACACTAATGGCGGCTTAACAACCGCCCTCTGAACGGTTAAAATGATATCATAGAGTGATTCGGAGGAAAAAATATGTCAACGCCCTACGATAACTGTTTTGACCACATTACCGATCCTGTCCAACGAAATTCTGTTCGCCAGCAATGGTTACAGATAGATGTTAGGATGTTACTAGATAAATACCCAGATTTTCGGTTGGCGATTAGCGATTAGGGTAGCATCCCAGATTTGCAATGAGTAAAAGTACTCAGGTAATAGCTTCGTTGAGATAAGCACAGCGTAACCTCAATATTTGAGGGACGTTTTCCGACTTCCAACAAGCCCCTGCTATTTGTATTCTCTTGCCAATTTGTTTGATTTTTGACTCTACACTTACTGAGCCAATGCAGATACCTAAGTCTTGATAGAGTACATAATTTGGCATTCTGCTTTCATGTTTCTTCACATAGTTGATGAAGTTAATTGCTTCCTTTTGTTTTGAGCCGTTCAATTCTTTGATTGCTGAATCTTGCTCCCTTTGCCATAAGTACGTTTCTATTTGCCTCTTTACTTTTAAGAATTTTCTTCTTTTTGTTCGGAATTAAAGTGATTAGGGGCTGGGATGGCTATTGATATCTGAATAGGTTACTGTTTCCATTATACGCTATTTAGATGCTGAACAGCTTAGTAGGATTACCCCTCTACAGCAAAGAAGAATTTGCCCGAGGTAGCAATGAGATTTATTAGACTCAGATGCGCTCTCAAGTCGAGGAGGGCAATTATGGCAAAATACCAGTATATCCTTTTTCCTTGTTCCCTGGAAACTTACTCTCAAATTATCTGAGCTAAGGACTAAGGGTGATAATTTTCTGAAAATCCCTTTGAATAATAGCAAAATTTTTGTCCGTTAAAAGCGGGACATGAACGAATAAAGCCCTCGGATGGTATTTTAAGACTTGAAAATATAATTCTTCGCAGACAAACTGACCGGCATTATCGCTGATATAACTATAGTTAAGGTTTTTAATTAAATCTGGCAAGGAAATTGGTGTCAATAACTTTTTTGTACTACTCCTAGCCTGAGATTCTAAACTTAAACGATAACGACTTTCCGCCATGCCACAACAAATAACTAAATCGGTTTTTTTATCTTGAATAGCTTTGATAACTCGTTCACTGGCTCGATGGGTATTAACGGGAAGTTGACGCAAAAATAAAAGATTTTTTGGATAATTATCTTGAATAGATACTAACAAATCATCGGAGGAATTACTCCGATGATGGCATAACCAAGGCGCAAAAGAAGTTAAAAGAATTGTCAAGTTATCTCCTGATAGTTAATTGGGATAATTAACAAAAAAGCGATCAAAGGGACAAAAATTGCTACACTAACTGACGTGACCTCAATTAAAGACGAGATTGATATTCTATGCAACGCCGTAAATTTTTGCTTATTAGTGGCAGTTTAGGCGGTTTTAGCTTGGCAGCTTGCGCTCATCAGATTTTACAGCCTGTTACTTCCAAAAATCCCCCTGAGTCGGCTGTTAAACAGGCACAAAAGGCGAAAAGAGTCAAGATAATCGTGATTAGTGACCTTAATAGTCAATACGGTTCCACCACTTACGACCCCGAAGTTGATCGAGCTATCCCTTTAATTATCAATCATAAACCCGATCTGGTTCTCTGTGGTGGCGACATGGTGGCAGGACAAAAAAGCAGCTTGACAGAGGCAGCAATTAACGCTATGTGGTCCGCCTTTGATCACCATATCGCCGCGCCCCTGCGAGCTGCTAAAATACCTTTTGGTTTTACCATCGGTAATCATGACGCTTCTGGAGCTTTATCCGCAGGAAAATTTATCTATGCTAAGGAGAGAAAATTAGCCCGAGATTATTGGCAAAACCCCCAACATAATACAAGTTTAAATTTTATCGATAAAACTGGCTTTCCTTTTTATTATACTTTCACTCAAAATGGTATATTCTATCTAGTTTGGGATGCCTCCACTCATTTAATCTCTCGGGAACAACTAAATTGGGCAGCAAAAAACTTGAGTAGTAGCGACGCTAAAAATGCTAGAATGCGGCTAGTAATCGGTCATTTACCCCTCTACGGTATTGCCGTGGGCAGAAATCGACCGGGGGATTATTTAGCCGATGCCGAGCAATTAAGAGCGTTTTTAGAGGGTCATCAGGTGCATACTTATATTAGTGGCCATGCTCACGCTTACTATCCGGGTAAACGGGGGCAACTACAATTATTACACGCAGGAGCTTTAGGCAGTGGACCGCGACGGTTATTGAACAGTGAACAAGCACCTAGAAAAACCCTAACAATTGTCGATATTAATCCCCATCAACAGGAGACAGTTTACACTACCTACGACATGAAAACCCAAGAAGCGATCGATATTACCAGTTTACCTCCTCTGATTATGGCTCCCAATGGGCAGGTTTTACGTCGAGATATTCCATCAGTTAACTAGAAAGGAATTCTGATAATGGCCACTGTCATCAGCACCGTTAATATGAAAGGGGGAGTAGGAAAAACTACCCTTACCGTCAATCTTGCCACCTGTTTAGCTAAATTTCAGCAAAAACGAGTCCTTGTCCTCGATTTAGATGCTCAAATCAGTGCGACTCTTAGCTTAATGTCTCCCCACGAATTCGCTCAACTGCGTCGCAAAAAACGCACTTTAAGCTATTTATTAGAGGCAATTATCAAACCCAATCCCTACAATAAATTAACTATTGATGATATTATCGTCCCTTCAGTCTGTGAAATTCAAGGCTTAGATCTACTGCCGGGAGACATCGAGCTTTATGATGAATATGTCGTCTCAGAAACCCTGCACCATCAAGCAATTTTACAGGAAGATTTAGGCTTTGATCATGCTTGGAATAACCTAGAAAGAATCCTAATTCAAAAAATTATTGACCCCATTCAAGACCGTTACGATTATATTATCATGGACTGCGCTCCGGGCTATAATCTTTTAACTCGTAGTGGTCTCTGTAGTAGTCATTTTTATTTACTACCTGCCCGTCCAGAACCTTTGTCAATTGTCGGCATTCAGCTATTAGAAAGAAGAATAGTTAAACTGAAAGCTAGTCATCAAGAAACTGACCCGATTAACCCCGGTTTACTCGGTATAGTTTTTATTCTTTCCGGTGGTGGCCTACTCAGTCGCTACTATAATCAAGTCATGCGCCGGGTACAACAGGATTTTCAAGCCCATCAAATTTTTGCTAATGCGATTCCTATGGATGTTAATGTAGCTAAAGCTGTGGATATGTTCGTGCCTGTGGTGGCAGCCATGCCCTCTTCTAGTGGTTCTAAAGCTTTTATGAAACTCACAGAAGAATTCTTGATCAAAACCAAAAAATAGGAGATAATTACTATGGTCATCGAGTGGTTAGAATTTCAAGTTAACCCCGAAGCAAGGGAAAAATTTATCCAAAAAGATCAAGAAATTTGGACAAAGTTTTTAGCAAAACAAGCGGGGTTTTTAGGTAAAGAAATTTGGATTAATCCCGCCATTGAGGAACAATTAATTATCGTTGTCCATTGGCAAACAGAAGAACAGTGGAAAGCTATCTCCAAAAATTTACTCGATGAGACCGAAGCCGAATTTTCCCTAGCCATGGGAAAAGATAATTATCAATTACTCAAAGTCAAGGAATTTCAAGTCAGAAAATTCCGAGAAAATTGTCAGAACCATTTAGAATCTATGCAGCCCGGATAAAAAATTAATTCATCTTTTTGTCCCCGGTCAACCTAGCCAAACTTGTCCTCATCGGCTAAAGTATGCTATAAGCAGTCAGACCCTGCCCTGGTCTTTATTCTCCCCGATTAGGTAAATTACTGATGACTGAAGCTAAACGCGCCCTAATTACCGGCATCACCGGTCAAGATGGTTCCTATCTGAGCGAATTATTATTAGAAAA
>JAADBR010000028.1 GCA_009995705.1 Microcystis aeruginosa W13-11
TTAATGCTATATATTCTCATTAACCCTTTTAACCTTTGAATTAATTTTAGTTATTATGTACTACTTTAATGGCTTTTTTGATCTGTGACAGTTGAGGGTGCGGAATGTGGGATAAAAATGTTTGATCGCTCCGTAAGTTACCACTGTAATCTTACTTTCACAGTAAGCGCATTTCCCATTAAACATTTTAACTAATGCTTCTTTAACTTCCCGATGACCATATTTATTTTGTGCTTGGTTAATTTGAGCTTTAGTTGCCTTGTTGTTTGATTGTATTAATTCTAAAGCCTCTAGCCAACGAGCGGCATTTTTAGCTAACACGGGTGGCTCTGATATTCTCGTTACAGGAATCAAGATAAACGCTCCTCTAGTAAGGCATCAATTTGGGATTCTAAACTATTAGGTTGACTAATTTCGCTAAAGGGTCTAACTTCTCGAACAAATAATGACAGTTGTTCATATTCTTGCTTTTCTTCTGCTGCGAGATTTTTATTTTTACGATTTAGTTGGTGGTAACGCTTAATTTTATTTTCTGTATCAGTGGGATAGGTTGATTTCAAACCAAAAGCAGCACTTGTTAAAGTACGATCAACATTTGCCGCTAATTCTAAATAAGGAATTTCTACAATCTCTAATTCACCCGCTACCAGATCGATTCTTAGGGTTAAAGAATTTGGCCCCGCACCGGCAGCAATTAAAGGACTATGGGTAGCAACAAAGAATTGAAGCTTGGGAAAAACTTCCTGTAACCATCCAGCAATTTCTCTTTGCCAGGAGGGATGTAAATGAATATCTAACTCATCGATTAAGACGACTCCAGAAGCCTCTGTGGGGTTATCTAGATCGGGGAAGGATTGTAATAATCGCCAAATTAAATCTCCGGCTAAAGCAATCATACTCCGAAAACCATCGGATAAACTAATGGTTGGAACTTTTTGACCGTTAACTAGAAACTGAATCAAGCCATCGGCAGTTACTTCAGCAATTTCTACATTACCGGGTAACAGTTTAGTAATTGCTTCTTCGCCGATTTTTTTCATTTGTTTGGCTTGACTATCTTCAGGATTTTTGGCTATTCGATAATCTAAATGCACCATCCATCTCTCAAAAGAACTTAAAGATGTATCCTCATTAAATTGGCTGAAAAAGTTGCTAGAGCGTTTCGGAGGTTCAAGACTAGGAATGATCACTTGACTCACTCGTGTCAAACGACGGAAAGCTCCATAACCGACGGCAAACCAACCATGATTATCGGAGGCAAAAGCATTGGCTCGCAACCAACTCAAAATTTTGCTATTTTCTTCGATTAATGCTGGTTCTGTATAGGTTTGTTTGTCCTTACTGCCTCCTAACTCTAACCTTTCCTTGCCTGTAACAAAATAGGAATAAGCAAAAGTTCTTCGAGTTTTATCCGTACCAAATTTTCCCGCATCCCCATCTTCTTGATGAAGCACTGCGGTTAATTTACCCGGTGTTTTAGGATTACATATCCAACCAGTCGGACGTGGTAATAATTCTTTGGCTGCTTCTGGTCCTGCGAGCAGTAAAGCTAAAGCCTGTAAAATCGTGCTTTTTCCTACTCCATTTTCTCCTAATAAAGTGATCCAATGATAAGGTTTAGCACGCCAATGACGTTGATTATTGGGATTACTAATAAATTTAATCTCTTGATTCTGGAAGCATTTAATGTTTTCGAGTTTTATACTTTCAACCCACATCGACATTCCCCCAGAGAATAACAGCGATCGATAAAATTCTAGCTTATTTGGCCACATCTAGCCCTTTTTGGCCTTCATCTCTAAATCCAGTCAAAAACCCTCTCTGCGGAGAGAGGGTGAATTAGATTCAGGAATTTTCCTCTAATCCAAAGACGCGATTAAAAGCTTTCAAGACTTTATAACCAGAATCGATCGATTCTAGGGGATCTTTCCGCAAACGGTGACGTAAACAGAGAACAATTACCCGACGGATATCATCTACCGTCACAGTGGTCCGTCCTTCCAAAGCGGCCAGAGCTTTAGCGGCGCGATTGGTAACGATATCGCCGCGCAATCCGTCCACGTCTAACTCGGAACAAACCTCGGAAATTTTCACCCGCAGATCATAATCAAGCTCCACAGAAGGCAAAAGATTCTGAGCCTCCACTAGCTTTCTTTGCAGTTCTTCCTGTTCCAAGTTATATTTCTCTAAAAACGAGAGGGGATTGCCATCAAATTCCGCACGCTGTTCCACGATTTTGACCCGTAGAGGTGGTTCTTTGACGGTGTGAATCTCGGCGTGCATTCCGAAGCGATCAAGCAGTTGTGGGCGCAATTCTCCCTCTTCTGGGTTGCCTGATCCCACCAAAACAAACCGGGCCGGGTGACGAATGGAAATTCCTTCCCGTTCTACCGTATTCCAACCACTAGCAGCCGAATCCAATAGCACATCGACGAGGTGATCGTCAAGTAAATTGACTTCATCCACATAGAGAATGCCGCGATTAGCTTTGGCCAGCAATCCTGGTTCAAAAGCTTTTACCCCTTCTGATAGGGCCTTTTCGATGTCAATCGTGCCACAGACCCGATCCTCCGTCGCACCGAGGGGTAGATCTACCATAGTGACTTTTTTCTTGGCAATGGTCAAGGGAATGGCTTCATCCACCTTTTGCCGCACCTCATCGCTCATTAAATCGGGATCATTAGGGTCAGAATTAAAGGGATCGTTAGCAACTACGTCAATTTCTGGTAAAAGGTCAGCTAAAGCCCTAATTGTGGTCGATTTTCCCGTACCTCGATCCCCCATAATCATCACCCCGCCAATTTTGGGGTCGATGACGTTGAGCATTAGGGATAATTTCATTTCTTCCTGGCCGACAATAGCGGTGAAGGGAAAAACCACGCGGCGAGTTTTCGGAGGAGCTTGGGGAGTCACGGTCATAAGTGGATTCAAAAGTCAATAGTTGTTGAGTAAAGAATTATATCTAGTGGGGATTCTAGCCGTCAGCTTTCAGCAAAGCCTTATCATTGTAAGTCTTTTTTCCTGCTTTTTAAGATCCAGCGCCAGAGGGGATGAGCCGGCCCCTTGGCCCGAATTCTCTGCACCCGTTGCTCTAAGCGCAGTTTTTCTCTGGGGGAAAGTCCTAAAATAATATTGCGACTTTGCCAGACTAACACTGCTCCTGTAATAGCAACACAAAAGGCTAGACCGATAGAAGACCAGTAATTGAAAGCTAAAGCGTATCTTAGGGCTGTCCAAGTAAAATACTGCCGCATTAGGGCTATATCATCGCGTAAAACCCATAAACTAGCCGAACCAATCCCTAACCAACAACCCAACACGAATAACCAACGACCCCATACCGTCAGTCGGTGTAATCTTTGGACTTGTTGCTGTAGTTCAGAATTGGCCATTTCAGTTGACAATTGCCCCAAAATCTGCTAAAACTCGGGCGTGATTTCGCAGTAAACCCAAGAGATTTAAACGATTGCGACGGACAGATTCTTTTTCGTCCATGACTAACACACTATTTTCGCCATCAAAAAAGTCAGCCACCACGGGAGAAATTGCCGTTAAAGCAGTGACGAGACGCTGATAATCTCTTTGCTCTCTTGCGCTGATAGTTTCGGGAATTAGGGCAAGTAGAGCGTCATAAAATGCTTGTTCGGAGGATTGTTCAAATAACTCCCTATCGATGATTCTCTTAGTTTCTAGGGTAGTTGTATCTAAATCTCCTTTTTGTGCTAAACGGGTCGAGCGATTGACGGTTTCATAGATGTTGGCTAACTGACCATCCTGACGAATTTGGCATAAAAAGCGAGCGCGTTCACGGGTATCTAATAAATTTTCTAAAGCGCGAGACTTATACTCCGGATCGTTTTCCCCTAAAACTGCATTAACGAGATCATAATCTATCCTCAAATCATCAATTAAGAGAGTTTGCAAACGTTGTAAAAAGAAATCTTTAATCAGATTTGTTGGGTTGGGTTTATCGGGATGACTGGTAACAAAATCCTTAGCTATCTGCTCAATTAATACCAAAAGATTGATATTAAAATTGGCTGACCAGATAATACTAATTATTGCATTGGCAGCCCGACGGAGAGCGAAGGGATCTGAGGAACCAGTGGGCAGCATTCCCAGTCCAAAAATACCGACTAAAGTATCTAATCGATCAGCAATTCCCACCACTTGACCGGTGATTGTTTCCGGGAGTAAATCCCCAGCATTGCGAGGCAGGTAATGTTCAAAAATGCCCCGAGCAACTATAGCCGATTCGCCACTAATTAAAGCATATTTTTCGGCCATTACTCCCTGTAATTCTGGAAATTCATAGACCATTTGGGTAACTAAATCCGCTTTACAAAGCATGGCAGTGGACTCTATATCATTGCGACTTTGTTCATCGAGATTTAACTGTTCGACGATCATCTGGGCAATTTCCATAATCCGATCGACTTTATCGCGCATGGTTCCCAATTCTTCTTGGAAAGTGACGGTTTCCAGTTGGGGAAGAAAACTATCTAAGGGTTCATCACAATCAGCAGTATAGAAAAATCTGGCATCAGCTAACCGTGCGCGGATAACCCTTTCATTTCCCGCGGAAATAATCTCCGATTTCTGGGGATCGCCATTGGAAATAGTAATAAAATAGGGTGACAAACCCCGGGGAGTTTTCACTGGAAAATAACGCTGGTGTGTCACCATCACGGTAATAATTACTTCTGGAGGTAATTCCAGAAATTCATCGTCAAATTTGCCAACAATTGCCGTGGGATATTCAACTAAGTTGGTCACTTCTGCTAATAAATCTGCGGTAATTTCCGCCACTGCCTCCAGTTTTTTAGCCAGGGTGCTAATCTGATCAGTAATTATCTGTTGACGCACTTGCGGATCCGCTTCCACAAAAATTGATCGCAAACTGGTTAAATATGCTTGGGGATGACTAATGGCTAGGGATTGCGGGTGTAGAATGCGATGACCAAAAGTTAAGCGATCACTGGTTAAAGTGGTAGAGCCATTAATTAATTCTAGGGGTAAAACTTCCCCATCCACTAAAGTTAATAACCAACGAATTGGCCGGGGGAATCTTAAATCTCCATCTCCCCAACGCATAAAACGTCTTCCTTCCAAACGGGTAATCCATTGGGGAATTAATTCAGTTAAAATCTCGGCTGTTGGACGACCTGGAATCGTTTTTTCAATATAGACAAATTCTCCTTTGTCTGTGGCCCGAATGGAGAAAGCAGCGGTACTAACTCCCTGTTTTCGAGCAAAACCCTCACCAGCGGGGGTAATTTGACCATTTTTATAGGCGGCACTAACTGGCGGTCCTTTGATCTCCTCGCTGCGAGCTTCTTGCTCCGTCGGTAATCCTGTGATTAACACGGCCAAACGGCGCGGGGTTCCATAAACTTGAATAGCAGTAGCGTCCAGAGATTCCGTCTCTAAACTCTTGCTAACTCTTTCCTGCAATTGTGCGATCGCGCTATCGACAAAATCTGCGGGTAGTTCTTCTGTACCGACTTCCAGTAAAAAATCCATCTGATTGATTGGCCGTGTTTATGCTTCACCAATCATCTAGGCTATCACAGAAGCCGTGTCCTTAGTTTTTGACTGGTGTTGTCCGACTTTTTGGGTTAGGGTAAAAGGTGCAGCAAATTGGAATCAGCGACGATGGGAAAGATTAATTTATTAGTCAGTGCCACCTCTGAGGATTGGATAGAACAGGCAATTAATAATTTAGGGATTATTCTGCTCGATCATTCCCATTGTGAGCGAAAAGCGGCAGGAGTGGCCTTAAATCTCATGTTTCGTTATCCTTCCTACGCTTCCCTCGTGCGGAAATTAACAGCGATCGCACAAGAGGAATTAGAACATTTTGAACAGGTAAATCAATGGTTAGATAAATGGGGAATCCCCCTCGCTCCCTTAAATTCTCCCCCTTATGGTGCTAAATTAAAGGCCCAGATTCGTCACCAAGAACCCGATCGCCTTTTGGATTCTCTGTTAATATCAGCTTTAATTGAGGCGCGTTCCCACGAAAGATTAGGTTTATTGGGAGAATATTGTCCCGATCCCGATTTAGGCAAATTTTATCGCGGTTTAATGGCTTCCGAAGCTCGTCATTATGGTATTTATTGGCTATTAGCAGCGGATTATTTTGAACGGACAGTGATCGAGCAACGTTTAGAAACCCTAGCGGCGATCGAAAGTGAGATTTTAGCTAATCTGCACCCGGAACCTCGTATTCATAGTTGATTGCACTAACAGAGACAAACCCTATCTAAATTACTCGTTCAACTCAATTTCTCTCTTAGAAAAGGGTAAATCTTGATTGATTGCGTCAATTTCTTCCTGTTCCATTTGATTAATTTCTTGGATATAATTGCGGAGAATTTGAGTCATTTTGCCATGATAAAAACGGTGTAAACTGTGATTAGCGGTGGCAGGAAAACCCCGTCTTTTTTTATGTTGTCCTCCCGCACCGGGGTCAAACAGGGTAATACCTTGACTAATCGCCCAATCGATCGGTTGATAGTAACACGCTTCAAAATGTAAACAGTCGTACTCCTGAAAACTGCCCCAGTAACGACCATAAAGATTAGTATCTTTGCGAATACAAAAAGATAAACCCACGGGTTTAGTATCCTTTTCATTTTGGTAGGCAGTAATCAAAACCGCTCGCTGACGATAATTCGGATATAATTGTTCAAAAAATTTCTGTGTCAGGTATTTACTTCCCCAGTAAAATTTATCACAGGTACTGCTATAAAATCGATAAATTAACGGGAACAAATGATGGGGAATTTCTTCGGCAGCCAGAGTTTTAATAATTAACCCTGCATTAGTAACCGCTTTCCGTTCCCGTTTAATATTGCGGCGTTGATTAGCATTAAAAACCGTCAGATAATCTTCAAAACTTTGAAAACCTTTGTTATTCCAAATATAACTATGATGTAACCAGGGAGTAAAGCCAAAATTTTCCATTAAAATTCGCCACTGGGGATCGACAAAAAGAAAATGACAACCCGACAGATTATTTTGATCACAAAAATGATCAATCGCCGCTATCATTAAAGCAGTAATCTCCAGTTCATTTTCCCCCGGAGCAATTAAAAAACGATAACCCACCGCTGGAGTAAAAGGGGTCATTCCTAACAGTTTCGGATAGTATCTAATCCCCAAACGATGGGAAAGATCTGCCCATTGGTGGTCAAAGACAAATTCACCATAACTATGACTTTTAATATACAAAGGAGCGGCGGCAATTAACTCAGCACCGCGCCAAACTGTGAGATGAGCCGGTTGCCACCCAGTGCGTCCTGTGGCACTGCCAGAAGTTTCGATATTATGTAACCATTGCCACTCTAGAAAGGGAGTAGTTAGGGGTTGAGCGAGAGCATCCCATTTTTGTTGGGGAATCTCACTCATTTTATCAATCCAAGCGACAGAATATTGAGGTTTAAGCTGTTCTACCATGGGACAAGATAAGTCAACCTTTTTATTTAAGGTAATCTAGTTTTGAGATTTGTGGGAATCTCGTTCAAGGGAATAATGTAGGAAAATTTCTGCTTCCACGGTTTCCACGCTCAAAAGTCGTAAATTTCTGGCAGAATCTGCCAGAAATCCAGTTCCTCCCAGGGGAGTTGCCGCTTTATTGCCTCCTAACAGCAAAGGACAAATGGTTAGATAGATTTCATCGATTAAATCTTCAGCTAAAAGAGAGGCAATTAATTCACCTCCTCCCAGAATCGCCAGTTTTTTGATACCTAGAGCGGTAAATTGACTAAAAATAGCCTTCCAATCACCGCAGACTAAGACAAGCTCAAATAAACCCCGATTTTCCCATGCCGCCACTTTTTCCGCTGCCGTGATTAACCAGCGTGGGAAAGGCTGCTGAAAAAATTTCATCCGAGGATCAAGCTGGCCTGAATAAGAACAAACGATCTGTATCGGCTGCGGAGATAATCCCCGTTGTTGACGGTATGCGAGAAAATCGCCATGACGGATAGGAAGACTGGTGTGATAAGCGCGTAGGGTGTTAGCACCGAATAAAGCGGCATCCATGCGGGATAAATGTTGTTCTAGACGCATTTTATCAGTAGCAGAGGCAAATCTGGCCGCTGACTGGTAGGCGTCGGCAATTTTACCATCGGCACTCATGGCTAAAATAACGGTGGTGTGAGGACGATTCATGGCCAATGATCAAGGATATCACCAGATCCGATTGGTGAATAGGCTAGTATAGTTTAGAGTTTGATAGCAAGAATCAAACCAATTTCTGCCTATGTCTATCGGTCAATCCTCCTTTCGTCGTATTCTGCTCTCTCGCTTACTCTTGGTTAGTGTTCCCGTACTACTAATGGGAGTTTATGTCACCTATCGTAAGGCGCGATCAGCTTTTTTGGAAACGGCCCGTCAAAATCTCACCGAAAGTGCCATCAGAAAAGCAGACAATATTGAGCAATCAATTCAACTTTTGCGGGCCAATCTGATCACTGCGGGGGAAAGTCTGGTTTTAAAACAGGGAACCTTAGCCGAAAAAGAAGCTTTTTTACAACAATTAACAGTGCTGCTTCCCAATCAGATTAACTGTGTGGAATTAATTGGTATTAAGACCAAGAAACCTTTATTAAATCGAGCCTGTGAACCAGAAATACTCAAAGTTTTGCCTCTGGCAAGATGGGCAAAAAAACGTACTAGCTTTGCTGGAAATATCGAGAATATTTTAGTTAGAAGTTTACCTAGAAAACTTCTATTTAAATCTCCCAATAACAGTCGTCAATTAGAATTAGTTTTTGCCGTTCCCATCTACGATAATCAAGGACAATTACGATCTGGTCTGATTCTGCAAACTTCTCTATTTGACCGTGAGAAGGTTTTACCCGGTTCTTTGTCAGGTTATCCCGTGGTTATTTCTGAAAATGGCATTATTCTCGCTCATCCCTATTTTCATCGCATTGGTAGCCATATCAGTCAAGAAGCTGATGCGGAACGTCTCAATCTGATCATCGATAATGCTATTAGAGGTCGACGGAGATTTCTCCATTTATTTTCTTTCGAGAAATATGGCAAAGAATTAGTCGCTGGCTACAGTTCCCTCCCCAGTCCAGTTACGGGAGAATCATCCCAAAAATGGGTAGTTTTAGCCATTAGTTCCCTCTCCCAAGCTCTGGCTCCTCTACAACAAATTTGGGAGGCAATTTTTTATCTGATTTCTGGTTTATTATTAGCTTATTTAGTAGCTATTATACTTATTGCTAGGGATTTAGCTAGACCTTTAGAGAAACTGCGAGATTATGCCTTAAATATTCAGAAAATTCCTTCCCAAAAGATTAGACCACAAAATTTTAATATTAAAGAAATTAATCAGTTAGCTTCGTCCCTAGAGGAAATGCTCGAACGTTTACGTCTTTGGGGAGAGGAAATAATTAAGAGTCGGCAAGAAGCGGAAAATGCTAATCAATTAAAAAACCAATTTTTGGCGAATACTTCCCACGAATTACGCACCCCTCTCAATGGTATTATTGGCTCAATTCGTTGCGTTATGGATGGATTTTGTAACAGTGAAGAGGAAGAAAAAGAATATTTGCAACAAGCGGATAAGGCAGCCGTACATCTTTTGGAAATTATTGATGATATTCTCAGTATTGCTAAAATAGAAGCAGGCAAACTTGCCGTTGATCCTGAACCAGTAGATTTACACCAAATTATCAATGAAGTTGTTAGTTTGCAAACAGCATCGCTGCAGGGTAAGCACTTAAAATTAAATTTGCTTTTCTGTCCAGAAAATCCGATAGTCTATGCTGATCCCACTAAATTAAAACAGGTAATTTTGAATGTTATTTCTAACTCAATTAAATTTACCGAGACGGGAACTATTTCTCTGATAACTCACTTAGAATATCCACAGGCTATTATCACTATAATCGATACAGGAATCGGTATCGACCCCCAGCAGCAATTAAAATTATTCCGTCCTTTTGTGATGATTGATGGTTCCACAACTAGAAAATTTAGCGGTACGGGTTTAGGATTAGCTATTTCTAAAAATTTTATGAAAGTAATGGGGGGAGATATTACTATCTCTAGTCAAGGTCAAGGTTTAGGAACAACTGTAGAAATTATTCTTCCTCTGGTGGGGGAAAGAAAGCTTGAGTTTTCCCCACCAGAGGAAAACTCATCTTTGCCGATTCTTCCCTCTTTTAAAAGCTAAAATATCTCTATTTAACTACTGTAATTTCTGAGGAATTTAGTTTATAATTTCTCTAAACTTTCTACAGGTAAATTAACCACCTGATAAGCACCAAAAACCTTGATCGCATCGGTATAATTTTTTAATTCTTCTAAAGTTGCTGCGATTAAATGCTGTTGATCCGGATTAATTTCTAGATCAATAAAAAATATGTATTCCCCTAAAGATCGTTTAGTTGGTCGCGATTCAATCCGAGATAAATTAAGCTGACGTTTGGCAAAAACTTCTAAAGGTTGGACTAAAGCACCGGGTTGATCTAAAACTTGAAAAGCGAGGGACATTCGCTCTCCTTGAGGATGGGAAGTTAAAGCCATTACCCAAAAACGGGTACAATTATCGGGATAATCATTAATTGGTTGTGTTAATATTGGTACATGATAGAGTTTTGCTGCTCGGGGGGAAGCAATAGCGGCCGAATTAGCCTCTCGATCGAGAATTTGAATCGCTTCTGTGGTAGAATTAGTGGGAATAATCGGCACAGTAGGTAAATTATTTTCTAGCCATTTTTGACATTGAGCTAAAGCTTGGGGATGGGAATAAACAGTTTTAATTTCTGTTAGCGATTGTCGAGGAGATAGAAGTGCATGGGAAATCGGTAAAACTAATTCTTGTTGAATCTGTAACCCGGGTAATTGCCATAAAGCATCAAGAGTCATTACCACACTTCCCTCGGTGGAGTTTTCCACCGGAACCACTGCTAAGTCGGCCTGATTTTGGACAACCGATCGCAGGGCTAGGGCAATGCTAGGATAGGGTATTAATTGATGAGGCTGGGGTGGTAAACTGTTAGCATAGGTTAAAGCGGCTGTTTCTGAATAGGTTCCCACTGGCCCCAGATAAGCGATCTTTACAGTCATTTAGATTATCCCCGCAAGCAATTTTTTCTAGCTATTACAGCCCCTCTCATAGATATCAAGTATAACCTAATTTGGTATTGACTCCTATTCTGCCATAATCAAGTCAGCTTCACTTTGTTTGATGGTCAATTGACTGATTTTTTGGCGAGTTTCCTCGATAGTTAACCCTGGCACTAAATCCCCCAATTCTTTGAGCAGATCATTAGTTAAGGAAAGAGATATTTCAGTATCCTGACTCGATAAATAGACAACTTTGCCTAATTCGGCCAGTTTAACTTTTTTGGTCGATCGAGAATATCCAAAATTGTCACCCGCTCCCCCGTTAAGTCCGTGGAATCAGCCAGAATTTGAATCAGAGACAAACGGGGAGTCTTGCTATCGTAATCGGCTACTACTTCCGTATCTAACCAAAGAATGGGAAAATGAGAAAAGTGATCGATCGCATTCCTAATAGCGTCGGATTCCGTTAAATAAGGCATGGTTGCAGAGGCTGAAAAATGTATCAAAAAATCTTGATAGCAATAGATTTGTCGGAGATGGGGGAGAGGGTTTTTAAGGCGGCTGTATCCTTAGCCAGTAAGTACGAAGCTAACCTCCTATTACTGCACGTCCTTTCTCCTGAAGAAGATTATAGCCCTTTACCGATTCCACCCAATTTAGCCGATATTTACCCCGCCCAGGTTAATGATCTCACTCTTGATTTTTGGCGGCAACAATGGGAAGAATTCGAGGAGAAAGGGGCGGCTATGTTGCAAAAAAGAGCTAATCAGGCGGCAGAAATGGGTGTAAAGGGAGAATACCGGCAAATTTACGGTCATGCCGCCAAAACTATCTGTAAAGTGGCGCGAGAGGAAAATATTGATTTAATTGTTATCGGTCGGCGTGGGCGATCGGGTCTAGGAGAGTTATTCTTAGGTAGTGTGAGTAATTATGTTCTCCATCATGCCCCCTGTTCCGTCTTAATTGTTCAACATCCTCAGGACTAAAAATTCCTGTTAGCGATTCCCCCCTAAAATCTCCAAACGATTAAAAGGAAAAAAGCGAAAAACCGCCCTACCAATCACGTTATTTTCCGGTAAAAACCCCCAGATATGGGAGTCATTGCTATTATTGCGATTATCTCCCATGACAAATAAGTTATTTTCCGGCACGAGCAAAGGCATTAAATTATATTGAGGCGGTTCGAGAATATAATCCTCTGCCAAGGGTTGATTATTCAGGTAAATTTTGCCCTCCTTGACAACAATCACATCCCCTGGGGTGGCAATCACTCTTTTGATAAAAGCTTGATTCTTTTGATATCCCTGTAATTGTAATTGTGCCGGCGGTTCAAAGACGACGATATCCCCCCGTCGAGGGGGATGGAAATCATAGGAAAGTTTTTCCACCACTAAGCGATCGCCCTGTGCTAAAGTGGGTAACATAGAATCAGAGGGAATAAAACGAGGTTCAGCCACAAAAGTGCGGATCAGTAGGGCTAAAACTAAAGCTATAGTGATAATTTGCAGATTTTCTCGAATAGAAGCCCAAAAACTCTTGGATTTGTCCTTATTAATTTCTTGCTCTTGCATTATTGCCCAGATGATGGTTGATGTAACTTAGCTTTCGCTTGCTGCCAGAAAACTGTTAATTCCTCTAGTGTATAGTCATGGAGAGGCTTTTCCGCCACGGATTCCACTAGGGAAAAACGTTGAATAAAACGCAGATTAGTCTCTTGTAAAGCGATACTGGGGTCTAAATCATACCAGCGAGCAAGATTGACAATAGTAAAGAGTAAATCGCCTAATTCGGCCTGTTGATGCTCTTTATCGCCCGATTCTAAGGACTCTTGCCATTCTGCCAACTCTTCGCCAAATTTTTCCCAGACTCCTGCGATATTTTCCCAATCAAAACCGACTCGCGCTGCTTGCCGAGAAATTTTCATCGCCCCGATCAAGGGTGGTAAAGTTTGGGCATAACGGGTTAATTTGCCGCTAATAGTCGGGTCATTTTTTTCCTCAGCTTTGATTTTCTCCCAATTTTGACGCACCTGTTCGGGATTTTCTAGGCATAGCTCCCCAAAAACGTGGGGATGACGACGAATTAATTTATCAGTGATGCCTCTAGCCACTTCTTCTAGGCTAAAATTACCCTCATCGCTGGCAATTTGGGCTTGTAAAACCACCTGTAGCAGTAAATCGCCTAATTCCTCGGCAATGGCAGTTTTATCACCACTTTTAATCGCCGCTACCACCTCATAAGCTTCCTCGATAACGTAGGGAATCAGGGTTTCTGGGGTTTGCGCTAAATCCCAAGGACAGCCGCTTTCTGGATCTCGTAAACGGGCAACAACGCTGATTAAATGGTTTAATGCCACTAAGATGGCCTTGTAACTGGGATTGTCGGTTTCTGGAAGGCTAGACATCGATTTTTTCCGGTTTTCTCGCCCATTATACCGGTTAGTTATCAGTGATCAGATGTGAGTTTTCAGTTAACTGATTACTGTTTAAGTAGTCTTGCAAAATAAATTTCCTAGTACAATTATTTGTAGTAACCCATGCGGGCGTTGGGTTTCATGCTTCAACCCAACCTACGTTTCGTACCTCACCATTCAGATAACGGCTTTAGTTCAATAACGATGAAAAAACCCGGGGAAACCGGGTTGCACTAGCTTGGAGTGTGTATAATCAACCAATAAGGCAGTTGAAAACTTAAATAAATCTAAATAGAAAAAAGGTAAGCAATTCCGCTGTAAGAAAATCAGATTTAATGAATCATCCCGCAAGTTAGGGGACAAGAAGCATAAACAGCTTGATGAGAGGTTTTTACCTCACCGTGTAACCAGTGCAGCCAGCTAACTTCATGGGGATGAACACCTTTTGCTGCTAACAAAGCGGCACTAATTAGGATAGCCAAAATGTTAATACCAATAATCATTCCCGCCACTAAAAGCACGGAACTAACTGGTAAAACTGACTGTAAAATAATCGCAGACAATGCCCCCACTGTCATCATTAATACTACTAAAGGAAATCCCACTACTAATAAACAGACAGTGAGGACGAAACTCCAGAGAAGAAAGCTTTTTAGCATTGCTAAAGAAACGTGGCCCCAGTTATTTCTTGCGGTTAATTGCATCTTCCTGACCTCTTACAAACTTGGTGGTCTAACTTTTCTGCACGTCGGCTCGAAGTTGATGAAAACCAGTATAGGAAAAACACCGAAGAAAATGAGCTATTCGCAATATAAATTTACAATCATCGCCGATCATCTATGTTATGTGTATCGAACTATTACAAAAATCGCCAAGAGGTATCGAAAACTTTACAATCGGGTTCCCTTGATCCCCGTCGATAATCCTTTCTTGTCTCCCTGTCCTCAGATTTTTCCTCGCCTCTTTGTAACAAATCTTTACAAGTACCTCTAGAATTCTCAGAAAATAGGTGGACGACAGTCACCAGCAATCAGTCAACTGAAAACTCCCACTTGTCACAGAATTGACATCCGGCTGTTATAGTCCTGACAAATGAGAGTTATATGCTGAAGTTAATCCAGCAAAGGAATAAATTATTTCCCCTAGCCCGGCTTTCCTCAAGCTTCCCACACAGGGTCTAGGGGAAGTTTATTTTTCTGCCCATGAGGAAAACCGCTACCCGGCCCGAAAAGAAAATTTTTCTAGAAATTGACAAGCCTTGACAGCAGGGAAGACAGTCGGGCAGACTAACCTAAACAGGTTTTTGGAGCGAAAATATAGTTTCTTGCCTTTCTGTCTCCCTAAAAGCAGTCTTAGCTCTGATGACGAGCATAATCATCCTGAAAACGCACTATATCATCCTCTCCTAAATATTCCCCATTCTGCACTTCAATTAATACCAATTTGATCACCCCGGGGTTTTCCAGACGATGAGCGGTACACTGCGGCACATAGGTGGACTGATTAGCACCGAGAATTTCCTCGTTATCTCCACAGGTGACTTTTGCCGTCCCCGAAACGACAATCCAGTGTTCACTGCGATGGTAGTGCATCTGTAAACTGAGACGATGACCCGGATTCACTTCAATCCGCTTGATTTTATAACCGGGACCCTCTTCTAGGGTGGTGAAGGAACCCCAGGGTCTAAATTCCGTTGCCGCCGATTCTACGCTCGAAATAAGCTGAAATGGTGCCACATCTTGGGCTGCGATCATTATATTATGTCTCCATTACTAGGTCTGAATCTTAGTCCAAGATAGCAGCAAAAATCCTAGATGGCATCTAAATCAGTGATCAACTGATCACTGATCACTAATTCAATCTTCGTCGCTGTTGAGAATACGGGGAACCCGGAAATAATCCCCTTCCGGGGCCGGCGATTCCTGCACTAAGACCTCGTGATCGCGATAAAGTCTATTACTATCGGCGCGAGTAATATTTTGAATTTCGATCGCTCGCGTGGTGGGTGGCACATTTTCCGTGTCTAATTCGCTTAACTGCTCGAAATAATCCAGTATCCCGCTTAATTGCCCCGCAAACTGTTCTTCTTCAGCGTTGGTAATCTCTAAACGGGCTAAATGGGCGATTTTTTCAACTGTTGCTCGATCGATCATGGGAGAAATGGGGGCGTGGGGTGTAGGGTGTGGGGTGTGGGGTGTAGGGTGTGGGGTGTAGGGTGTGGGGAGAATAAATAAAAATAATCTCCCGTCTCCCGTCTCCTGTCTCCTAACGACCGACTCCTCAATTTAGAAGAAAACATCAATTTCCGATCGCCCGGTAATTTTCAGCCAGTTTTGGGCTTCAATGTAGTTATTGGGGGCTAATCGGATGGCTTGTTTCCAGTATTCTGCCGCTTTGTCGTAGAGTGCTTCTGCTTCGGCCTGTTGTCCGTCTTCTCTGGCTTTTTCCCCTTGAAAATGGTAAATAACAGCGATATTATTCAAGGCGGAGGGCATTCTGGGATTAAGTTGGATAGCTTCTTCGTAGTATTCTAAGGCCTTTTCATGCTCGCCGTTACTAGCGTGGATAATGCCGATATTGTAGAGGATATAACTGCGATCGTTAGGATCCTCTTCTAATGTTAAAGCTTCATAGTAATTATCGAGGGCTTCGGCGTATTCACCGTCAGCTTGAGCAGACATCCCATCGCGATAATAAACAAAGGCTTCCTTGGCTTTTTTATTGGCGGGCAGTATCTTTAAAATGATATCCGCCATGACGGTAAAAGATTTATCAATAAAATTATCGTTACGTTGAGTGCGTGGCATAGTTAGGACGAGTAGGCGATCAAAATGACTACTTACCTTTATAGCACTCGCGAGAAACCCTAGGGCTGTTTTTCCAATTTTTCTGGCCACAGGTTCCATTTAGAGGGTCTTGGCTGGCCCAACTGCGAACATTGGTTTTCCATCTAAAAATCCCCCTTGGCAAGGGGTAATTATAGCCCTTACTAAGTTTTTATCCCTTGTGTCCCGATTGGGAAAATGTCAAATCTGCTAGGGACGGGCTACAGTTCCTTGAATTTCCCTGCCACCCTTGTTGCTCCAACGACCATTGACGTAACTTTACCTAATATCTAGATTTCTCCCTGTTAGTTGCTTTAAGTGAGTAGATTGGTTTCATGGTATTATCCCATAAGCCAACCTATCATCTACCATCTAAAGGTTAAACTCTTTTTCTCAAACCAACACCCACTAAACCCAAGGCTAACAGAGCAAGGTCGGAAGCCAGAAATCGGGTGGGGAAGAAATTCTGTTGCCTTCATGGCGGGCAATCTACCTACTGATGAGATTCTGGCATCGTGGTTTTGGTATTATCTCCATCGGAGAATAAATCATCGCTAAATAGATCATCAAGGGAAAATTCTTCCTCAGAAGGCAGGGATTCTAGATCCCTCACTCCTTCATCATCCCACATACTAAAGAAATCTAGTTCTTCTTGGTAACTCGGAACAGAAGCAACATTTTTGCCGTTCGATTCAACTTTAGGGGTTTCTGCAGCGAAAGGATCGAATAATTCCGGGCTATCGCTGTCAGTAATATCGGCAAATAAGTCATCTAGAGAATTTGGGGCAGCTGCGAATTTTTCTGAGTCAGTGGCTAATAAATCAGGGAAACCCGTGTCACTACCAACGGTTTCTTGACTGTAGCTCTGATCGTAATTACCCGATAATTCTTCTAGGCTACCGATCATTCTAGTTTCTTCCTCTTCGTCAAACATCTCCATCTCAGGAGTGAATTCCGCTGCCAAATCTAGATTTTCTTCAGTGATAAAACCATCAAAAGTATTGATTTCACTGGCGAATTCTGGTTCAGAAACTGTGGCTTCTAGCAGCGTTTCGGGAGCAAATTCTGGCTCCAATCCTAGGGTTTCTTCGGTGATAAAACCATCAAAAGGATTGATTTCTTCCCTAGGTTGGATTGTTTGGGTGTCGTTTTGTAGTTCTAACAGTTGGCCTTGATAACTCTGTTCTAGTTGTTGAATTTGCCACTGATAGCCATTTTTTAATTCTAGAATCTGCACCTGTTGACTTTGACGCAGGGCTTCCATTTCTGCTTGCTTACCGTCGATAATCTCGCGAATTTGACTTTGATAGCTTTGGCGCAATTCCTCGATTTTAGTCTCGTATTCCTCTTCAAGTTCCTGAATTTGGGTTTTATAGGCAACTTCGATGGCTGGAACTGGATTTGCGCTGGCTGCCTCTTGTAAACGTCCTTGGCTATCTTCTAACTCTTTTTGTAATTTAGCCACTTCTTCCCTATAGGTGGCTTCGATATTGCCCATCCGTTCTTGGGAGAGTTCGAGTCGTTTTAACTCTCCTTTGGTATCTTCTAACTCCGCTTCGGTTTCACCTAAATCCGCCCGAATTTTCTTCTGTTTTTGCAGTGCTTCCCTGATTTTTCCCTTTTGGAGGGCGTATAAAGCCCCACCCCCGATCACACCTCCACCGACAAAACTGATTAAAATATCGACGATATTCATTATGGGATTCCTCCTCTAGGAAAATTTACTTGTAATCCGCCGCTCTCTATGCCGATCGCTTTTGATTGTGGCAGCAATTATCAAAAAAAGAAAGAAAATATTAAGTTTTTTCTCGGCAAATATGGTGAGGTACAAAGTCTCTGGTTTTAGGGAGTCGGTTGTCGATGCTAAATGCTGTCACACTACATCGGTGTTTGGCAAGACATTTCACTGAGGCTGCATTTCCCGATAAGCTTGATAAACGCCGCGCACATTGTACCAATTGAGAAAAATGCGGGCAATTTCTAGGGCTAATTGCGGTTTACCTCGATCGATTAACCATTGTAACAGCGGGGAGAGGCTGCGTTCATTCAGGGTTCCTCCTAGGGAAAGTAAACCCCACAAAAGTCGGTGAATCCAAGTCATTTGAATCATCATCCGCACTTCCCAGGTGGGATGTTTTTGATAGAAAAGCACTCCCATTCGTCCCCGTTGAATTTCCTTATCGATGAGATTGGGAATTTGAGCGAGATTAAAGGGGGGATGCCAATGATAACCGACGGCTTCAGGACATTTAATTAATTTTAGTCCCAATTGCTTCAATCTCACCCCTAATTCCAAATCTTCCCAACCATAGAGTTGAAACTGGGTGTCGAATAATCCCGCTGCTAATAACCATTTTTTGGCGATCGCTACGTTGCCAGTGGCAAAATAGGCGGCGGAGAAATCGGTGATTTTATAGGGTTCACTGGTGGGATGCTCGAAGTTACAGGTATTAATGACATTGCCGTAGGTAAATAAGCGATCACCGCCAAGACTTGCTGCTCCAGCAGTTAAAGCATCGGCGTGGGCTTGCAAAAAATTTTCTGTCACTACCAGATCGCTATCGATAAAAATAATTGTATCACCACGGGCTTTTTCTACCCCCAGATTCCTAGCGATCGCAGGTCCGCCGTGATCCTGTTGCCACAGTTGCAGATGGGGTAAATTGGCTTTGTAACTTTCTAGCCAAGCAATCGTCCCATCGGTAGAGCCATCATCAACAACGACTATTTCGTAGTTTTCCACCTTATTATCGGTTAAAAGCTGATTTTCTAGGGCGAGTAAACATTTTTTTAAGATTGCTTGGCGATTGTAGGTAGGGATGACAACACTGATCAACACAGGCATTCGGGGGTCAAGATTATCGTTTTAGCTTACCAAATAACCTGGGTTCCTTGATTAGACTTCCCGCAAAAATCAACAATCTTTAATTCAGGAGGCAGGAGGCAGGGGACAGAAGATTATTTTTATTTATTCTCCCTTTTCCCCACACCCCACACCCCACACCCTATACCCCACACTCTATGTAAGGAACTCCGGGAGGAGGATTAGGGCCAACTGGGAACATTGATTTTAAAAAATCGGTGATCATGTTATCCTCTGAATGTGTTGTGTGAGGAAAGGAACCCGCCATGGTAGCGTCTCTATCGTATCAAAATGGGCAAAAAGCTCGATCGCATCCCCTATTATCCTTAGGGGGTTTGATTGAATTACCGCCATCCCCCCTGTTCGGCACGGACGGAATTCGCGGCCAAGTGGGAGAATTATTAACTGCCCCCCTAGCGCTACAAATCGGATTTTGGGCGGGACAGGTATTAAAAAATCAAGCTGGTGTCATCAAACCAGTAATTATCGGTCAAGATTCGCGTAATTCCAGTGATATGTTAGCCAATGCTATCACTGCGGGTTTAACTTGGGCGGGAATAGAAGTCTGGCAACTGGGATTATGTCCTACCCCCTGCGTCGCCTACTTAACCAGAGAAAGCGAAGCGATGGGGGGGATTATGATTTCTGCCAGTCATAATCCTCCTGAAGATAACGGCATTAAATTTTTTGACGGCAGCGGTTTAAAATTATCTGGCAGTTTAGCGACACAGATAGAAGCGGGTTTAAGAGGCAATTTAGAATTAGCAGATAAACCGGTAAATTGGGGAAAAGCGACTTTTTGTCCCGAATTAATCCAAAAATATTATCAAGCTGTGATTAATTCCGTCGGGACGGATATTAACCTATCGGGATTAAAAATAGTTTTAGATCTAGCTTGGGGGGCAGCCGTTAACCTAGCACCTTTAGTATTCCAAACCTTGGGGGCGGAAGTTATCTGCCTACATGATCGAGCCGATGGTGATCGCATTAATGTTAATTGTGGTTCTACCCATTTGGAAAGCCTACAGGCTGCGGTGATTAATCAGCAAGCGGATTTAGGGTTTGCCTTCGATGGCGATGCTGATCGGGTCATGGCCGTGGATAGTCAGGGTAGAGTAGTAGATGGCGATTACATCCTCTATTTTTGGGGTCGTTCCCTCCTGGAAGCCGGACAGCTACCGGATGGGTTATTAGTGGCAACGGTGATGGCTAATTTAGGCTTTGAACGCGCTTGGCAAAAACTGGGGGGTCAATTTTTGCGGACTGCCGTGGGTGATCAGCACGTTCAGGCGCAAATGTGGGAAACTGGGGCCATGCTAGGGGGTGAACAATCTGGCCATATTCTCTGCCATCATTACGGAGTTTCTGGGGATGGAATGCAAACCGCCCTACATTTAGCGGTTTTAGTGCAGAAATCGAGGGTTTCCTTGGCTAATTTAGTCGATCATAGCTTTGTCACCTATCCGCAGATTTTACGCAATGTGCGGGTGGAAGATAGAGAAGTGCGACGTAACTGGCAGCAATGTGAACCTTTGCGGCGAGAAATCCGCCAAGCTGAGACAGCCATGGCAGAAAAAGGCCGAATTTTGGTGCGAGCTTCCGGGACAGAACCGTTAATTCGGGTAATGGTGGAGGCAGAAACCCTAGAATTAGCCAGTTTTTGGACGGAAAGGCTAGTAGAAGCGGTGCAAAGCTATCTTTTGTAGTCGATCGAGGGGGATAGGGACTATAATGCCCTTAGCGTAGCGTAGCAAAGCCTAATTATGACCGGACTAAGTATCGATCGCCAGAAAAAAAAGCATAAACAAGGCCAAACAAAAGCCGATAGTCGCCCGCCTAACATTAAGGAGAAACTTGCCCTCAAAAAAGAAGAAAGGCAAAGGAAACAAAAGTTAACAGGGTTGATTGTTTTTGCCATTTGTGTAGCAATTTTGATCGGATTACCCCTCAGCTTATTGTTTGATCCCAAGATAGGAGCTGGAGTAAGTTTAGCCTTAATTTTAGGAGTTTTCTCCTTTAGCTATCCTCGCACGGCTCTTTGGACATTTATTATCTATGTCCCCTTCACTGGCACTATCGTCTATTGGTTGGGGGGTAATCCAATCCTCCAGCTAAGTAAAGATATCTTTTATCTACCCGCTTTAATCGCCTTAGTTTTAGAATGTCGAAAAAAGCGATTACCGATTATTGTCCCGAAACAATTGGGTACAACCCTATTATTAATCTTTGTTTTCTGCGTAGTCTGTCTATTGGCCGTCAATTTACAGAGACAATTTCTGCCCACTTGCGATTCCGTGGCTGGGATGAGTGTGTTTAGCGGTGGACGTTTGGTCGGACTTCCCTGTCGGGAAAGTGAGACTTTTCTGCAAGGACTATTAGGTTTTAAAGTTTTGCTAGGTTATGTCCCCTTGATCTTCTGCACTTATTACTTAATCAAAGACAAACCCACCCTATTATTTTTTAGTCGTCTTTTAGTGACTTTAGTGATTATTTGTTGTGTCCTAGGGCTAATGCAATACTGGATGCTGAAAACCGGTCGTTGTGTAGGAACTAGAGGCCTTTCAGCTGATGCACTATTCAAAGCCCACTTAGAGGCAAGGTGTTTGGTTGGTGGGTCATTAATATATAGTCCGGAAGTGAATATGATCCGCCTGCCGGGTACCTTTGTTTCTCCCTGGCATTGGGCTTGGTTTTTGATCTCTAGTGCCGTGATTTGTTATGCCAGTGCCTTTAGTGAAATTTCCCAAAAATGGCGACTGGCATCCCTAGTGGGTTTAACCCTAGTTCTTATTAATGCAGTGGTCTCCGGGCAAAGATTAGCTTTCTTTGCTGTACCGATGATTGTCAGTCTGATAACAATTTTTACAGGACAAATCGCTAACTTAAAAAGATTTTTGCCGATCATTTTTTCCGTCGCTTTACTCCTAGCTATCGGTTTTTCTTTCCTTAACCCCGATTTTATCCAACAACGCTACGATAGTGCCATCGACCGTTGGCAAAACAGTCCCCCCACCGCTTTTATTCAAGAACAGTTGGATTTTGCTATCCGTAATCAGGGCGGTATTTTAGGTCGTGGACTCGGTGTGGCCACATCTTCTGCTAGGTTTTTCGGTTATATTTCTTTCGTGGAAACCTTTCATAGTAAAGTTTTATTCGAGTTGGGATACATTGGTTTTGCCTTGTATATGATATTCATAACCCATCTAGTTTATCTGGCCTTCCGCACCCATCTTTCCCTCAAAGATCCCACTCTGCGGGGTTTTGCCGGTAGTTATTGGGTTTTGCTGCTCTTTGTTGCCTATCTTCCCTATTGGTATGCCCTCGATACGGATCCTGTGGGCGTTTATTACTGGATATTTGCGGGCGTAATTTTTAAATTACCCGCGATCGAAAAACAGGAAAAAGAAGCCAAACTTTTGGCGGGGGAAACTGAAACAAAATCCTCTAAAAAGGGCTTAAATTTTAAACGTAAGGGTGTTTCTTTAGCTTAAAATTACTACAAGCTATCAGCCCTTTCAGTTATCAGTGATCAGATATAAGTTTTCATTTATAGCGTTTCCTGTTCGCAAGAGGTACATTGTCGATGGTGAAAAGCTTAATCAGCACAGGTGTAAGAAACGCTATATCAGATGTGAGTTTTTAATTGTGCGGTATTAAATAGAAGTTTCCTACTGTCTTTTTACTGTTTACTGATTACTGTTTACCGATCACTGATCATTGATCACTGCTCACTGATTACTGCTATGAATTTTCCCTCGATTTCTGTCATCATACCCACCTATCGACGCGAAGAGCCTCTTAAAGATACTCTCGATGACCTGCTCAAACAAGATTATCCCGATTTTGAGGTATTGGTTATCGACCAAACCGCTACCCACAGCCCCGAAATACAATCCTATCTAGAAAATCTGGCTAATCAGCATAAAATTGGCTGGTATCGGCTGGATTGGGCGAGTTTACCCGGTGCCAGAAATTATGGAGTCCGTCGCACTCGGGGCGATATCGTTCTTTTTATCGATGATGATGTGCGGCTACCGGATAATTATCTTAAAGCACATGGTGAGAATTTTGTCAAGAACCCTGAGATAGGTGTAGTAGCTGGTCGGGTATTCGATCGCATGAAATTGGGTGACTCCCAAAAAATGGTGACAGATACCAGCAAACCCTACGAAATCGACTTTTTACCCCTCCAAGCCATGGATCCGGGCATTGCTTGGTATTACATCGATCTTGTCCACACCACTAAACCCCAGCAGGTAATCTCGGCCCGTGGTTGTAATATGTCTTTTAGAAGGGATATATTTACTAAATACGGCATTTGGTTCGATGAACGCTTTCGTGGCAGTGCCGTGCGCGAGGAATCGGATTTTTGCTTAAGATTACGCCAGACTCCCTATCATGTCTGGTACGATCCCACCGCTTATCTGGTTCACTTAGGGGAAAAAACCGGCGGCTGCCATGATATTAGCACTCGTTCTTTGAGTTATCAGACGACTTTTTATCATAATCACTTTCTGATGGCTCTGAAAAATCTCACTCCCGCGCAACAATTGCGACTCTATGCTAAATTATTTGACTGTCACGTTCTTGGCAATCCTCCCTGTAATAAAGGTGGTTCCCCGATTAAAATCCTTTCTAGGGGAATTTTTTATAGTTTAGGTTTTCTGGATGCTCTGAAAACTCAAGTTAAGTCCCTCTGGAATGATGGTCAAATTTATACAAAACTAGATAATCTATGAGAATTTTAGTCGCTAGTCATACCTATATAGTTGATCTCAACTGTGAGAAACTGCGCTCCCTGACAAAATTAAATCCCAATATTGAAGTTACTATTGTTGTTCCCCAACGTTGGCAACCGGGAGGAGTCCAAAATAAAATCATTGAAAGTCAACCGAAAATAGCTGATAATTTCCGAGTTATTCCTATCTCTAATTTTAGCCAGAATAACCAATCTTTATTAACTTTTGGCACTAATATAATTCCTTTATTGCAAAAATTTAGACCCGATATTATTCAAGTAGAACAGGGTTCTAAATCTCTCGCTTATGCACAATTTATTACTCTGAATCGTCTCTTAAATCTCTGGGCTAAAAATGTATTTTTTACTTGGTGGAATCTTCCCTATACTCCTAAATTTCCCATCTCTTGGTTAGAAGCTTATAACCTGAAAAATACCGATGGTTTAATCGCTGGTAATCAGGACGGGGTAGATGTTTTAAAAGAACGGGGTTACAGGGGTAAATACACGGTTCTACCGCAATTAGGAGTGGATGAAGTTCTTTTTTCCCTGAGTAAGCAACCAGATTTAGCCCGATCTTTAGGCATTGAAACCGATGAATTTGTGATTGGTTTTATCGGTCGTTTTGTGGAAGAAAAAGGCATTTTAACCTTGATTAAAGCCGTAGCTAAATTAACAGGTAAGTGGAAATTATTATTGTTAGGTCGGGGAATCCTGAAAGATAAAATAGTCAGGGAAGCTACAGCCGCTGGAATAAGCGATCGCTTGATGATAGTGGAAAGTGTTCCCCACGATCAAGTAGTTAATTATATTAACCTGATGAACACTTTAGTTTTGCCTTCAGAAATCACCTATCGGGTCAAAACTTTAACGGCCGTCGGTTGGAAAGAACAATTCGGTCATGTTTTAATTGAAGCTATGGCCTGCCAGGTTCCTGTTATTGGTTCTGATTCAGGAGAAATTCCCTTTGTTATTGCTGATACGGGTTTAATTTTTCCCGAAAAAGATGGGGAAGCACTGGCTAAATCTATACAGACTCTCTTAGATAATCCCAGCTTCGCTCAAGAATTAGGCCAGAGGGGTTATCAGAGAGTAATGACCAATTATACTAATAAAGCCCTCGCTCAAAAACAATTGGATTTCTATCAACAATTACTCCCTCGGTGATCGGGTGTGGGGTGTGGGGAGAAAAAAGCTGATCAGTGATCACTGATCACTGGTTATGAACCATTCTTGACACCCCCTAGTCTAAAGGGACAACTAGCTAGGGGTGAGGGGAATAATCGAGGTGATAACCGAGAAGCAAACAAGTGTGAGCGATCGAGAGTTAGTTTTAAAATGTCAAAGGGGTGATAGGGGTGCTTTTCGTCACCTTTACCGTCTTTATCAACCAAAAATCCGCTCTACTCTCTATCAACTCTGTGGACAGGAATTCCTAGAGGATTTTGTCCAAGAGGTATTTTTAAGAGTGTGGCACGGGTTGCCGAAATTGCGTTCACCTGAATACTTTTCCACTTGGGTTTATCGGATTACTTGCAATGTGGCGATCGATGGTCGGCGACAATTAGCCAAAAGACAAATGAGGATCGCCAAAAGCACTGATCAGGAAAACCCCCTTGATAGCGAATCCCGTCCCCAAGATAGTCCCGATTTGATGCAATTGCATTATGAGCAAGTGGTCCGACAAGGGTTAGAAATTCTCAGTTTAGAACATCGCGCTGTCCTTGTCCTTCACGATCTAGAGGACTTACCCCAAAAGGAAATCGCCGAAATCTTAGAAATTCCCCTCGGTACGGTGAAATCACGTCTTCATTATGCGCGTAAAATCATGGGCCAATTTTTGCAAAAACAAGGAGTTCTCTAATGTCCCCAGAAGATGACAAAGTGGTTAATTTTCTGCGTCGCTATCGTCCATCGCTGCCACCTCGACCGATGGATGAAGAAAAACAGTTAATGCAAATGATTAGGGAAGAAAAGCCAGTAAATTTTCCCAAATTGCCGCCTTTATTGGGGTGGATAACTGGTATTACTGCCTTATCTGTGCTGATTTTTGCTTCCTATCGTTGGTCTGATCCTCATCCACAACTGGGCCAAATTTCTGACGAGCAGTTAGAAGCTTTTTTAGTGGAGAGTTGGAACCATAGCATCGCTCCACCGATTGCTGCTTCTAGCGTTTATAGTTCCTCTTGGATGAGCTTCAACGAGCCTCAACTCACCTATTCTACCTATAATCCTTAATTTCTTTGTCAAGGTCAATTATGTACTTTTCTACTGTCTCGATTCTCGGCCCAACCATGGCTTTAACTCTGGCCGCTAACCTAGTCCCCACTGCCACTGTGCTATCCTATCCCCAAGATCGTCTATTTATTGCTCAAACTAGCTCTCCCCAGCGTCCTGAAAATCGTCCCCGTGGGATGGATAATTCTAGAGAAAGACTAATTGAACAATTGAACCTTACCGATGAGCAAAAGTCGAAAGTTGCCGCTATTCGTCAGAAATATCAGGAAAAAACCAAACAGTTGCGAGAAACCCTGAGAAGCAACGAACAAGAATTAAATAGTTTATTATCGAATAATGCCTCTGATCTAGATATTCGTGCTAAACATCAGCAAATCTCTCGGAATCGCCAAGAAATGAGTAACCTGCAATTTGAAAGTTTTTTAGAAATTCGTCAAGTCTTAACTCCCGCTCAAAGAAGGGAATTTTCCCAGTTAATGCAGGAACGTCGCGCTAATTCCCGCAATCGCGGACAACGATAATTCTCATCAGTGCGGATTAAGATCGAGTTTGATGGCGATACATTAGAAAAACGGAAAGGATGGGCAAGTAACCCATCCTTAACTTATCATTGACCAATAAATTATCGTTTCCAAGTGACTTTTGGTAGGATATGATTCATATCTACACGGTTTTTATACTTGGTGGCGAAGTTTAGGAGGGAATCGAGGAGAGAATCGGAGAGATAGTGAGGTTGTAGGCCTAGATCGAGTAATTTTGTGTTTTTAGCGTTAAAATAATGTTCCTCTAACTCTATGCGCGGGTTGTCAAGATTGTTAATCTCCACATTTAACCCTAATGCAGAACCAGCTTTTTTCACCATCAGTGCCAAGTCACCGACGCTAAACAGTTCGGTAAATTGGTTAAAGACGCGAAATTCCCCGGATTGAGCAGGATTGGCGATCGCTAATTCCAAACAACGCACGGTATCGCGGATATCTAAAAATCCTCGCGTTTGACCACCTTTACCGTACACTGTTAGGGGATGAGCGATCGCTGCTTGAATACAAAAACGGTTTAAAGCAGTACCAAAAACCCCATCGTAATCGAGACGGTTAATTAACATCTCATCCATTCCCGTTTCTTCGGTGAGGACTCCATAAACCACCCCTTGATTGAGATCTGTGGCTTTTAAACCCCACATCCGACAGGCAAAATGGATATTATGGCTATCGTGGACTTTGCTGAGATGGTACATACTGCCGGGCTGTTTGGGATAGGGTAAAGTATCCTTACGACCGTTATGTTCGATCGTGATGTAGCCTTCTTCAATATCTATATTCGGTGTGCCATACTCACCCATCGTTCCCAGTTTCACTAGGTGCGCTTCGGGAAATTCCTCTTTCATCGCGTAGAGGATGTTTAAATTGCCAACCACGTTGTTAACTTGGGTTAAAACTGCGTGTTCGCGATCGATCATGGAGAAGGGTGCAGATCTCTGTTCTCCGAAGTGAACAATCGCATCCGGTTGAAACTGTCGCAGGGATTGAATCAGAAAGTCGTAGTCATTGATATCCCCGACAAAAAGATCGATCGATTTTCCCGTCAGATCCTGCCAGCGTTGAATCCGATGAGATATGGGTGCGATCGGTGTTAAGGTATCGCAGCCTAATTGTAAGTCCCAGTAGCGACGAACTAAACTATCAAGTATGCCTACTTCGTAACCTCTATTTGATAGATGGAGTGCCGTTGCCCAACCACAATAGCCGTCTCCGCCAATAACCAAAACTCTCATACAATATCTGTAAAGTTTATATACTCGTCTTTGGTAACTCTAGCAGTTTTGTGTCACGCTTTACCAGCCTAATCCCCGTGAACATAGCGGGGTGTGGGGTGATGGGGAAATGGGGAGAATCAATAAAGGTAGTCTATTGATAACTGCTCACTGATTACCATTGTCCACTGAAAACTCAAATCTGCTCACTGATAACTGATAACTGATGAGGGTGTTCTAGAAAACTTGACAAGGGAACGGATTATAGGGAAACTCAGCTTGTTAGTCAAGGTACTAGTGCAAATCTCAATTTCTTTTTTACTTTTTACTTTATTACTTGAATCTTATGCGTTGGCAAGCTCGGCAAAAATCTTCGTTTCCCTTGTTTCCCCTATACGGATTTTTGGCATTTATCGTCACTTGTCTGATTATTTGGGCAATTTCTCTCTATCCTCGTTCTAATGCTCTGGTGGGGGGTGATTATCTCCCCGCACCTTTTAGGGAGTTTCAACCGGAATGCGCGGATTATGTTCTAGAAAATAGTTCTTTTAAGGATATATCGAGAGTTTTTGATTGTAAAACCTATAAAAACATCTCTGATCGAGTGATTCTACCCCTATCTCTCCAAAAAAACGATATTAGTCTCGATAATTGGCCAAATAACTCGGCAACAGCGATCAAATTAGCACCCTGGCCAGAAATTCATCCCCGCGCTCAAGGGACAAAAGTGCCTATCTTAATGTATCACGACATTTTACCAAAAAAAGAGGTATTTTTTGACGTTACTCCCGCCGAATTAGAGGCCCATTTTCAATTTTTGCAGGAAATCGGGGCAACTCCTATCAGTATCGATTGGTTAATTTCCCATCTGCGGACAGGGATACCCCTTCCCGCTAAACCGGTTTTATTGACTTTTGATGATGGTTATGGGGGACATTACCAGTATGTCTATCCTTTATTGAGAAAATATGGCTATCCTGCCGTTTTCTCGATTTATATCAATAAAATGGCTCAAAAAACTGGTAGAACCAGTGTCACTTGGCAACAACTCCAGGAAATGGCCGCCGATCCTCTAGTACAAATTGTCTCCCATAGTGTTAGTCATCCCCAGGATTTAAGATTATTGTCCGATGCAGATTTGGAGCAGGAAGTCAAGCAATCGAAACAAATCTTAGAAAAAGAATTGGGCATTCCGATTAATTATTTCACCTATCCGGGAGGGAAGGCAGATGATCGAGTGAAGGAATTCGTCAAAAAAGCGGGTTATCGGGCGGCTTTATCGATGAATGACCTCGATGAGCATTTTGCTGGACAATCCCCCAATTTACTCACGATTGGACGCTTTGGGCAATCGCGCACGCGAGAAGTTGTACCGCAAGCTTGGGGGGGTGATCCCTTACCCCGTACCGATGGCGGTTTTAACTTTGCCACCACCATCCAAAAACGGGAAGTGGAATTCCCAACAAATACACTTGTATTAATTAGTGGCGGGATTCCCAAAACCATCCACGCTGATAGTCGTTATCAAGTGGAGGAAATTATCGCCAATACAGAAGCGATCGCGGCTGTAGATGGCGGTTTTTTCTCTCTCAAGGAATTAGACTCCAATCAGATGATCGGGCCGGTTTTAAGCCAAAATGGTGGCTTTATCCCGGGATATGAGGGAGAAATCGGCAAGTTAGAGGGTCGTCCTTTAGTAATCATTACCGATCAATGGGTGCGTTATCTTCCCTTTGATCCTGCTCGTCATAACACCCTAGAAGGAATTGCAGCGGAGGCTAGAAGTGATCTCAAGGTTACGGATGCTTTTGTCGCGGCCGCTTGGTTAGTCAAAGAAGGACAACCACAACCGCGAGAATCCTTTGGTACACTTTACGGTTTTGATGCCCAGCGTCATCGGGCTTTTTGGGGGATTAATCAGGCAGGACAGCCAGTTATCGGGGTTTCCAGAGGACCGATCGATTCCATGGCTTTGGGAGAGTTATTAGTACAGGCAGGTTTTCGGGACGCAGTGATGTTGGATTCGGGAGCAAGTACCTCCCTCGCTTATCAAGGTCAATCGCAAGTGCATTATACTCCCCGTCCCGTTCCCCACGTTGTCGCTTTATTTCCCCCCACAGAAACCTATATTGTTCCCATTAGTCATGTGGGGATTCCCTGCCTAATTTTCGCCGATTCCTGTACATCGGGAGGTTAGGGGACAAAAACTTATTAACCAGAAAACGGCTGAAGCGGCGGTTTGGTTGATTCCAGCCACACCCATCTCCTTTTTGATTACTTAAAGTTACCCATAAGGAGATTTTGGAAACCTCATGACAGCATTAGATAAATACACGAAAGGCTTGCTTGCGATCGTTCTGACAGTGATTGTCGGAAATGCTATCTACGAATTTATTATCGATGAAATTGTTTGTGCCGGGAACCAACAGCTTCAGGAGAATTTGTGCGAACTTAATAAAAGCTCACAAATGCTCGATAAGTTACAGGGAAAAACCCTAACCGAAAACCCAGAAGCGCGCCATGCTTGTTGGTGCGCTTCCCGTACTTAAATAAATGCCATACACTAGCAAACTCATAGATGGTCAAGGATTCCCAGAAAAGAAAGAGCGCCACGATGCCGTAGCGGTCGGCTTCGCCGCGCCATAGGCGACCGCCCCTCCTAAAAGAATTATTAACGTCCAGACCTGATTTTTCTGGGTTCCCTCAACCTTTTCGAGCCTTCTATCCATCCCATCGACTTTCTCAGTCAGTTTAGCTTGTCCCACCTCTAACTTAGTTAGCCGTTCGTCAATTTTGTCGATTTTGTGGCTAACTTCCTTAATACTGTCTTTGATTTCCTTGAGAACAGCTTCTAGGGAATAGGTAACGGTTTCGTTAGACATTTTGGTAAAATCTTTTTGACACTTCCCGCTCTAAAAAGACGGGGATTCTTGGTTCACAGAGATTACTTGCTTAGACAGAATTGCTTCTGAAGTTGACAACCCATAAATTAAAAGTCGCCCGACCCTACACTAAAGGGCGGGGCTTTAACCCAAAATTTTTGGTAAAGCTCCATCTAAATAGGCTTCTCGCTGGGCTTCTTGGCTAATATCTTCGATTTCCTCCTCCGTTTTACCCATAAATCGCAAAACATCCTCCACTAAAATTGGGATAGCCGAACCATGGGGATTCTTCCATTCTGGCAGATCGTGAGTCCATTCGGCTACATGAAAGGAATCGAGATGGCCAAAAGTGTTGTAAACCTGTTTAAGAATCATTTCTTCCTGTTCACAGAGTTCTTCATTGCCGGGATATTGCAGCAGGTCAACATAATTAGAATCCCGAGGAGAAATATATTTCGACCACAGGGGTAAGGCAGAGTCCACGGGTTGTCCTTTAATCAAATCATAAACGCCCCTGAGAACCGGCCCATAATCCATTGATACATATCTATCCCCAGTAATTGGTTGATCCATGGTTTTTAAAGCAAGACGGTCAGCTATATAGAGCATTTTCAGCAACCCTAAACACTTCATCGGTTTGCCGTGTAGCTTTAAGAGTATAGCAGCGGCTTCCACTGCTTTCTCTGGATGAAACCGAAATTTGATCGTCATAACTACTATAAATTCACTGCTTTTTTATGACACTTTTATGACACTTTTATTATAGTTATTATTCTACATCGGCCACATTTAAGATTTTGTCCCAGTGGTTGAGGCTTCTAGTCTGATTTCTAAAAGATGCTGCCATAGGTATGATCGAGTTAAACCTTAGCCCAAGATTCTACCATGGAGATCGAACGTCTTAACGCCCTTTCCGATAATTATATTTTTCTCCTCTATGATCGCGCACAAAAAATTGCGGCTGTGGTGGATCCGGCCGAACCTGAACCGGTTTTCAGGCGATTAGAGGCTTTACAGGTGGATTTAGTCGCTATTTTCAATACCCATCACCACGGCGACCATGTGGGGGCTAATCAGGCTTTAATTAATCGTTATCCCCATCTTTGTGTTTATGGGGGAAAGGAGGATCGCGGTCGCATTCCGGGGCAGCAGCTGTTTTTAGAGGAGGGGGATCGGGTGGAATTTGCCGGTCGCTCGGCCGAGGTTTTCTTTGTCCCCGGCCACACTCGCGCTCATATTGCCTACTATTTTCCCCCAGTTAACCCCGGAGATTACGGCGAGTTATTCTGTGGTGATACCTTGTTTTCTGGGGGTTGTGGTCGTTTATTTGAGGGAACACCGGGGCAAATGGTGGCTTCTTTAACTAAATTGCGATCGCTTCCTGACCAGACTAGGGTTTGGTGCGCTCACGAATATACGTTAAATAATTTAAAGTTTGCCTTGACAGTTGACCCTAATAATGCTGCTCTGCAACAGCGTTATCGGGAAGTGGAGAAAGATCGCGCTGAAGATCTTCCCACGATTCCGGCAATTTTGGGGACGGAAAAGCTGACTAATCCTTTTTTGCGTTGGGATAGTCCCGCTTTGGCAATGACCATGGATAGCAACGAACCAGTACAAGTATTTGCACGGCTGCGGGGGAAAAAAGATAATTTTTAGGAGTGGTTAGGGTTTGCTGAATAAGCTTGTTGGTGGGGTGTGGGGTGTAGGGTGTGAGAAAAAGTCCCTGAAATTTCCCCCTGATCACTCCCATATCTGGTACTTTTTGATTGACAAAAAGT
The DNA here is from genome assembly GCA_009995705.1 of Microcystis aeruginosa W13-11. Lineage (GTDB taxonomy): Bacteria > Cyanobacteriota > Cyanobacteriia > Cyanobacteriales > Microcystaceae > Microcystis > Microcystis aeruginosa_F. The sequence continues at coordinate 32,588 of JAADBR010000028.1, forward strand.
CTAAAAGTCTTACCCAACAAGGTTTTTAGATTTAAGTGGCTGGTTATAATTAAATTAAAAATGGATTTTAGGTTCGATCCCCCCTGCCCCCCTTAGTCCCCCCTTAATAAGGGGGCATCTGATAATTTTTAACGCCTACCTACTTATTCAGCCAGCCTTAATCAGTCTTCATCACTGATGATCGGGTAGGGAATCAGTCGTTCGTAATCTTCTAAACTGGCATCGGAGAGGCAGCAGTCAATAATTGTTTTTACCCAGAGGATCGAGGTTTGAGAAATTGCCGAAGTTGGCCGGCAAAAAATTCTTTAAGAATCGTAGTCCCCCACTCAAAGGCCTCATTTCCCACTTCTGGTTGCAGGTTGACACGGAAAAACCAGTTACCGATAGTTTGCCCCTCAACCATCATCGAGCGGAAGGTGTAACCGAGCAAGGGACAACGGGAGGGAACAACCTGTTGGCGAGAAAACTTTTCGCCACCCCGACGGGCTAGATATTCCCGTGCGATCCACTAAGGCATGAATCCCACTTCCCAAGCACCAATGTACTGATTGGGACAGAGGGTGTAACGAACTTTGGGGGTGGTGAGAATTTGTTGCAAAATCAGATTAGCTTGAATCACCGGCCGTCCAGTGGCAAAGGGCCAGTAAGAGCCAACCCCTTCGGAACCCATCCCCTCCTTCTCGACGATACTGGGATTGGCATGACCGCGAGGAGCAACTAACGGCCACAACCAAGCCAAGGCGGAAGGGGTAGGGTGGATTGACAGCAATTCTCATTTCAAAAAGTAACAATTTATACAGACAGAAAAAGAGATTTAACAGGTGGCAAAATCGCGATCGCCAATCAGTGTTGGACGGGTGTAATTTCAGCTATTCAGGTAGGGTTGATTCATGAATCAACCCTACTAGGAAGTGGGGGGATCCAAGGCAAAATCGATCTCTACAAGCTCAAGGGTTGCGGATCTAACTTCAAATCGGCAAGACTGACCTCACCGTGACCATTTACCGCCGCCTCTAGGGGCAAATTGCCGTGATAAGCTTGAATTAACAGGGTTTTTAAGTCCTCAATCAGGGGATAACGGGGATTGGCTCCGGTACACTGATCATCGAAAGCTTGTTCAGCTAAATGGTCTAGTTTGGCGATAAATTCGGCTTCACTTTCGGGAATTACCTCTTTAATACTGGCCGGAATACCGATTTCCCGTTTTAAACATTCGATCGCTAATACCAATCTTTGCACACTTTCGGTCTCGCTTTCTCCTCCCAATCCCAGGGAATGGGCGATCCTGGCATAGCGCCATTTTACGTTAGGATATTTGTACTGAGAGAAGGTCGCCTGTTTAAAGGGGGCATCGGTGGCATTATAGAGGATGACGTGGGAAATCATCAAGGCATTGGCGAGACCGTGGGGAATGTGGAAAATTGCCCCTAATTGGTGGGCCATGGAGTGACAGATGCCTAAAAAGCCATTAGCAAAGGCCATTCCTGCCATTGTCGCCGCATAATGGACTTTTTCCCGCGCTTTCGGGTCTTTAGCTCCGTTATGATAGGAACTGGGCAAGTATTTAAACAGCAGTCGGATGGCATCTTGAGCAAGAGCATTAGTGTATTCTGAGGCTAAAACCGAGACGTAGGACTCAAGAGCGTGAGTTAAAGCGTCAATTCCGCCGTAGGCTGTCAATTTTTTCGGCATATTCAGCACTAATTCCGGATCGACAATGGCCATACTGGGAGTTAGGGCATAATCTGCCAAAGGATATTTAATATTATTACGGCGATCGGTGACGACGGCGAAGGGAGTTACTTCTGATCCTGTTCCCGAAGTGGTGGGAATACACACCATCAGAGCTTTTTCGCCTAAAGGGGGCAATTCATAGACTCGTTTGCGGATATCCATAAAACGCATGGCCAAGCTCTCGAATTCTATCTCTGGATGCTCGTAGAGTAGCCACATGATTTTAGCGGCATCCATGGGGGAACCACCACCGATAGCGATAATGACATCGGGATTGAAGGTATTAATGACATTTAAACCCCGTTCGACGGTTTCTAGGGAAGGATCGGGTTCCACATCATAAAAGATATTAACCGTGATGCCGATTTCTTCTAAAATTTCCTGTAAAGGTGCGGTAACTCCTAGGTCGAAAAGAGGTTTATCGGTGACAATAAAAGCCCGTTTTTTGCCGGCTAATTCCCGAATAGCGACGGGTAATGACCCGTATTTAAAATATACTTTTGGTGGTACTCGGAACCAAAGCATATTTTCCCGGCGCTCGGCTACAGTTTTAATATTTAATAGGTGGGTAGGTTCGACGTTTTCGCTGATGGAATTACCGCCCCAAGTGCCGCAACCGAGGGTTAAACTAGGATCGAGACGGAAGTTATAGATATCACCAATTGCACCCTGGGAGGAAGGGGTATTAATTAATACCCGGGCCGTTTGTACGTTGTCTTCAAAGCGCTTAATATTTTCCCGATTAGAGGGTGCGGTATAAAGCACGGCCGTATGACCGCGACCGGCAAATAAGACCAGTTTTTCGGCTTTTTTCACCCCATCTCCAAAGTCTTTCGCTCGGTACATGGCTAAAATTGGCGAGAGTTTTTCGTAGGAAAATGGTTCCTCTAAGCCAATATTTTCCACTTCTGCGATTAGTAACCTGGTATCTTCGGGAACAGAAATTCCAGCCATGTCCGCTAATTTTTCTATCGGTTGCCCGACGATATCGGGGTTGATATGACCATCTTTTAGGAGAATCCCGACGACTTTTTCCCTTTCTTCGGGGGAAAGAAGATAGGCCCCGCGATCAATAAATTCTTGTCGAACTTCTTCATAGATGCTATCGACAACGATTACCGATTGTTCCGAGGCGCAAATCATGCCGTTATCGAAGGTTTTACTAAGAATAATCGAGGAAACGGCCATTTTTATGTGAGCGGTTTCGTCAATTAAAGCGGGGGTATTGCCAGCACCAACTCCTAGGGAAGGTCTCCCCGAAGAATAGGCTGCTTTTACCATACCGGGACCGCCGGTGGCAAGGATTAAATTAATGCTGGGATGCTGCATTAATGCTTGGGAAAGTTCCACCGATGGCTGATCGATCCAACCAATAATACCGGCCGGTGCGCCCGCTTTCACGGCTGCTTCCAAGACAATTTTGGCCGCCGCGATCGTGCAGTCTTTGGCTCGCGGATGGGGGGAAAAAATGATGCCGTTGCGAGTTTTCAGGGCAATTAGGGCTTTAAAAATGGCTGTGGAGGTAGGATTTGTGGTGGGTACGATCCCCGCTAAAATGCCCACGGGTTCGGCGATTTTTTGCAATCCAAAGGATTTATCTTCTTCGATAATGCCGCAGGTTTTGCTGTGTTTATATTTGTTGTAGATGATTTCTGAGGCAAAATGGTTTTTAATCACTTTATCCTCTATTACTCCCATCTCTGTCTCTTGTACGGCCATTTTAGCCAAGGGAATGCGAGCGTTGTTGGCTGCTAATGCTGCTTTTTTGAAGATAATATCTACTTGTTCTTGGCTATAGTTGGCAAATTGTTGTTGAGCTTTTTTTACCTGTTGAATCAGTTCTTCTAGCTCTTGTCTATTGGTAACTGTCATAACAATTTTGTGGATAAAATTACGGATCTTATGCTACTATAGCCTTTTTCGCCAAGAGACTCGCCTAATCTTGGGATTTTCTTTATAGTTTCCTAAGCATTGGTATTATAGAATACTAATAATGCTAGGTAATAGGTATGGGGAAGTGGGGAGAAGGGACAAGGTTTTTAACGTGCGATTGAGAGTTGCTCATACTATTAAAAACAGATTTACTATCAATACAAATTAGCTTATAGCGGTTTTCAGTTGAATGAGGTACAAAGGGATGGCTAGGCAGACTCTTGATTAGGCTCTTTAAAAGGGGTATCGCAATAACAACAATGGGTAAACCAATTATGAATGTC
>JAADBR010000029.1 GCA_009995705.1 Microcystis aeruginosa W13-11
TATTAATGACCCACATCATGACAGACATTAGGACGGCGGATAAATCCGCTCGCGTCGCTTTTCCGACCCGTGTTGAAACGACGGGGCTACCAAGCTCCCGTCTTTTTTCGTGTCTCCTCTGTTTCACCATGACGATCAAAAAGACTAAATTCGGTGTTTTTCGTTTCGGCAATCAGTTCTATGAGCCGTCGTTGTAAGCTAAAAATAGTGGTTAATACTAGGAGACAGTTTAGCCAAAAATCCAAAACTCCCTTCATTCGCTTGACTGTTTCTTATCGTACTGTATGATCTACAAGATTATCCTCGGGTCAATTTAAAGAATACAAGAACTGTCAGAACAATTATCCCTGCCCTTCCCCCATGATTCCTGCTTGCCGTAATAATTCCAGGAGCCGTTCATTTTCCTGTTCCGCTAAATTGGCCCGTTGCCGTTCTGCCTCTGCGGTTTGCTCTGCTAAACTAGCCCGTTCGGATAACTCTAGGGTTGTTAAAAAACGATTGCCCTGGGGAGTATAAATTTCTAACTGCTCCTGGTTTAACACAAAACGGATGTCTAACCGGGGACTCACCCAGTCCGTCGCCATTTCGATTACTTCCAGCTTGTTGGCCCTGCGCTGATACCCAGCAAAATCCACCCTTTCAGGGTCATAGATATAGTATTCCCCTACCCCATATTGTTCATAAAACCCTAACTTTTTGGCCATTTCCTTGAGGGTATTTCCAGGTGACAAAATCTCGAACACCACCTGGGGTGCAATATTTCCCTCCTGCCACTGACGATAGGATCCGCGCTCGCCTTTAGGCCGTCCAAAGACCACCATCACATCGGGAGCCACGCGAACATCTGGACGACCCTCGACGGGATACCACAGTAAATCCCCCGCCACCAACACATCGGGAGCATCTCGAAATACACAATCAAGATTTTCCTTAATCAAGACAATCCAGCGAAATTGCAAGGTATTATCGGCCATCGGTTGTCCATCACTGTCAGGATAAATAACGGCTCGGTTTAGGCCTACGGTCATGGGTAGTGGCTCCCAACGCTCAAAGGTTATTTTAAAAGGGGGTTAGTCGGGGAAAGATGAATGTCGGTTAGCGAAAGCTCGTCAATCGGGCGAGTTTGACCAGAGTTGACTTCCTCAAAGCCTTGCCCAATCCCCTTAATTGTTTCCAATTGCTTTAATAGTTGACGTAGTTTAACAAAATTGATTTTGTCAGGATCGAGAAAGGTGACGAGAACCTAAGAGCGATCGCCAATATCTTGCGGTGGTTCGGTGAAATGAATTTGCCCATCCTGATAAATGCCTTCGATGGTTTTTAGCATAAGTTGCCATTTGGTTGGTTTCTGCTTTAATTCTATCAAAGAGGTGATTGGCAGTGTAATAAAGCCAAATATAGTTTCCTCCTGCACCTTGATTCAGGTCTTGGGAAATGGATAGTAAGACTTTTAGCGATTACTAAGAATTATGAAGTGTCACACTCTAGTCAGCGATCGCCAGCTGAATGAGAGTTGATCTCAATAATTTGGTATCAGAGCTATCAGATTTTTAGGGCTAATTGTGCATCTGCTGGGCAAATAAATTAGCCTGTAATTCAGAGCCAGCAATCGTTTTGACGATTTAGATAAAATTTTCAATGTGACACTTTAGGGTGCGGAATGTGGGTTTTAGGACTATTTTGTCGAAGAAACTATCAGTATAGACCTCGTTTCCACACAGAAACCAGAAGAGGCCGCATCGGAAGTCAATTCGGCGATCTCCCTAGACCCGATCTATGATAGTCCTAGTCTCTGCGATTAGATTGCAACAGCCCCGATCGCCCCAGTAAACCTATATAATCGAAAATATCCCTATCAACTTACCGGCGCGGAACGAGATTAATCCGGCCTTCGTCCATTTCATCCATGAGTAACTCGAGGGCCTCGTAATCCAGATCAGAAACGTAGCCAAGACGACCGAGGAGTTCATTAATTGCGTTTTCGATTTCTGGCGTGATTTGACGATAATATAGGGCTTGTTCCACTAATTGGCGGATAGTCGGCTGGTTATCCACAAATTTATTACTTTAGCTCAATAAATCTAGTTTCTGTATCCTGCTTTACTTTATTTTAACAAAAATACTGGTAGAATAGCGGGTTATCATCAGTTATTCGGGATTAGAGCTTAAACCTAACGACTTTCCCCTAGTGTTCACCTTAATAAGCCTTGATGACTGTTTCTCTTTACTGCCCAGATTATGAGGTTAACCTAAAACCAGTTCCTCCCTACAGGGGTCAAGATTAAGAAAATATTAATCTTTTCAAGAGAGAGGAAATTTATCAAGACCGGGGTTGCAAAATCAGAAAGTTAGGACATAATAGCGGTATCTGATTTCTAGTTAAAAGGTTCATTTATGAATTTCAAAGCCCAGCCATGAAAAGTCCCGTAAAAGTCCCAGAAATTGCTCTATTTGAGCCAAGTGGCTATATTACCGCCGCTAACGTCCTAGAATTTCAAGAGCAGCTCACCAATCTGGTTAACCGGAGTCGCTCTATCACTTTTCTCGTGGATATGAGTAGGGTGGAATTCCTCGACAGCGCCGGATTAATGGCTTTAGTTACCGCCTTTCGTCTGGCTCAAAGTCAAGAAAAATCCCTCAATATCTGTTCTATTCCACCTTCAGTCAAAATCATCTTTGAATTAACCCAATTGGACAGGGTTCTCTCGATTTTTCCTAGCCGTGCTGACTTTGATGCTGTTATCACCCTCCCCCAAGCGGCGTAAGCCGACAAAATAGGGTTTCTCGCCGTAATTTCTCGGCTGCACTCTCAATTCTATCGATAAATCACCTCTTGACCGGATAGATTCCCATTTAGATAACCGACTCCTCATGACAACAATTTTTCTCAAGGAGAGCCCTTATACTGTTGAGATGGCTCTCCCCCTGTTTGGATATTATCTCTAGGGACAAACTACTCTACACTTGTTCGGAGCAGCTGACAAAAGACTGTCTGTTAAGAAATTCCATGACTTTAGTGATGACAGGGGGGAAGGGGGGCAAGATGATAGATAGGCAATGAGTAGTAATTTCCTAGAATCCATGACAGTCAACAATCTCCAGTATGCTTATTTTCCCGGTTGTGTCGCCCAAGGTGCCTGTCGGGAACTATATTTATCCACGGCAGCCCTGACGGAAGCTTTGGGGATTAATTTGGTCGAACTCAAAAAAGCTGCCTGTTGTGGCTCAGGAACTTATAAGGAAGATTCGCAACTCTTGGAAGATGCCGTCAATGCGCGCAATATTGCCCTAGCGGAATCCCTCAATTTACCCCTGTTGACTCACTGTAGCACCTGTCAAGGGGTGATCGGTCATGTGGATGAGCGCTTGAAGGAAGCAAAGCATAATAATCCCAATTATGTTGAGGAAGTTAATAATTATTTACAGAAAGAACATTGTTCCCCCTACCAAGGTACGACGACGGTTAAACACCTACTCTGGGCAATTGTCGGCGATTATGGCTTAGATAATTTGGCGGCTAAGGTGATTCGTCCCTTATCAGGCTTGAATTGTGCCGGTTTTTATGGTTGTTATCTTCTGCGGGCCCAGGATACTCTCCCCTACGATAATCCTTTTCAGCCAGAATCTCTAGAAAATGTCTTTCGAGCGGTGGGAGCAAATCCGATTTATTATCAAGGACGCACTCAATGCTGTGGTTGGCCCCTGTCCAGTTATGCCACCACCCAATCGTTCCAAATGGCAGGAAAACACATTTTAGAGGCGATGGCAGCGGGGGCCGATTGTTTAGTCACCCCTTGTCCTTTATGCCATCTTAATCTTGATTCCCGACAACCGGAAGTGGCAAAAGTGATTGGTCGAAGTTTAGGTTTACCCGTGTTACATTTTTCCCAATTGGTCGCTTTAGCGGTGGGAGTCAGTCCCGATCGTTTAGGATTAGATCGACACATCGTTTCCACCAAATCCCTCTTAAAGAAATTGGGGTTTTAGGACAGGACTCAATCAGGAGTGTTAGCAATGGATTGGTTAAAAAGAATTTTTGGCTTAGATAAACCGGCAGATGCCGCTAGTGCGATCGCAGGTAAAGCCGTCGCTGCCGGTATTCTCCCCGAAAGAGTCGGATTAGATGGAAAATACGACGAAAGCGGACTAGCTAAACGAGTAGTTTTAGCTTTTGACGAGACACCGGATTTAGCTGATGAAGACAAATTGTGGGTCGCTCAAACTGGCAGTAAAGTTGTACTAAAAGGCAAAGTTTCCAATCAGGCAACTTTAAATAAAATGGTAGCAATTGCCAGTAAAGTCCATGGGGCAACCAGCGTCGATACCAGTCAAGTAACTATTGGGTGAAGTCGAAGGCTATATTCCCCTTGAAAATTAACCACTGAGTAGGTGGATTGGCATTGTTTTTTGTCCCTAGTTTGTTGTTAGGTGATTGCCGACTGATTAATCATGGTTGAATGTTAATCGGCTTTTCCTTTTAGGGAAACGAAACCGGGCCTATGGGAATTGCTATTGTTACCATTTTGCGGGGTATGAAAACGATTTCTCAGTTCGGGGGGAGTGGGTAAACCCTGTTTCATTTCCGCCACTTTTAAGAGGATCAAATACTCATAAAAAGCTTGCAGAGTACACCAAGCAAAACCAGCTTTACCATCGAGAATTCCTGCTAGGATAAAATACATATAAAACCAACGAAGCAAGGGACGAAAAGGCAATCGTAGGGATAAATCTTTTAAAGCTCTCCGTCTATCTACTTCGGTTTCACCAAAAAATAAATTTTTCCAACTAACACCCCCGTTAGCCAACTGATGTAGGGTTTCTGCTGCTTCATCGGTAGAATAACGATTGTGTTTTTCAATCCAACGACTTAAACCCTTACTACAGGTATAGTGGGGATAGGTTTCTTCTAAAAAAGAGGTTTTTCCTCGACATTCTTCCCTTTCCGTGTGACCATAATCGCTAAACCAGACTTGATCTTTTCTAAATAGACGCATTTGATAACGGGGATACTGGGTGCTGCGACGGATCCAAGTTCCCATAAACATAACTCTTTCGGCCACATAAAAACCAGTAAATTCCGTCTGTTGAGTGGCACGCAGACATTCTGCATACAGTTGGGGTGTTATCCTTTCATCTGCTTCGAGAATATAAACCCAATCGTATTTAGTCTCGATATTTTCTAACATCCAAGTTCTTTGTTTACCATGACTCTCGAATTGATGCTGAATCACGCGCACTGGATAACGAGAAGCAATCTCTACTGTGCGATCGCTACTGTAGGAGTCAACCACAATCACATCATCGGATAGAAGTGCCGATTCTACACAGGCGGCAATATCAATTTCTTCGTTATGGGTGAGAATGTAAATGGAAAACATGGATACAATATGGTGTTTGATTATACGCAACCCGATCGGGCAGTAGTCCTATTTTGTACCGGAAAAAGCGGAATAAAAACCCATGTTATGCCAGAAACTTTCTCAAAACTACTAGACTGAGCCTATTTTACCCCCGATCGCCATTTTGTCAATATTCCTTGAGCATTATTTGAAAAATTCTTTACCTGAGCTGACAGCGACCGGCGATGAGCTATTCCCCGCCATGAGATAATAGACGGTGCTTTATGTCTCCAGTAATTTTCGATGACTGCTGTTTCCGAGTGTTTTCGTTCTCTCCGTTCCCAGGGGAATTGTGCCTTGATTCCCTTTATTACTGCCGGTGATCCCGATTTATCTACTACTGCCCAAGCTTTACGCATTTTAGACCGGGCAGGAGCTGATCTGATCGAGTTGGGGGTTCCCTATTCCGATCCTCTTGCGGATGGTCCAGTTATTCAAGCGGCGGCCACCCGCGCTTTAAATCGGGGTGTCAAGTTGGAAGATGTGCTAGAAATCGTCAAAAATGCCCAGGGAGAGGTGAAAGCTCCGATTATTCTCTTTACTTACTACAATCCCATCTATCATCGCGGGATAGATGTCTTTTTAGACCAAATTAAAGCAGCCGGGGTGAGTGGTTTGGTGGTTCCCGATTTACCCCTAGAGGAAGCGGAAAGTCTGCTGCAACCGGCTGCCGCTAAGGGAATTGAAGTGATTTTATTGGTAGCGCCTACCAGTCCCCCGGAACGAATACAAGCGATCGCCAGGCAATCCCAAGGTTTTATTTATCTGGTTAGTGTCACGGGAGTGACGGGAATGCGGAAGCAAGTGGCCACCAGAGTGGAGGAATTGCTCGATTCTATCCGTTCTGTCACCGATAAACCCGTCGGGGTAGGATTTGGCATTTCTGACGCGACACAGGCGCTACAGGTGAAAAACTGGGGTGCTGATGCGGTAATTGTCGGCAGTGCCATGGTTAAACGTTTGGCCGATAATTCCCCCGGCGATGGGTTAAAATCTCTTGAAGAACTTTGCCGTAGTTTAAAACAGGCGATTCGATGAGGGATGAGGAGTGAAGCGTTTATGTCTTCTCGTCCTGAATTCGTTCAATTTTATCTATTGCTTTTTTAGCCCGGAATACGGCCCGGAGATAGGCGATCTGGCTCTCGCACGCCGCTCGGGGTAGGATGGCGGGGATAGGGTTCGGGTTCTCGTTCATGGTTAGATTGTGGGGGTGAGTACGGGGGTTTTGTTTTGCCAGCTTTCTGGCCATTGAATCGCGTCGGCACTGAAGGCGAGGGGATCGTCGGGGAGGGGAGATATGAGTCGGTTGGAATGAGAAATTCACGGATAATTACGAGCGAATTGGTTAGGGAACACGGTCGCGATCGTAATTGACTATATAATACTAAATCCGTTGAGTACAGGCTAGTTATGAGGAGAGGCAAAAGGCAAGAGGCAAAAGGGAATAAATAATCAGTTTTTAATAACTGGATTTAGTATAAATAGAAAAGTCTTGGCAAGAGTTGTCAGGCTTGTCGAGCTACTTCTCTGAATTTAATACTATGGAACCTCGCAAGAAAAAGCAAGATATTTTTAAAGACTGATTGAACTTAAAACAATCATTTAAGTTCAAAAAATAGCGATTTTTGTCGAGTATTTATACTTGAGGGATCTCCGTGCTCTAGGTCATAGAATCTCTAGTTCATTTCTCATCCGAATAAAAATAGAGTAATTAAGTATTAAAAACCCCTTGCTAATATCAATGGATCTATAGCGTTTCTGACACCTGTGTAGCACAGTTTAACCTTTGCTGATTAAATTTTTTGACATCGATCATCTACCTCTTGGGAACGGGAAACGCTATAGTATAATATCTATGCTCGATCGACTATTGCCTTTAGATACCTCACACCTTAATAATTAAGTATAGAATAGCCAAGTCTCCAGACTACCGCTTAACCAAGACTTCTATTATCCTGATGAGAAACCTCTATTTTCTCTTGCCCGGTACTACTTCTCCCTTTGGTGGAGGTGGACTGTGGGCAGAAATAAAAACTGTCAATTTGGCTAGTCAAATTTGTAGCGCCCAGATTGTGACTTATCGTCAAAAAGAGTTAAATTATCTCTTTTTAGAGGACATACTCGCTAAAATAAGCTCTGATGACAGTATTTTTGTGGTTAGCTGGGGTTTTGATCTTCCTAAACTGGTGCCAAGATTGCGATCGCATAATATCATTTATCATGCCCATAGTACAGGTTACGGCTTCCGTTTACCCCCCGGAATACCAATTATAACTGTAAGCCGTAATACTATGGGTTATTGGGGGGAAAAAGCTCCTAATGCTCTGATTTACTATCTTCCCAATCAAATTGGCTCAGAATTTCTCAATTTAGGCTTAGAAAGGGATATCGATGTCCTAGTACAGGGACGCAAATCCTCAAAGTATCTTCTCAATCGTCTAGTTCCCGCTCTCCGTCCCCACTGTCGCGTTAAGGTTTTAGATAGCTATGTGGAGGATTTAGTGGGATTATTCAATCTTAGTCGGGTTTATCTCTACGATTCGGCTGAATATTGGGCTGTAAACGGTTTAACGGAAGGTTTTGGCTTACCGCCCCTAGAAGCTTTAGCCTGTGGTTGTACGGTATTTTCTAGCGTTAATAGCGCCCTAGCCGATTATCTCGATCCCGGTTTCAATTGTCAAAAAATCGGGGCCTATTCCACTCAATACGATCTGGAACGTATTCTTAATTATGCCCGTAATTTTCCCGTTAATTCTTTACCTGCTAATTTTATCGATGATTATCATCCCGAAAAATTATTACCACGTTTTGAAACAATTTTAAGAGAAATTAATGATTTCTTTGATATTAAAAAACACTATCCGGCTGATATAGAAGGTTTAGAACCTCTGCGACTTAAAAAATTATGGATGCAGAATTCTCTGGCTAAACTTAAGAAAAAACTGTTTAAGTAGCAGTGATCTTTCCTTAATTATTCGCCAATTCAAAAATAAAACGCATCAATTTTAAGAGTTGACAGAGAAAGATCGATCGGCTATGATGCGTTCCAGACATCAATATTATTTCCTGAGATAAGGCAAAAGGGAACAGGCAATAGGTAATAGTTAAGGTTTTCCCCACGGCTATCTCTTGTTTTTTTTTTCAACCCTATAGCTTAATTTAACTCCAATCCTGTTGCTCCTCGCCTTGGCGAATTTGATACACTTGTCCGTGACTGTGCAGTTGTCGAGTTTTTGCCCATAAACTAGCTTCATCTAACTGCCATTTTTCTAGGATTAAATCTAAATCTCTTTGGATTTCTCTTGCTCCCGGAAAGTTTTGATAACGTATGCGTAAACGAGCGCATTCAGCTAAGTTTAAATCATTAGGTTCTGATTGCAGCAGCTGATCAACAATCAGGCGATCAAGTCTTTCCTGTGGATGTTGTTGTTCTTGGTTTTTACTAGCCATAATTAATCGAACCAACCGATTTCGGAATCCGTTAACTCTGTCGGGGTAGGATTGGGAGCAATATAACGAGCTAAAGTTGCCATTTCAAAGTTATAAAGACTGGGTTTCTTCGGCACAGGTTTGGTAATTGGTGCGGGTTCAGGGGTGGGGGTGGGACTATTTTCTAGGGTTTTAATTTGATTATATAATTTTTCAATTAACTGTTTTTTCTCGGTTAATTCCGTCTGGGATTGACTTAATTGACTCGATAATTGTGCCACCAAAGTAGTTTTTTCCGAGAGGACAGATTCTAACTGCTCGGTCTGTTGTTGTAACTGCTGTAACTTGATAGAGAGTTCCAGATGTTCTTGAAGTTCTTTTTCCAGAGAAATAACCTTTTCTTGGAGAGTTTGCTGATTTTTCTCGGTTTTTTCTAACTCTGTGGTCAAGTCGTTAATTTTTGCCTGTAGGGTGGCGCTTGTTTCCTTCGGACGTTTGGGAGAAGGAGAGGTTTGGGATTCTACCTCTTTATTAGCTTCTGTACGGATGAGATCGTTTAAATTACCTTTGGTCATAAGCTGTGCAAATAGGAGATGACGATAGAATCGGATACTGTCCAGAAATCTCTTGGTTTAGGCAATCGATAATTATTACCCCGATATACGGGCTTGATTAAGCTGGGGAATTGTTCCATAGGTTTTATTGTATAGCTTGAGGTCGATCGATCCCTGTCCATTTAAGCAATCAGAACAAATACCTAAATCTCAGTTTCGCCAGTAAGATTCTAAATTTTTCCGTAGTCAATGATACAGAATAGTAAATTTGTGTCAGACTGAAGGTGGAAGTTGATCGCACCTGTGGCAAGGATAAACATATGAATATTGAAGAAAAAGCACGTCTTAATCTAACCCAAGAACGACAAGCAGAACGAATGCTCGAAGAAAACGTCTTAACTCGTACAGAGGAGCTTTTGGGGGAAGGAGAGGCAGAAACTGCGAAAGCGCGGGTTTTGTTGACCGAAAATCGTCAAGAAGACGAAAAACTCCAAGATAAAATTTTAGAACGTTCGATCGAAGCTATGCAATAGCCTTTCGGTGAAGACTGGCAATATCCACACAAGTAGAGTTAAATGTCTGTAGAGACGTGGTTTTCCCCGTCTCTATTTCAATTACCGATAACTAATCACTGTTAAACTAATCACTGTTAAGCTCTGGACAGTGAAAAAATGCAGATCCGAAGAAAACACCCCAATCCTGCCGTTAAAGTTGAGAGTTTGAGTTATGTGGTGAAAGTGCCAGAGGCACAACCACAAAATATTTTAGAAGAAATCGTTTGGCATAAAGAGATGGAAGTCGATAAATTGCGCGAAAGGTTGCCTTTATTAGAATTACGCCAAAAAATAGCCAATACTGCGCCACCTTGCGACTTTTTAGCTGCCTTAAAACAGGGTAAAACCCACCCCGCTTTGATTGCCGAAGTGAAAAAAGCTTCTCCTAGCAAGGGAGTTATCCTGGAAGATTTTGATCCAGTAGAGATCGCGCGTACCTATGAACAGGGAGGAGCCACTTGTTTATCGGTTTTAACCGATAGTAAGTTTTTTCAAGGTAGTTACGAAAATCTTAGCCTCGTCCGGCAAGCGGTATCTTTACCCCTACTATGCAAGGAATTTATCCTTTATCCCTATCAAATCTACTACGCTCGCTCTAAAGGAGCCGATGCTGTCCTTTTAATTGCCGCTATTTTAAGCGATCAGGATCTAGCATATTTTGTCAAAATTGTCAAGGGTTTAGGGATGACAGCCTTGGTAGAGGTGCATAGTCTGGCCGAATTCGATCGAGTGTTAGCCATTGAGGAAATCGAACTGATCGGCATCAATAACCGCAATTTAGAGACATTTACAGTCGATTTAGACAATACTCGCCAATTACTAGAAGCCAGGGGCGAAAAGGTGCGAGAAAAAGGTATTCTAATCGTCAGCGAATCGGGATTACACACAGCAACAGATCTGGCGAAAGTGAAGCAAGCGGGAGCAAATGCGGTTCTAATCGGCGAATCTTTGGTAAAACTGCCCGATCCTGCCGTCGGTATCCAGAAACTCTTTGAAAATCTCGGTTAGGGGTTTTTCAGTCATCAGTTATCATTTATGGTTCTTCGGTTTGTGCTATGCAATGGACGGGGTTATAAGGGATGAAACTCTTATAGAGAAAGACATTTAGCGATTTTTGTCAATTGTTTTCGCTCTAGAAGGAACTAATCAATGGAAATCTTGCCAGATAAGGATTTAGTCGATTTATGCCCTAGCAAGTAATGAAGAACCTCAGTTATCAGTTCACTGACTACTGGTTAAGGAAAACCGCGTACTTCACCATCAAGATAACTGCCATAATCATCCTCACTTAAAACTCCCACTGATAACTGCTAACTGACAAGGCTATCTCCTGGGATATAATCAGAGTCTGCCAAATCTTAAATCAACCCCTCAGAATTGATGCGATCAAGATTTGGTTTTTTATCTTTGTCAAACACGGCCCAACGAGAGAGGACGAACCATGGAAAATAAAAATATGTTGATGATTCCCGGCCCCACACCAGTGCCGGAAGCGGTATTATTGGCTATGGCTAAAGCGCCTATAGGTCATCGGACGGGTGCTTTTAGCAAGGTAATCGCCGAATTAACCGAAAATCTTAAATGGTTGCACCAAACCAGTGGCGATGTTTTAATGCTAACCGCTTCGGGAACCGGTGCCATGGAAGCGGGAATTATTAATTTTCTCAGCCCCGGCGATCGAGTTTTGGTGGGGGATAATGGTAAATTTGGGGAACGTTGGGGGAAAGTCGCGAAAGCCTACGGCTTAAATGTGGATTTAGTTAAGGCAGAATGGGGTAAACCCCTAGATCCAGAAGCATTCACCGCTAAGCTGACCGAAGACAAGGAAAAAGCCATCAAAGCGGTAATTATCACCCATTCGGAAACTTCCACCGGGGTTCTCAATGACTTGGAAAGCATTAACAAAGCGGTAAAAGACCACGGGGAAGCTTTAATTATCGTCGATGCCGTCACCAGTTTAGGAGCCTATCATATTCCTATTGATGAATGGGGTTTAGATGTGGTCGGTTCTGGTTCCCAGAAAGGTTATATGATTCCCCCCGGTTTAGGTTTTGTTTCCGTGAGTAAAAAAGCTTGGAAAGCCTACGAAACCGCCAAACTGCCCCGTTTTTATCTGGATTTGGGCAAATACAAAAAAGCCACCGATGAGGACAGTTCCCCCTTTACCCCTCCAGTTAACCTGATGTACGGTTTACAAGCTTCTCTGCAAATGATGAGAAGGGAGGGATTAGCGGCAATTTTCGCCCGTCACCAACGCTTAACGAAGATGACGCGGGCCGGTATGCTGGCCCTGGATTTGCCCCTCTACGCGGCGGATTCCTGGGCTTCTACGGCGATTACTGCGGTGGCCCCCACTCTGGTGGATGCGGAAAAAATTCGCTCGACTCTCAATAAAAAGTTCGACATCGCTGTGGCTGGTGGTCAGGATCACCTCAAGGGTAAAATCTTCCGTATCGGTCATTTAGGTTTTGCCAGTGAGAGGGATATCCTCACGGTTATCGCTGCCATTGAAGCGACTTTAATCGAGTTAGGTGTGGAAGGTGTCACCCCCGGTGCTGGTGTGGCTGCGGCTGCTTCTGTGATGGTGCAGGGTTAATCTTAGGTTTACTTTTCCCCTTCTCCCCCTATCCATATAGTCACATCTTTCTTAACATAAAATTTGACAAAGAGAGAAAAGTGTGCAGGATGGCTCAAGGGGGTTCTATGGGGGAACTGATTTGATCAGATAGCTTCCAAATAGTTTTAACACCTGGTTCACCTACAGAAGCGGTCGCAACCATTCCTCTAAATCTCCCGCTTTGGTAAAATCTAACAAAGCTTCTCCTAAAGCTTCCAGTTGATTAATTGAGAGAGATTAAATTTGCGATCGCCGCTTATTCCAGAAAACGGGTTTCTCAAAGAAACCCGTTTTCTATGGATCTTAAGACAGAGGGGCTAAAGTCTCGCGGCATGGTTTCCCCTGGAAAAAGAACGCTGCCACAGGGCAGAGCAACAAGAAAAAGTAAATAGGGTGAATAAACGCGGTGAAGGACGACGAAATAAACCCATAACTAAATCAATACTGCTCTTGACAAAATGTCTATCCAGTGTGGATAATGGTAGTTCGTGTGAACTTTAGCTAGACTAAAATACCTTGGCTAACGTTATTGTAATCGGCGCTCAGTGGGGCGACGAAGGAAAAGGAAAAATCACGGATCTGCTAAGTCGATCGGCGGATGTGGTGGTGCGTTCTCAAGGTGGCGTAAATGCGGGTCATACCGTCGTCGTCGATGAACAAACGTTCAAACTCCATCTAATTCCCTCTGGGATTCTCTACCCGGATACGGAATGTATAATCGGCTCAGGAACAGTCATAGATCCCTCGGTGTTACTCAAAGAGATGGCGCAATTACACGCCCTCAATGTTACTACCGACAATCTCTATATCTCGCAAACGGCTCATGTCACTATGCCCTATCACCGGCTGCTCGATCAAGCATCCGAGGAAAAACGGGGTAAACATAAAATCGGCACCACGGGAAGGGGTATCGGCCCCACCTATGCCGACAAATCCGAGCGCATCGGTATTCGAGTCATCGACTTGATCAATACCGAGAATCTGGAGCAAAAACTAGAATGGACGATCAATTATAAAAACGTCATTTTAGAAAAGTTATATAACTTACCGCCTTTAGATGCAAAGACGGTGATCGAGGAATATCTAGAATATGCCGAGAAACTGCGTCCCCATGTGGTCGATAGTTCCTTAAAAATCTACGAAGCAATCCGCAAGCGTAAGAATATTCTTTTTGAAGGGGCCCAAGGAACCTTACTCGACCTCGATCATGGAACCTATCCCTACGTTACCTCCTCCAATCCAATCGCTGGGGGTGCTTGTGTGGGTTCCGGCATCGGTCCGACGGTAATCGATCGAGTGATCGGTGTGGCCAAAGCTTACACCACTAGGGTCGGTGAAGGTCCATTTCCGACGGAATTAGAGGGGGAGATCGAGCAGTTGTTGTGCGATCGTGGTGCGGAATTCGGGACCACCACCGGCCGCCGCCGTCGCTGCGGTTGGTTTGATGCGGTGATCGGTCGTTACGCAGTGCGAATCAATGGTTTAGACTGTCTAGCGATCACTAAATTAGATGTTCTCGATACCCTAGAGGAAATCAAAGTCTGTGTCGCCTACCAATTGGACGGCAAAACCTGTCGTCATTTACCCAGTAGTGCGGTGGAATTCGCCCGTTGTCAACCGATTTACCGAACGATGCCGGGGTGGCAACAACCCACCAGCGATTGTCGGAGTCTGGAAGACCTACCCAAACAGGCCCTCGATTATCTAAAATTCCTAGGGGCGATCATGGAAGTACCGATCGCTATTATCTCCCTAGGAGCTAGTCGCGACCAAACTATTATCGTTGAAGACCCCATTCACGGACCAAAACGCGCTCTTTTGGAAGAAAATGGCTCACCTTGGGATAATCACGAATTTTAAATCATTGCTAAAGAGGATTAGTCAACTATGCAAGTTAGCGTTGAATGTCAAAAAAGACCGGAGAATATTAACCCTAAGGCCCTACGTCGTCAGGGTTTGATCCCAGCGGTTCTCTATGGCCATAACGGCACGGAATCGGTTTCCCTCGTGGTGGGAGAAAAAGCGGCCTTAACCCTACTCAAAAAGGCCTCGGTGAATAATACCCTGGTGGATGTGAATGTTCCGGAAATGCCTTGGACGGGAAAAGCTTTGATCCAAGAGGTACAATCTCATCCCTGGAAAAGAAATCTCTATCACCTCAGTTTCTTCTCGGTATCTGCCCATGGTAAGCTCGATATCGTCGTTCCCATTAAAGCCATTGGAGAAGCGATCGGAACCAAACAGGGCGGTTTAATCGAACAGTTCGTCAACGAAGTTAATGTCTCCTGTATTGCTGATAATATCCCGGAAGTGATCGAATTTGATGTTTCGGGCATCGGTGTGGGGCAGTCCCTGCTCGTGGGGGATTTAAAAATGCCGGAAGGGGTGACTTTAAAAGACGATCCCCATACCACCGTTTTTGCCATTGTTGCCGCTAAAAGATAAATTCAGTGATCAGTGATCAGTCATCAGCAAATCATATTTCATTATTTACTGTTTACTGGTTACTGCTCCGCAGCTCCGGCACTCCCATCTACTGGGGGTTTATATGCTTTAGAAGTTCATAATCTGAGATTTATTAAACTTCTGAAATCCTAGAGTAAGCAAGGAATCCAGTTACTTTTTATGTTTGAGATCGGCATCATTCAGGCATCCATAAATAGCTGAAGAAAAGTCAGAAAAGTTTTCACAATAGGCTGATTCAAGTCTGAATTACATCACTGTCTGATCTAGCTTCATAAGACCTCTTGTAAAAATCAAAAATTGTTGTTAGGGTTATAAGTCAGTAGTCAGAAAAATTGAGAATGAATAATAATCAATTAAATGATCTATTTACAGATTTGATGCCATTTAATCCTTATTTTTGACGTTTTTGAACCCTCAAAAATTAATTATGCAAGAGGTTTAGTTAAAATTTAACCCGGGCAGTATTTGAGGAATAAAAAGTAATGACCACAGAATTAGAAACCAAAAAAGTTACTCCTACTCGCTGTTTAATTGGCGCGGCAATTTCGGCAGCATTGGGGACGATTCTCTATTATCTTACAGCAGCGATCGGTCATTCTTTTTACTCAAAACCAATGGTTGCTCATAGTCCGATCGCCTTGAGAATTGGCAGCGCTGTCCGCACTTTAGTTTTTGGTTTAGCTTCTCTAGGAACCTTTATTTTTGCTTTTGTCACCATTGGTTTAATTCTTTTGGCTATCCAATTATTACTTAAACGCCCTCAACAAACATAAACTATGAATTATGAATTGAAAGTGGGGGCTTTTCAGGGATCACTGATCACTGATTAACGGACATTTTGTGCAGTAAAATCTTCGATGAGTTGTTCTAAAGCCGCCGAGGAGGCGCGGGTAATCAGAAAACATCTAAACTCTTGGCCTTGACTGAGATATTGGGAATAGGCCGCCTGTAAAAAAGGTGTATAGCCAGGGTTTTTGCGAATATACACCTCAAAAAAGGCCAAAGATAGGGAATGGGCGTAACTATCGATCAGATATGGTGCTGGCAAGGTAAGATCGGCTACGGATTTGATCGCTTCGTTAATTCCCGCATCTAGTACCGAAAAATCGACGTGAGCTTGACCTTCAATCAGAGCTAAATATTTATTTTCGGTATTGAGGAGGGGAAAAGAGCGCACCTGTTCAAAAATAGCGGGAGTAGCGGGATCGTAGGTTCCTGCCGCTACAAAAGTGGGAATTTCGATCTTACCTAGTCCTTTAGCCCCGAAAATACTCCAATTAAACGGATTAACCGCAAAAATCGCTTTTATTCTCGGATCGCGAAAGTTGTATTCTTCTCGGGGTAAATCCAAAGCACGACACTGCAGCAAGAGGGAGACATTGAGAAAAGCTAATCTTCTTTGACAGTCCCGTTGTAAATTCTCGAAATCGATTGTCGCTCCACCTACAGCTAAGGCTGTATAACCGCCGAAGGAGTGTCCACCAACTCCCACATTATCTAAATCCAATTGCCCCTGAAATTCCCCCGCATTGCGTCTTTGCAATTCATCGATCACAAAAGATATGTCCAATGGACGATTGACAAATTCGTTGGTATAAAAAACCGTCCGCGATAAACCGGCGAGTAGATTCTGTACCTGTAGGGTATCGCTGCCGGGGTGTTGGGGCATGGCGACGAGATAACCGTAACTAGCAAAGTGTTCCGCGTGTCGGACAAAATCTTCGGGACGGGAAGCTAAACCGTGGGAAAAGACGATAACGGGGGTTTTTTGGGTTAATTGCCCCTTGGGTTTGACAATAATTAGATAAAGTTCCCTCTGACGACGGCTATCGGTTAAATCCAGCCGCATCTGTTCCACTTGTTGCGGTCCGGGTTGTCGGGGGTCGGTCATAGCGGTAAAATTAATTTCACCAGCCTTTTTAGCTTCTTCTAAGGATAATTGCGCCACCTTTTCTGTAAATACTCTGGTGGCTTTCAGGACGACATCGATCGCCCGGGCTAATCTTTGCACTTTTGTCACATCAATCTGCATATTAGTAGGCAGATTACGCAGCAGGCTAAGAATAGTTACCCCTTCCGGTTCAAAAGCTGATTTAACTAGGGCAGAACGCAGGGCAAATTTACCATTAATACCTCCTTGAATAGTGATCAGTTCCCCTAAAAGGTTGAGGATATCTTCCCCCATTGTGGTGTTAAAAAAGCGCGAAATCAGGACGGGATTAATTTCTTTACTTGTGGTTAAAGCTTGCCGAAATTCTTTTTGTTGTTCCGTAGTTGTATTACCTAAATATTGTCTTAGATTAGCGTCAATTCTGCCAGTTTTGGCGAACTTTTCTAGGGAACTAATTTCTAGGGTACGACTAAATGGTGCTAAGATAAAAGTGATTCTCTCGGCCGAGAGGACAGGGAAGCTAGTCAGTATTGTTCCTAAGCAACCAAGAGCGATCGAGCGGCTGATTTTGGCTAATTGCAACAAGTTTTTCTGCTCCTTTTCTTTCTGCGTTCCTATTCCCTCTGGATTATAACAGTAACTTCGCAGTTTTTAACTTTTTTTTTCTTGACTATCAACAAAAATTAACTAGCTGGTTATAATTAAATTAAAAATGGATTTTAGCTTCGATCCCCCCTTAATCCCTTAGGCGGGAGGATTCCCCCTTATTAAGGGGGATATCTGACAACTTTTAACACCTGCCCACTTATCAATTTACCGCATTTGATAATTTTGACTTATTATTCTAGGTCAAAACTATCGAAATTTTCCATCTTGCCGATCTCAAGCTAACTAACCGATCACCGTTCATAATTTAAGGGTAAAAATGCCAAAGTTGCCACTACTTTCACCCCAAATTCTTCCTCAAAAACGGGTTTTTTATAGTCTAAACTCCACAATTCTAAGGCACAATCATCTTCAGCATTATTGGGAAAAAGATGCAGATGTAGGGTTCTATATTCGGGATCGTACTTACATTCAATCTTTTTGATCGCCCCTATTTGTCGTCGATCTAAAGCCACAGCCAAGCGCAGTATAGCACTTAGATGTCTGACCATGTACTGATAGTATTCCGTTAATTTCATAAAATCAGCGTGTCTTTTCTTCGGCTTACTTTTACGGTGATAACGAGCGATATTAGCGATAACTTCTAACTCTATTTCCGTATAGCCCAACAGTTCACCATTGCGAATTAAATAATAGGAATGTTTATGATGGGCAGCATGACTAACATATAAACCACTATTATGTAAAATTGCCGCCGCCCATAATAGATTCCTAGCCTCCTGATTCCAGGAATGTAATTGTGCTTGGGTTTGCTCGAACAAAGACAGGGCAAATGTCGCTATTCTCTCGGCCGATTCTAAATTAACTTGATACTTTTTCGCTATTTTCAAGACACTGCGCTGACGGATTTCACTCTGATAAAGTAACCGATTATCAATTAAACCGTGGGTCAGCATCCAATCGACGATTACCCCTTCTCGCAGGGCCCTTTCACAGAGAACTAACTTATCAATATCTAACATGGTCATCGCTTCCAAAAGCACGATCGAACCAGCTAGAATTATCTCAGCCCGTTTATCGGACATCCCCAGAATTGCCAGTCTTTGGTGATAGTCCAAAGTGGCGAAACGCTTGACTAATTCTCTGACATCTTTGCGGGTTAATTGATAGCCATTTAAAGGATTGGGAATTAACCCCAATTTCTCCAAAGCATGGATAGTCATCAAAGTTTCGATCGTCCCAGAAGTTCCCACTAAACGCGGCACTTCTCCCACCTGTAAATGATGTTTAATTTCCTCTACTGCCCGCTCCAACATTCCCCTGGTGTATGCCCTTAAATAGGCTAATTCTGTGGTACTAATGGGATCGGTGGTGATCAAATCTTGCGTCAAACGCACCGCGCCGATTTTGGTACTACTAAGAAAGCGAATTTCTTGACTATCGGCTAAGATTAATTCCGTGGAACCGCCACCAATATCGATAATAATATGGGCTTGATTTTGGAAATCCATTCCCGAGACGACACCGAGATAAATCCGGCGTGCTTCCTCCTGTCCCGAGATGAGATTTACATAAATACCGACTTCTTTCTCGATTAAAGCCAAAAATTCGTCACCGTTGGTCGCTTCTCGAGTGGCGCTGGTGGCAACAGCGATAATCTGATCCGCATGGAGACTAATAGCTAGATCGTGACAGCGTTTTAAAGCGGCGATCGCTCTTTCCATGGCCGCTAGGGTTAATTTACCAGTTTTTCTATCTCGATCGCCCAGACGGACTGTATCCTTTTCTCGGGCAATAATCGTAAAAGAGGGTAAGGACGGTTCAATTTTCACCACTACCATGTGAACCGAATTCGTACCAATATCGATCGCCGCTAGGATTTGGACATCGGGGACTTTTGCCAAGGGAGCTGGTCCCCAATTGGGTGTAACTTGATTAGAAATATTCACCATCGCTTATCAGTGATCAGTTACCAGTCGGGGGATAGGTGTTAAGGCTGGTCTTATTATCCCTCTAATTGTCCGCCTCGGCGCGGCAATTTTAGCTTTGTATAGCATTCATCTTATTGGTCAATATACAGTTTTCGCTGCTCCAGGGCCAATTGCTGGAATTCCCCTTCCCCAAATTTTCCCGCCTTGGGACGGCGCTCTCCCTCGGACTCGACTAAATAGATATAATCACAATCAACCGCTTCTAAATTGGTATTTTCGGCGATTTTCCAAGCTTCGATACAAGCGCCCGTCAGGGTGGCTCCCTGTAAATTGGCTCTCATCACGTTACTATGGGCTAAATTGGCCCCTTCTAGATTAGCGTAGGCTAAATTTGCCTCGCTGAAATTTGCCCTGGTCAGGTTGGCATTTTTGAAGTTAAACCCGGAAAGATTTAGTCCACGAAAATTATAGCCAATATAAGCTTTATTTTCCCCTTGACCAGTCACCAGAAGATTTCTCATCGCCACTTCGGCTAAAATTGTCTTTTCCCAACGCGCTCGATCGATGCCCGATGCCAGATAAAATCGAGTTCTAGTTAAATCTTTTGCCCTTAAATCAGTGGCTTTTAACTGCGCTCCCGTGAAATCTGCTTCTTTAAGATTTGCTGCGCAAAAATTTGTACCTTGATTGGCTAAAAAAGCAATTGCTATCGATTTCGTGATTGTTTGTCTTGATTCTTCTAGGGATAACCAGGCTAGATAAGCGGTGAATAAAGTACCACAAACCCCAACAATCAAAGCTATAGAAAAAGTTCCATTCATCACGGCTATTCCAGCTAATGCTCCCTGAAAAGCTAGTATAATTACTGTCAATAAAGTTAAAATTAAGCTGATAAAAATTGCTAAGATAAAACTTGTTGATTGACCAGAAATTAAAGATAAAACTAAGGGTAATCCCCCAACTCTCTGACGATAAAATCTTCCGTAAATTAGAGATATAATCGTGGTTATCACCCCAGCAATGATTTTAAATTGGGTTACATCCGTCACCAGCATTAAAGCTAGATAATAACCAGCTAATCCCCACAGATAGCCGCAGAAAGCCGCTATTAACCAAGAAATTAAGATTAATTGTAGCCGACCGCGCTTTAGTAATCCTGCCCTGGCCTCGGTAAATTTAGTTCCCTCTAAAATAGCACCTTGAAAATTAGTACCACGCAGATCTGCTTGACTAAAATTAGCCCCCAATAAATTCTGTCCGCGAAAACACTGTCCTTTTAATTTTACTCCTATAAAATTGCGTTGGCCTTTGGCATATAAATCCAGTACCTCCCTTGCTCTCATAGAAATTACCGAGGTCTGTTTTTTGCTTGATTGATTAATGTAATTCATAACACCTAAGTAAGTGGTTATAATTAAATTGAAGATTTATCCCCCCTTAATTCCTAGGGCTGATTCATAGTACGGTTAATTCATGAATCAACCCTACCCTTCTATCCCCTATCGGGATCTTTCTTAACAATTTTTTCATTAAGCACTCTAACCCTTATCCTGACTGGATTTCAGTTTTTTCTTTGTCAGTAAAGATGTCAACAAGGAATATTACAAATTGTTAACCGAGTCTTGAAAGCGTTGTGCTACAAAGGTTTGAAATGTTAAGAAAGATGTGACCAATGGACAGCCTTGATAAGGGGGGTGTCTGATAATTTTTAACGCCTACCTACTTATTATCTTTTTTAAATTGGCTTTGGTTATTTTTTGGCAATTTATACTAAATCGGTTTTTAATAGTGCGATGAACTCCCAAGTTATAGATTGTTTCTCCCCGCTCTCCCATACCTCGTAAACAGGATTTAGTATAATACAGATTGAACTTGACAGACCCCCGGGGATGAGGGACTTTTTTTAGGGGCAATCCACGGCAAAAACAGCCCCTAAAACTGATTATTGACCCGGACTTGGTGCTTCTATCGGGGACTCTGGGGAAAGGGGAGTCGATTCAACTATTGGTGGTGGGGGCGGCGGTTGGAGAATATTGCGCCAGCCTTGCATTTGGGAGCGAGCCGAACTGTAGGCGGTACTTTCCCGGGATACGGATTCAGCAAGGCGAATAGCTTCCAGATAACGGCCATTATTAGCTTGGGCCGTGGCTAAAGACAAAAGCTGATAACTCCAACGTTCCAGCAATTCAGTCCGTTGCACACCCGCGTCGGTTTGAGCGGAAATATTGGTAACTAAAGCAATCGCTCGGGTTAAACCCTCTGCGCTTCCCGTCGCCGCTAATTGATTAGCCTGTTGGAGATTTTGACGGGCCCGCAACTCTCGGCGCCAACGACGGATATTTTGAGAAACTTCCGAGGAAAGAGCGCGACCGGGAGGAATTTGATTGGCCGTTTCGATCGCTGTGCTATAGTCTTTGAGATTGGCCAAAGCTTGAGCCTGATCTAAAATGGGTTGATCTTCCATGCGTTCAATCCGCGCTTGCCAGTCGCCAATTTCCCGTTGAGCATCTCGGTATAAGGCCCGATTCTTGCCAATAGCCCAGGCCTGGATAATAGCACTACTGAGGGAATTAATATCGCCGGGGAGAGCAATTTCTTGGGCGCGTTCTAAAATGGGCCGGTCTTCAATCACTTGTATTTGACGATTCCAAGAGCCAATTTCCTGCTGTGCTTGCGACCAGAGGGGATTATTACGGGGAACCTCGCCCGCTTTCGTGATAGCGGCGCTATACTGCTCGATTGTACCTGCTTGTGCTAAATCTCTGGCCTCGGACAGTATTTTTAGATCCTGTACCTGTAACTGCCAGCGCTCCTTCATAGCTAGGGACGTTTGATGGAGGGGTCGAGAAGCGTCGATTTGTTCTAGTCCCAGTATGCCAGCTTCTAATCCGTCCACCGTGCCGGTTTCCGCATCTAAGGCCGCTTCGGACAAGAGAGACCAATCGGTGACATCTGCTTTAATTTTGAGGTCTTTGGGGGTTTGGTTAGCCAAATCCCGGAGAGCTTGCCATTGCTTCCGCTCAATTAATCTTTCGGCGTATTCTTTTAGTTTATCCTCGGTTTTCCCGATTAATTTTTCTGCCTCCTGATAGGCATAACTGCTGGCTGGAATTTTTCTAGCTTCTTCAATGACTTTGAACCAATTGTCGAGACCGCCTCGGGCAAAGAGATTAAAGGCATTATCTAACTTACTGCTATCTTCCCGGGCGACGGTAATTTTAGCGACCGCTTCATTATACTTAACCGTTGCCCAATATTCATTATTTAAGTTCAATAAATCCACTGCCAGACGGAAAGATTGATTCCAGTTGGAAGCGCGGAGATTTTCCTCTAGTTTGCTTAAGATCTCGTTGCCTTCCGTCCAAGTTCCTTGCCACTTAGCGATTCTTTCTCCAATAATTGCCGCTACTGCCATATTATTGGGGATTTGACGAGCTTTAGCGATTGCCTGCTTTAAATTTCCCGCTTGATAGTCTTTTTCGGCCAAATTCAGGATATCTCGCGCCCATTCTTCCACCTGTTGATTAACTTGCGATCGCAAGGGGTGGTCTTCGGGTAAAGCTTCCACCAGGGCAATGGCTTCGAGTAGGCCTGCCACGGTGCGACTATCGGCGGAAAGTTGAGCGCAGTAGAGACGCAGGGAGGCAGAAGCGATAGGCCAGAAGATTTTTGGGCAATTGGGCGACTTCTGCATATTTAATAACTGCCAAGTGGCGAGAAAGCCAACACCACCAAAGACCACCACAAATAAAGCCGCCCAAACTTTCCAAGTGAAACGATGCTGGTATCGAGACCAAAAGAGAAAAAGAAAAGACTTAGTTTTCTCTGGCCAACGAGTCAGGGGGTCAATCGATTCTCGTTTGACTAGATTTTTGGTTAATTCTTTTCCTTTAAACATTCACGACTCCCTAGCAGATATTTTAGATAGATTTTACCCTAATGGCGCTCATTGCCCGACTTCTCAGCAAGATTCAGCCTGTAGAGACTCGACTAATTCGATTAATTGTCTCTCGTTGGCATTATACACTTCCCGACAAAACTCACAGACGGCTTCCGCTTGTTTATCTTTTTCGATAATGTCTTTTAATTCATCGACCCCGAGGAATTTTAAAGCTCCTAGGGCCCGTTCAAAAGAACAATTACAATCAAAATGCAGCATCTGCACAGCCGGAAAAATTTCTAGACCCATATCTCCGAGAAGTTCCTGAAAAATATCTTCTAGACTTTTTCCTGCGCGTAAAAGGGGCGTAAATCCCGTTAATTTTCGCAATCTCGACTCTAAACGAGCCACTAAGACCTCATCCCGGGCCGCTTCTTTGGAGAGAACTTGTAATAAAATTCCCCCAGCAGCCGTCACTCCTGTGGTCGTGCCGACAAAAACCCCCACTTGCAAAGCGGAGGGAATTTGTTCCGATTGGTCTAGATAGTAGGCGATATCTTCCCCCACTTCCCCGGAAACTATCTCGACGATGCTCTCTTGAAGTTCATTTCTCTCCTCGCCTTTTTCTTCCCGTAAGACCCGCACATAACCCTTGTTACCTATGGCGCGACCCACATCTAATTTTCCCTTAGCATTGGGGAGTAACTCCACCTGGGGATAGTCCACATAACCGCGCACCGTGCCATCGAGTCCAGCATCAACCAAAACACCACCTAGCGGACCATCGCCTTTAATGCGAATATTGATCCTAGAACCGGGTTTTTTTAAACTGGAAGCCAGGAGTAAAGCCGATGCCATCGTGCGACCGAGAGCGGCACTGGCTACGTTAGATAATTGATGTCTTTGGCGAGCTTCTTCGGTTAAACGGGTGGTAATCACTCCTACTACTCTAATTCCGCCATCGGCGGCCGTGGCGCGGATTAATTTATCTGCCATACTACTTACTGTTATCCTTGGAAAACGCTGTCCCGATTTTTAGTTATTCTTTAACTAACTTAACAAAAATTATCAGACAATAATATGTTCGGCAATTTTCAACAAAGTCAGCTGCGTATCGAAATCTCGGCCAGTGAACAGGCTATCCGGGATAGTTTGCTCAAAACTGCTCATCTCCGTCAATGGCTGTGGCCGCAAATGCTCTCACCCAATCTACCCGATAAATTAGAGGAAGGCTTGACTTTTACCTCTTGGTTAGGTTTAATCCCCGTACAACATCAGGTTTTATCGGCCAATGACCAGTGTTTACGCTTGCTTTTGAGTCAAGGCATCGATGGCTATCACGAATGGTATTGGGGTGATAGTTGGTTACAATCACGTTTAGAAGGCATTTCTCTCCTTCCCCTCAATCTCGGTCAAACTCTCAGTTTATTAAAATTACGACTATTTCTGAGCAATCAAAAGTAATCAGTGAACAGTAATCAGTAATCAGTGAACTAAAAACTCGCATCTGATAACGGATAACTGATTAGGGTTGAGTTCCATCAAGACGGATTTGACAATTATCGGCATTGAGCGTACCTAGAGGATCGCCGTTATAAGTACCTTGTTTAACTATTCCTAACAGAGAAGCGATAACTATACATTTTCTTTCTTGGTTGGGATAGGGAGCGGCGGTGGCATTGGCGGCGGGATATAATACGATTATCGCTTGGCTTGCCGGCGGAGCAAAGGTTAACCCCGGCACATGACCCCGAAAGGAAAACTGCACCCCCGGACTGCTGCCCAGGGTGTGAAAATTATTCACCACCATAAATATTTCCTCTGGCAGACTTAAGGAGCGCTCGTCAGGATTCTCTAGCGGAAGCAAGGGACTCGTCTTATCATTAGTCGCCACTAAACAGCCTGCTTCACTGGCAGTTATTTGCTGGTAAACCGTGGTGCCAGTACCATTAGTAAAATTAATCGTGCAACTTCTCCCTCGACGGATAGCTTGTCTTTGGGCATCCTCTAGGGCTAATTGTATAGCATCGGTGGCTTGTTGGACTCTATTGTTATTCAACCAAGCCAATAAATTAGGTCCGGTTAAGACGGCAAGAATTCCCGCAATTGCCAAAGCTATCAAAATTTCTAACAGGGTAAAACCCTGATTTTTATGGACATTTAAACGACGCATCGGGAATCACCTCGACAGAACTTTTGGCAAGAAATTTTCCTTCTTCTTCGTTTCTTTCGTCTCTTTCTTGAGTTTGATAGTCATTAGCGATTTCATCATCAGCTAACTTCACCTTATACTCTATACGGAGACGATGGGGATGAGCGGACTGGGCTTGTTCATCTTCAGGAAAAGTCCGATAGAGAGAATAGTTTTTACGGACAAATGGTTTTGTATCTACTAATTGTTCCGTCGGTATAGGGGGGGTGGGGAGGGTAGTGGGGAGGGGAGTATTCGTTAGTTGTCTTCTTAAAGCTGTGGCATAACCCTCCGTTCCCGTACACACATCCGTCTTGACATAATTAGGACTGGAGTTCACATCCAAAGTCGAAGCTAAATATTTGACATCCTCAAAATCTTCTTGTATCCAAAAGTTAGCTCGAGCCTGTCTTTCTGCCCGAACTTTATATAAGGCAGTGAATGCCATTAACTGGAGGGTTCCTGTTAAGAAAGCGGCAATAGTTAGAATGGCAATCATCACTTCCAACATCGAGAAACCCGACTCGGATGATGACAGTTTTGACCGTATCCCCTTTCCTTTTAATTTCACTTTTCAACCCCCCGTTTTTCCTGAAAACTACTGACTTTTTTATATCTCAACCACAGAGTACCAAGATCACCAGATATTTCTAACTTTAGTCAGGGAATTAATTCCCCGAAAACCCTATTTTTCAAGTGAGTTGGATTGTCTAAGTAGCTGTTTATAACTAAATTGAAGATAGATTTTGGGTTCGATCCCCCCTTAATCCCCCCTTAATCCCCCCTTAATCCCCCCTTGATAAGGGGGTGCTGATCCCCCCTTAATCCCCCCTTGATAAGGGGGGCATCCGTAAGTTTTTAAGATCTACCTACTTAAACTGTCACCCACTTAGCATTTTACACTAATCTAGTCTTTGTCTGTGGTTACAATCGGCGATCGAGATCACATTCAACCAGTAATATTAGAGCCAGTAACAGCTTATCCGCCTAAAATAGCAATTCCTACGCCGATTAATAGAATTAATCCGCCATAAATGACTTCTTGGGGGGGGATTTCACCAAAAATGAACACTCCTAACAGACTAGCGGCGATTGGCTCTAATAAAATTACCATGGTTACTATTGTCGGTGCTACCCATCGCAAAGCCCAGTTAAAGCTAGTATGACCGATTAATTGCGGAAAAATCGCCATCATTAACACATAAACATACACGGATAAGGGATAGCTTTCGTAACCTTGACCAAATAAAAAAATAGGAGGTAATAAGGCTAATCCTGCGGTAGTGTAGGCTACAGTTATATAATTCTTAATATTTAAGCCCTTTCTTTGTGCTTCCCGTCCGAGGAGAATATAACCACTAACGAGCATTGCCCCAATTAAAGCCAAGCTATTGCCCAATAAAGGGTTAGGATAAGAACTACTGACATCTCGATGGGCTAAAACAATCAATAATCCCCCCGTTAGAGCCCCAAAAATGCCGATAAAGGTTAATTTGGTCGGTTTTTCTCGAAACCACCACCAACCCAACAGGGAAACCCAGAGAGGATTAGTAGTGACTAAAGTGGTGGAAGCGGCGATCGAGGTGTAGGATAGAGAAGTAATCCAAGTAGCAAAATGGAGAGCTAAACAAAATCCTGCCCCCACTGCGTAATAATAGGCTTGAATAGGGACTTTTTGGCGTGATAAGGTCAACCAGTTCGGAATTAGGACAACAGAAGCCAATATCAGACGGGAAGTCGCTAAAAATAAACTAAATGCGATCGTAGCATTAC
This sequence comes from Microcystis aeruginosa W13-11, assembly GCA_009995705.1. Lineage (GTDB taxonomy): Bacteria > Cyanobacteriota > Cyanobacteriia > Cyanobacteriales > Microcystaceae > Microcystis > Microcystis aeruginosa_F. The sequence goes on from JAADBR010000029.1 coordinate 27,292, forward strand.
CTACCGCTTCGATCGCTAACCGGATAAAAATTGCCGATGCAGAAACCGACACCACACCGATAGTTAAAATAAAAATAATTTTGGCGTTAGAAGGGGGCAAAATAGGCTACTCTTGAGCGATGATCGATAATGTTATTCACCAGTTATTTTAACCGTAGGTAGTAGCTGGTCGTCAGTAGCCGGTCGTCAGGAGATAGGAGATTATTTTATTTATTCTCCCCACCTCCCCACACCCCATTCACTTGATCTATGGAACTACCAAAATTGAATATAGAGACAATTTGGGCGATTATTAACGATGAAATTGACGACGAAACCGTTAATAAATTGGTCTGGCAAAGTTTAGGTTATCGCTACGATGAAAGTCAAGGAAAATGGGATAATAGCCAAGTAGAGGAAGATTGGCGCCGTGAATATCCTGAACCCCCAGATTTTATTGCCAATCGTCCCCCAACAGTAAAATTAACTCGATCGATCTTGCCAGAAAATAAACAATTATTAAAAGATAAATTGGGGTTTACTGGTTATAAAATTGGCCAATTCAATCCCCGCATGACTCGCCGTGCCACCGCCGCTAATTGGTTGTGCTTTTATGGGTTAAAATAGATAAGGAAAGTTATTTTATCAAGCTTCTAGCATGGTCACTATCCCTGTCAAGTCCTCCTCTCATCCCCTAGCATCCTATATTGAGCGTCTCACTGCTGGGGAAGCATTGTTAAAAGATACTCCCCAGAATTTGATCGAGGTGGTGGGTATCCTGAAAAGTTACGGGGTGGTGTTAGATGCTTATTCCAAAAATTTAATTTATATTGCGGAAAATCAGTTTTTGGTTTTTTTCCCCTTCTTTAAATATTTTAATGGTCAAGTATCTTGGCAAAAATTACTCCAACACTGGTGGCATGACCGCATTAATTTTGAGTATGCTGAATACTGTATGAAAGCCATGTTTTGGCATGGTGGGGGTGGTTTAGATAGTTATGTAGATGGTGCCGCTTTTCGGGAAGTGACAGCCAAAGTTATTCAAGCCAAATTTAGGAATAATCCGCTAGTTTTAATTTTAAATAAAGCCTTTCCTGAATTTTTGCCAGAACAAATGCGGATGATGGCCTACTATAGCGGTTTAGGTCAATTTTGGCGAATTATGGCCGATACTTTTTTAAGTTTATCCGATCTCTACGATGCCGGAAAAATTACCAGTATTCCCGAAGTGGTGGCACACATTAGGAAAAATTTAGTCGATAATGCTAGTAAACCAATTGTCTATCAAGTAAAAATCAAAGGACAAACCTATGATCTGATCCCCAAATCGGCAGGATTAACCTTTCTTGCAGATACAGCAATCCCCTACGTTGAGGCAGTTTTCTTTCGCGGAACACCTTTCCCCGGTACAATTTCCTATAATGCCCAAGCCTATCAAATTCCCTACGATCAAGGAATGTTTGCCTATGGTGCTTTGTATGCAGATCCTTTACCCATCGGAGGTGCAGGGATTCCTCCCACACTATTAATGCAGGATATGCGTCACTTTTTACCAGATTATCTGCACGACATTTATAAAAAGAGTTTTCGTCAAGAGGAAGATTTATTAGTCCAGATCTGCGAAACTTTTCAAAAGTCGATGTTTTGTGTGACAACGGCAGCCATTCAAGGATTAGCACCTTACCCTTTAACTACCACAGATTTAAAAGAACAAAAAGCCAATCGCATCTATCTAGAAGCATGGATGAATCGCTTTGTCAAGTCGCGATTAGAAGCGGTAAATCAATAATTATTCTGCCGATAAATCGGTAATTTTTGCAGTCAACAACCACCCTTACATTTATGTCAGATCTTAACGCCCAACTTCAGGATATTTTAGCTCAATTACAATCTTTAACCGAACGGGTTGCCCTGATCGAAGCGCGGCAGATGTTAGTACCAGACATCGAGCGCTATGGTAAATTACAGCAATTCCTAGCTGAGGGGAACTTTAAGGAAGCAGACGCAGAAACTCTCCGAGTTATCCTCGAAGCTGCTGGCAGAACCCGCGATACTTTAACCCCAGAGGATATGACGCAGTTTCCCGTTAATGTGATTCGGGTACTCGATCGCCTTTGGAAAAATTATAGCGGCGATCATTTCGGTTTTAGCAATCAGGTGAAGTTATATTTTGCCGTTGGGGGTAGTATTAATACCCTGCGTACCCAAGACGCGGAAACGATTAGAAAATTTGGGGAATTGGTGGGATGGCGCAACAAAGATGAGTGGCGCATCGATGATTATGACCACTGGGATTTTAGTCTCGCAGCTCCTCAAGGCTGTTTTCCCGCTCTTTGGTGGAAGTCTCCCTACGGGTTAAAAATGGTGACTTTTTGTTTTACTCGCCTGATAGAGTGCGATTTATAGACAATGAAAGGAATTATCGGCTATTTTCATGCTTTATTATCCCCCCAATTTGCCCCCACTGGGATAAAAGTGGCTGTAGTGGTGGGTACAATTTTATTGACAATTAACCACGGTTATGCTATAGTCAACGGCCGCATGACAAGCGATCGCTGGCTGGCGGCATTACTGACTTATCTAGTTCCCTATCTAGTCAATGTTCATGGGCAGTATAGCAGTTATCGCCGTCAGCAGTGGCCGAAAAAATCCCAGGAATAAAGACAATTTTGAGCGGTTAGGTGACAATTATTGAGAGCTGCGAACACCCCCTGATTAGTAGAGGACTGCTTTGATAGCGATCGAGACGAATATTCAGGAGTTCGATTTACCATGGCTACTGTTTTATTGAAAACTGGCGAATTCCAAGAAATCCCTGATGATCAGTTAATTTCTTTCTTCGAGGAAAACCGAGATTTGATTCAAGATCGACAATCACCCAGAAAAAGAGCGATTAAAAGACCTATACAGTCTAATATGACCTCTTTCGAGTCTTTTAAACTATAAAATGCCAGCAGTATCTACTCTAGGCTAAGATTAACTCCCTTAGCTAGGATTTGATAAATGCGATCGCTCTCTTTTCAGTAAGGCACTAGCGAGAAAAATGCCCAGTATTGCCAATACAGCCATAGCATAAAAAGCATAAGTGTAAGTACCGAACCAATCGCGAATTCTACCGGTTACTAAAGTGCCGGTTAAAGCACCGACACCGTAGGCAGTAAAAACAATACCATAATTTTGGGCGTAGTGGTCAGGATTAAAGAAGTGGAGAGTAGTAGCGGGAGCTAGGGCTAACCATCCCCCTAAACAGAACCAAAATAGACAAAAAGCCACTAGATAGCTAGTAACCGCCCCTTTTTCGGCCTTGACCATCAACAGGCAACCGATCAAAATGAGTGTATAGGCCCCGATCGCTAGATAATGGGGTTTCCAGCGATCGCTAAACCAACCGAACAAAGGACGACTAATACCATTAAACAAGGCAAATAGAGCAACACTACTAGCGGCTAACCCTGGCTCAATCTGAATAATTTCCTCAGCGACGGGACTAGAAATACCGATAGCACTCAAGCCAATTAAAGCACCAATGGCATAGCAAAGCCATAGGCCGTAAAATGAGCGACTTTTTAGCATATTCACCGGATAATTGGCCAGAAAGTCGGATTTCCGATTAGCTAAATTGGCGGCAGGTTGCCAGTCTTGAGGGGGTAATTTCATGGCGAGGGCAATAATCACAATAATTATTGTAAAGATAATCCCCAAAAATCTTAAACTTGGTCTAACACTATATTCATTGATCAATCGATTGGCTAAAGGTGCGGTAATTAGGGGAGAAAGGCCAAATCCGATAATGGTTAAACCCACCGCTAAACCTTTTTTGTCGGGAAACCAGCGTGCCACCACTGCCATGGGAACACCGTAAGCGATGCCGACTCCTGTGCCGGCAATGACTCCGTAGGTAAGAATAATTGTCTGGATCTGAGCGGCAAAACTAGCGAGAATATAGCCTAAACCGACGATAATTCCGCCGAGAGCAGTCATCCTGCGAGTGCCTACCCGGGGGATAAAAAAACCAGCGATCGGCATAGAAGCGGCATAAAATACTAGAGCCACAGTGTAGGGTAATAGGCTTTCCGTGGCGCCGAGATTTAATTCTGTTTCTAGGGGTTTTCTAAAGATACTCCAAGAGTACACCGTCCCTAAACAGAGTAAAACGCCCATTCCTAGAGGTATTAATAACCATCTACCTTTGGCTGCGGGTAATCCCAAAACTGTCAACTCGGAATCATAATTACTGGTAGTCATAGATTGCCGTGACTCTTTCTAGACTTGCTGGCCTGTATTCTAGATGAGATTATGGCTAATGGGGCCAATTTTCCCGAAAATTTTCCGATTAAAAAGGGGGGTGAAAAATTCACCCCCCTTAAAAGTCTCTCCCCATCTATAGCTGAGGGACTTCTTAAAACCTTTAACTAAACTGCTGCGAAGTAAACTTTCGACTTCACAGGATCGGGAACCATGGTAGCATCCCCTTCTTGCCAACCGGCGGGACAAACTTCATCCGGGTGGGATTGGACGTATTGAATCGCTTTCAGAGTGCGAAGGGTTTCATCGACACTGCGACCAAAGGAAAGATTATTAATAGTAGCGTGTTGGATAACACCTTCTTTATCGATGATAAACAGACCACGCAGGGACACTCCCGCATCAGGATCAAGAACATTGTAAGCGGTGCTGATTTCTTTTTTCAGATCCGACACCAACGGATAGGCCACATCACCGACACCACCAGATTTTCTCTCGGTTTGAATCCATGCTAGGTGAGCAAATTCGCTATCGACGGACACCCCTAAAATCTCGGTGTTGATGCTGGCAAATTCGCTAACTCGATCGCTGAAAGCGGTAATTTCCGTGGGGCAAACAAAGGTAAAATCGAGGGGATAGAAGAATAAAACGACGTATTTACCCCGATAATCCGATAATTTGATGGGTTTGAACTCTTGATCGAAAACGGCGGTGGCGGTGAAATCCGGCGCCGCTTGCCCGACTCTTAAGCAACCTTCGGCGGTCATACTCTTAATCTCCTTAATCTAGTTTCTGGGAAAATGCAACTATTTTTACATTCCTTAACAACTATATCATAGTCATAACGATTTTGAGTAGTTGACCGTTGGTTGGGTGTTGGGGTGGGAAGTTGGCAGACCACTTCGTGCGCGTTGCGGGGGAGAATAAATAAAAGCTGTGTACGGAAACAACACACCATGCTGGTCAAGGATTTATGCGATCGCCTGATGGAGTGATAATAGGTAACACATCATTGGAGCGGACAGATGTGATATTTTCGGTTTGAATTGATCATTAGAGGCGACCTCCTGCCGATTAATTCAGCCGTTCGCTTGCAGTAACGAACCTATGAAAATTGAGGATTTTGGTAATGTTCAGTTATCTTAAAGGCTTTTTAGTTAGCCAGCAATTCTCATTTTGATGCTAGAAGCAGATTTTAGCACCCCCACCAAAAATGTCATAACCCTCATAATGACTGAATAGCTGAAATTACACCCGTCCAACACTGATTGAACTAATCCTACTTTTATTGGTAGGAGTACCAGTGGTCACAACTGTGAGTATCATTATATCCAATCAAATCTCCAAAAAAGAACCTATAGATTTGCAACCCGAAGAAGTAGTACGCAGACTACAAGAAAATTATCCGGGTTGGCAAGATAAACTTTTTGCCTGTCCTTGTACTGAAGACGAGATTATTCAACAAAGGAAGATTAACGCGAAATCCTATCCATTGACCCCATCAAATGCAGCCGAGCGTCAACTTGAAATGTCTTATCATCCGGGAGCTAAAGGTTTTTATCGTTCTGCTGCCTCTGAGGAATATCGACCAGAAGGAAGGAAGGATTTATACCCATTAAGGCCAGGTCAGCAATGTACTTACGATGAGAATGGTAGATTAATCACCCATGGACCAGCAGCCGGAACACCCGATGCCTATGGTTCCAATGCGACGGATTCCTATTTCTTTACGTCTATAGGGAAAGGTAAGGTAAGTGGATTGCATACAACATGGGATGTGGACACTTATAAAAAGTTGGGATGGCGAGAGTATCACAAAATTTGGAAGCCGAACAACGGTAATAGCTGCCTATTCAATCCTTCGCCAGAAAATGTACGCTCATTAGACAAACAAATTGCCAAAGCTGAGTTTGGTATCCCTAGGTTATTAGTAGAAGGAGTTTTAGTTACTAATATTAGACTTTTTAGAGAAGATATTAAAGCTCTCCTAGATGGCTCTCGAAGAGAATTATATGAAGTTATATACGAGTCAAAAAGTAAAGATAATGTAAAAAGAGAGTGGAGAAGGTGGGTTCAATGTTCAAAGAATAATCCTTGGATAGCTTATTCTCTTAATGATTACGATAACTTAAAAGAATCGCAAAATTCTCTTATAATGATTCTCAATCTTTCCCCCGGCAACTTCCCTAGCTATGTTGGCGATTATCGTTTATATTGGGCTATTTGCCATAATGAGTGGAATGTCTCCCAATCTTTCATGGAATTTGAATATAAAAAGTATGGATATTCACCTCAATTAGAGTTCAATGCAAGACCAATTTCTGAAACAGAATTTTTGGAGGCTTTATATGGTGATCGTTCTTTATAACCTCTGCTCTTAACCTCTGCTCTGACGAATTAGTGTGATCGCCGATCTTGTATTACCGAACTAATTCCCAGCACAACCTATTGAATCATCGATGGCTATTGTCTTATAATGCTGGTTAGTGGATTACACTTTGCTAATTCACCCTACTGGACTGAACGTTTACCAAAGTTGTATCAATGAACCAGCAAATACACTTAAAACCACAATTTGTTCTTGGAGCCGCTTCAATGGCTAGTGGTGCAGCTTTAGTGGTTTCAGTTATAACTAACGCATCTCTGGCAACGATACTTATTTACTTAGGAGCTTTTTCCGGGTTTTTAGCTGTTTCAAAATGGCTACGTTCATCGCCTACTGAACGTAAGATCATTCGAGCTAAAACTATAACTGGTATGTCCGCCGGTGTTATTGCTACAGGTGCTTATGACCTATCAAGACTATTAATTGTCAAATTGTTTAATATTCCCCTCAATCCATTTAAGGCAATTCCTGTCTTTGGACAGCTAATTCTAGGTGCTAATTCTTCTGGAGCTGCTGTCTTAATCTGGGGGATTTTATATCATCTACTCAATGGAATATTATTTGCAGTAGCCTACTGTTTTTTCTTTGGCAATCGAAACTGGAAGTGGGGCATTGCCTGGGCAATGTGCCTTGAAATTGCTATGTTCAGTATTTATCCATCTTGGCTTCACTTACAAGCGGTGATGCAAGAATTTACTATTGTTTCAATTTCTGGACATTTGGTATATGGATCTGTTTTAGGTTTATTCTGCAATAGGTTCTTAAAAATTAATATTGGGGGAAGTTATGGAAACTAAGTTAATTAATTTTTGGTGGCGTGATTTACCTGTAGCAGCTAGTAGAGTTTCTGGATTTCTTTCTGTTATTCTAGCTGATGGAATTTATCTGACACACTGGTCAAAAGTTGCCGCTTATGCTCCTGTTGTATCATTGGTGTTAGGTTTACTAATAGGTTGGTTTCATTTTGCTCCTGGGGAAACTTTTACCTTTTCGATTGGTGTGATGGCACTTTTGATGACAATCAGCAGTTTTGGAACTGGACTTGGAAGCTATCTTCTTGTAGGTTATGCCTTCGGTGATTTTTTTCTGTTTCAACACCCAAAAATAGGCAATATATTTCAAACTTTTTTGATAGTTCAGATTCCTCTGCTACTCTCTTATGCTCTTTTATCGATTCTCTTAATATCAATACCCCTAACAAGTCAAGGGTTGCGTTTGCAAACAGTTCCTCGTCTCAAGACTTTAGGAACAATTGGCTTAGTTACTGAGGGATTACTCCAAGCAGTAATACAAAGTACCCTTGTATTTGTCTGGACACAGGCAGTACCGATATTGATTCGTCCGGTATATACATGGCAAGGCATTACACCACCAGTAGAGGCAATTCAGCCTCTTCAATACAATGGGCAAATGTTAGCTTTATTGGCAGGAATATTAGGTGCTGTGAGAATTTTCTTGGAGTTCAAAAGTTCATCGGATTCCCAAGTAAAAGAGCGAGGGGAAAAACTTCGAGAGGTTCTCCTCAGTAGGAAGATGCCTAATAATTCTCTACCCCCTGTAATTGGAGTATTTATCAAAGCTATTTGTTCTACTGCCATGCTTTCAGGAATGTTATCTAACTGGTTTGAGGCAATCATTCTGGGATTATCTATCACTGGAGTGATGTTACTTCGAGATAGCACGCCGAAAAAGTTAATGGGATGGGCCAATATAGTTTGTCGTTGTCCTATTGTGTTGCGTCTAATTGCTGCGACATGGTTGAGTTATTTTTTGGCTTCAATGATTATCGAACTAATGTGGAGAGGTGATTCTTTTATATCAATCGTTATCTCTACAATGGTTGGAATTATGATTTTTGCTTTACTGATGCCTAACCCAAAACAAAAAGCATTAGAATAGAGGAATCCCTAATGAAAAAAAGCACTCTTGTCCTATTAGTTTTTTCTGTAGTTCTGCTCTTTTATTCAGAGCCAGCAATAGCTCATAACTGTAGTGGACTTCAAGATTGTTATCAGCAATCCAAGTTAGCGGCTCTCGCGGCTGCTTTAATTGCTCTTTTGTTGAGTTTATTGCTTGATTTTTCCCCTATTGGCTATTGGAAAGGCTTACTTGAGGCAATTACAGGTAGAGATATCCTAACTGGTGACAAGTTGGCTTGGTGGCAAAGAGCATTGAATCTTGTACCGGGTGGTAAGGGAGCTAGAACTGCTGCTAAGGCTGTTGATGATGTTAGCGATATTGCTAAGGCTGTTAACAAAGTTAGTGATGCGGCTAAAGTGGGTGAAGAAATTGGTGATACTGCTAAGGCTGCTGGTAAAATGGGGGAAGCGGCTAAAGCTGTTGATGAAGTGGGTGATGCTGCTAAGGCTGAGAGTAGTGCGGCTAAAGCTGTTGATGAAGTGAGTGATGTGGCGAAGGCTGAGAGTGAAGCTACTAAGGCTGTTCTAGACAACCTTAACCGCTTTCAAAAACGCCTTCCCCGTGATGCCACCCCAATTCGAACCAGCAATTCTCATTTTGAAAACAAAAGAAGATAAAGTTCTCTTGTTCACATAGAGAACTTCTGTCTAATTATCATTTTTTTTCAAGATAATCATCATAATTAGCTTCAAGAG
>JAADBR010000030.1 GCA_009995705.1 Microcystis aeruginosa W13-11
TACTGTTTCTCAAATGCCTTTTTTCGCTCCTTATGTTTATTTTTATGCTCACTTTGATTTTTTCTCTCCGTAATTTCTCTCTGTGACAGCTTAGGGTGCGGAATGTGGGTTTTAATACTGCTTCTATGTTGGCTTGAGCAAGCTGAATCAGTTTTGTAGATGATAATGGGGGAACAGAAGGAGCGGTCTGTGGTAGGCGACCAGATTTTCCTTTCCATCCCCAGATGCTCCTAAATATCGTTTTGTTATGGGAATCGGGTTTCATTGCGATCGCAGGTAAAATTGTCGAGTAGGTCAGATAGCTCGGATGATGACAGATTGCCGAACCTTAAACTTAGTAATTTCTGGTGCGCGATTGATCAGCGTAACTCTCAAAGCACATTACTTACCTGCAATTTCACGCTAATTTAACTCAGAACGCCAACAGATAAGCTTTAGGTTCCTTTCCTAGGGGGGATTGGCCCCATAACTGCTATGAACCCCTCTCCCAAACTGGAAAAGGGGATATGTTCAGGGATTGTTAAGCTCTTGCTTTCAACCAATCGCTAATAGCGGGGGGTAAATCCCGTTGCACTTTGCCACTGACATACATTCCGATATGTCCGACGGGGAAAGCAGAAGCGGTATAGTCAGAAGTACCGATATAATTCCCTAGAGCGAGGGAAGAAGCGGGAGGGACAAGGTGATCTTTATCCGCATAAAGATTGAGAATTGGCATAGTCAGATTGTGTAAATCTACCCGTTTATCTCCTAACATCACTTCCCCTTTAATCAGTTTATTTTGCTGATAGAAATCCTTGAGAAACTGTCGGTAGGATTCTCCTGCCTGGTCGGGACTATCAAAAATCCATTTTTCCATCCGCAGAAAATTAACTAATTTTGATTCATCTTCCATGATGTCAGGAAAATCGAGGTATTTCTGATAACCTAACTGTAAAGGTTTCAATTCCAGAAACTCTAAATTGAGAAAATCTCCCGGAATATTACCCATCGTATCTACCATTAAATCGATGTCTAATGCTTCGGAACCCAGGGAACACCCCCCCCGCATATTTAAGAGGGTCTCGGTTTGATAAAAGTCCACTGGTGTCACCATTGTCACCAGATTTTTTACCTTATCGGGGTAGAGGGAACTATAGCATAAACTAAAGGTTCCCCCCTGACAAATTCCTAACAGATTAATCTTGTCGAGATGATGACTTTGACGAATAAAATCGACGCAATTATCCACATAATCATTGATATAATCATCAAGGGTTAACCAGCGATCGCTTCTCGTGGGATATCCCCAATCAATTAAGTAGATATCTAAGCCTAATTTCAGGAGATTGGCCACTAAGGAACGCCCTTCCTGTAAATCTACCATGTAGGGACGATTAACCAAAGCATAAACCATCAGCAAGGGAATCTCGAAGGGTTTTTCGACCACGGGTTTAAAGTGGTAGAGAATGATTTTATCTTCCCGATAAACTGCTTCTTTTTCCGAGACTCCACACTCAATATCTTCTTCTTTAACTCGTTTGAGATTGTCTAAACCTTTGAGATTTTTCTGAGTTAATTCTAGATAATCTTGGGTAAAATCTTCTAGTTTTACTTGCGTCAAAAATGGCCACATAATTTAATTCTCCTATAAGAAGTGGGGATTTTTCAGTGAGCAGTGAACAGTAAACAGTAATCAGTGAAAAGAAAGTTCCGAAGTTTTCACCTAACACTATATACTTAAAACTGCAATCCGATAACTGATAACTGATAGATTACCTAATTGTCAGTTTCTATTTCTTTTTTTTCTCCTAAAGCTTTTTTGAGACTTTTTACCTCTTTGCGTAATTCATAGATAGTTCGATGAATTTCATCGACTTCGCTGCGGGTAGGCAGATTCATTGAGCGCAGGTAAATTTCCATTAAATCCTGCTGTTTGAGGCGATAATCATTGAGAGAATTAATAAATTTTCCCCTTACTTTTAGGTTTTCTGGTTGACAAAAAGCCTTTTCAAAAATATTGTCAGCGACGACACTCCACACATCTTGAAATTCTCGCCAATCCTTGACAGGTTGACCTTTTTCTGCTAGGAAAACTAATTTTTTAGTTAAAGCTTCAAAGGATTTAACTTGAATATCAGCCAGCACAATTTGATAGTTAATACTAGCTTGATAAAGAACGCGCCAAGTTTCAAAACTATCGAGTAATTTGCGGTTAAATTCTCGCGGCAATCCCAATAAAGGCATCTGTAACCATTGGCCAAAAGTCTCATCATAAAACTTCTGCCAATAGATATTATTGAGTTCGATCAAAGAAGAAGTGTTACCTAACCAAGCTTTGTTTATTGTCTCATTTGACAGCACCAAAGGATCGAACCATAAATGATTGAGACTTTGCAATTGTTGTAGGTAAATTGTCCATAGTTGACTGACATCTTGACTACTTTGGGAAGTGGTGGCAGTAAAACTATTCAGTTGACCGCGCATCTGTTGGGTATAATTATCTAAAATTGTTTGCCAGTCCTCTCCTGTTTGCATTTTCGGAAAGATACTTTCCCAAGCTTCCATCGATAATTTTAGGAATTTGATCAATAAATCCCGATTATCAAAATAGCGCTGGGTTGCCTCTTGTAATTCTGGTTTAACATTGCCCATAGGAGTCGGTATCTCTCCCATCATATCAAACCAACTTGACCACATTTTTGCCCCAGTTTCCGTCCAAAGATTGACGTAATCGGCGGCGATCTCACTCCAAGCTTGTGTCGGTTTATCCATTATTTTTGCCCTTTTCCTTTAACGCTGATTTCGCTAGTTTACTAACCCACTCTACACCTGATAACTGATAAGTAGTCGTGTAAAATTAATTTCCTAGTCGAGACTCCGAGACAGAAGACAGATAACTTACCCACTGACAACTGATTAAGCACAATTATTTGTAGGATGGGTTAGCGGTAGCGTAACATAATCGGGCGTTGGGTTTCATGCTTCAACCCAACCTACGTTCATCTTATATTTAATTCCATCCACCCACTGATAACTGACAACTGATTAGGTGTGATGGGCCCCATTAACTCTGAGGACTTCTCCAGAGACATAACTGCTGGCAACAGGGGAGAGTAAATAAGCAGTTGCCCAGGCGATATCGGCGGGTTCACCAAAGCGACGACAGGGAATTTCGGCGGTGATTTTATCGCGAACTTTCTCGGGAATCGCTAAAGTCATTTCCGTGTTAATAAACCCCGGTGCGATCGCATTGGCGCGAATATTATAACGGGCAGCTTCTCGCGCTAAGGATTTGACTAAACCGATAACTGCCGCTTTTGTAGCCGCGTAATTAGTTTGGCCGGCATTACCGCGATCACCGGAAATAGAACTAATACAAACGATCGATCCCGCTTGTCGTTCGTACATTCCCTCAATAAACGGTTTAATCGTGTGATTAACCCCTTTTAGGTTGACATTAATCACTAAATCCCAATCTAGCGGCGTTAATTTAGGGAAAAAGTTATCTCTGGTAATCCCCGCGTTAGCGACGATACCGTAAACCGGCCCCAATTCCGCTTCAATTTGTTGAGCTGCCGCTTCCATCGATTCCAACTTAGTCACGTCGGCGACAATACCCAACCCCTGGGGATTATCGGCGACTAAATCGGTGTAAGCCACCTTGGCCCCCAAATCTATCAAAAGAGAGACAATAGCCGCCCCGATGCCCCGATTTCCGCCAGTGACGACGATAACTTTCTCCTCTAGTCCTAGGGATACCATAATTTTTTCCTCCTAAACTCTTTCAATTGCGATCGCTGTTCCGCCACCGGTCCCATGACAGATGGCCCCCATACCGAGGGTTTTATCCTGTACTTGCAACGCGTTAATTAACGTCACCAGAATCCGCGCTCCGGAAGCACCGATGGGATGACCTAATGCGATCGCACCACCGTGAACGTTTTGTTTTTCCCTCGCTAACCCCAGATCCATCTCAAAAAGCAGATTATTTAAGGCAAAAGCTTCATTATTTTCCACTAAATCGAAATCTTCGATCGTTTTATCTAGGGATGCCAGTAATTTTTTCACCGCGAGGACGGGGAATTCTGGGAAGCGATCGGTTTTTCCAGCACCCACAGCACCGCCAAGGATTTTGGCAATTGGTTTTAAACCGTACTGCTCCACCGCTTTTTGACTGGCTAAAAGGATAGCGGCGGCCCCATCGGAAATCTGACTACTATTCCCCGCAGTTAAAACTCCCGATGGGTTAAAAGCCGGCCGCAGTTTTCCTAACCCTTCTGGGGTACTATCGGAACGAATACCCTCATCTTGATCAAGAATTGTGGAACCTTTCTTAGATTTAATCTCAATTGGCACGATTTCACCCTTAAACCAGCCTTTTTCTGTGGCTGTGGCCGCTCTTTGGTGGGATAAGGCGGCAATTTCGTCTAATGCTTGCCGAGAAACCCCGCGATCGAGACAGAGGCGATCGACTTGGGAACCCATGCCCTCGGCCGTGGTAGCATCGGTTAGGCCATCGTGCAGTAATAGGTCGGTTAATTGTTCCGGCGCACCCATGAGGAATTTATAACCCCACCGGGCCCGATGGGAGAGAAAAAAGCCAGTTTGGGACATGGATTCAATACCACCAGCGAGGACGAGATCCGCTTCTCCAGCGCGAATTGAGGTGGCAGCGTTACTAACGGCAATCATTCCCGAAGAACAAACCATATCCACCCGATATCCGTCCACGCTTACGGGAATTCCCGCTTTAATCGCCGCTTGTCGGGGAATTAACTGACCATGACCCGATCCCAAAACATTGCCGAAAATGTACAAATCTAGGGCTTCTGGGGGCAAATTAGCGATTTCTAGGGCGGATTTCATCACTGTTGCCCCTAAATCGGCCGGGGATAATCCGATTAATCCCCCACCAAAACGACCAATTGGAGTCCGGACGGCGGCCACGATATAAACTTCTTGCATAGACTTCTCTCTATTGGGAAGCGAAGATAATAGATAGAATTTGCTTAAGAATATCGAGTCCGAAAAAAGCAAAATCCCAATTGACTGTCATTGGTTAAAAGTTCCTGGCCTCGATGCCTTGAGTTTTTGTCTATCTACTCTCGATTTTGCAACAGAATTTCTGGGTAAGAAGATATATTCATTAGAATTTAACTTTTCCGGCAGCAATACCGTTTTTTTATGGATTTAGTCAAGCGCCTAGTTTTTATCGGTGGTGGTCATAGTCATGCGATCGCTCTTCGTCTTTGGGGGCAATCACCCCTAAAAAACGTTCAATTAACTTTAATTAGCGATGTCACCCATACTCCCTATTCGGGAATGTTACCCGGCCACATCGCCGGTTTTTATGATTTTGCCGAGACTCATATCGATTTACCTTCTCTAGCTAAGTATTCTCAAGCGCAATTCTTTTTAGCTAAAGCCAGATACATAGATACGAAAAAATGTCAAGTAATTTGTGATAATTCTTCACCGATTCCCTTTGATTATCTCTCGATCGATATTGGCAGCATCCCAGCAGTGGATAATGTTATCGGTGCTAAAGAGTGCGCTATTCCCGCCAAACCAGTGCCGATTTTTCGGCAAGGATGGCAAGAAATCCTCAAAAAAGCGGTTAGTAACCCTAATAATACTCTAAATATCGTCATTGTTGGTGGTGGCGCAGGCGGGGTAGAATTAGCTTTAAATATGCAGTCCCGTTTGGCTAAAATTCTCAACTCTAGCAGTAATTTGAATTTATCTCTAATTCATCGAGGAAAAAAACTGCTACCAGCCCATAATAATTGGGTCGGTCAACGTTTAGAGAATATTTTTAAACAAAGGGGAATTAGATTATATTTATCAACGGATGTAATAGAGGTAAGACCAGATCAAGTTATCTGTTCATCGGGGCTAGTTTTACCCATAGATTATACAATTTGGGTAACGGCTGCCTCGTCCCCTAGTTGGATTAAAGAGTCGGGATTACTGACAGATGAAAAAGGTTTTATTTTAGTGAATAATTATCTGCAATCTCTGTCTCATCCCCATATTTTTGCCGTGGGGGATATTGCCACGATTCCAGATTATCCCCGTCCGAAAGCGGGAGTTTTTGCCGTCCGACAAGGAAAACCTTTATACGATAATTTACAAAGAATTCTGCAAAATCGGCCCTTAAAACCCTATTTTCCCCAGAAAAATTATCTGAGTTTAATCGGTACAGGAGACCAAAAAGCGATCGCCTCTTGGGGCGGTTTTGGATGGCAATCACCGTTATTATGGTTATGGAAAGAGCGGATCGATCGAGCTTTTATGAGACAATTTGATACGCTCTACGATACTTTACCAAAATCTCGATGATTACGAGTTAATAAAATCACTCCACAGGACAGTGCAATCGCTTCGATTCGAGCATCCATCTTTACCAGAAGAATGCTTAGATAATCTGTGTCTAATAAATATCTCATATAGTCATTTCAGATAAGTCTGATACAGTCTAGACCGACAAAACCCTTAGGAACTCTGGGATTAATATTCTCAATCTTAATTGAAATGACTATAATTCTAATTGTAGTTGAGCGTCGAGACTTGCTACTCAAATTTCTTAAAAAGGTGCGTTGTCAAATTGAAAGATGATCCGAATCAGCACAGGAACTGAAATTACTTTGATAGCAAGGATTGCATTGCATCTTTCATATTCTGATCTGACAACGTCTAAAAAGGTGCGTTACATTCCCTTAACGCACCCTACAATATCTAAAGTAAAGTTAGAGAGCGAATAAGCATAGCATAGGTTGGGTTTCCTTGCGTCAACCCAACCTACAGGGTTTATTTAAGGACAATGTTGGGACTTATCTAATTTATTAATAGCGTTATTTACCCGCATTTTAAATGTTGGATCATTGTAATTTTTTGATGTTTTTAAATTGCAAACCTTTTGATATTGGGGTGAACTCCAATCCTTAATCTTCGCTAAGGTGTAAGCAATATACAAGTTTTTAAGATATGCGTTCTCTTCCTTGTCACCAACTATGCCGCCGATCAAAGCATTCACCACTCGTGGTTTTGCTTCTGTATCCTTATTGGCTAACTCACTTAAAGTCAAACTTGCAGTTTTTCGCTCAGACGTAGTAAATTTTTTAATCAAGTCTTCTATTTGGATTGTTACTTTATCAGATTTAAGCTTTGATATACTCGTCGCTTGTTCTTGTGCTTGTTGTTTGTCTTCAGGAGATGGTGGCTGATTTGAATTGGGTTGTTGTTCTGCAAGTTGCCATAAGATGGATTGACATTTTGTTGCATTGACATTAGCAGCTAGTCGGTTAAAGATAGGACCCAAATCTTCACTGCCATGATAAACAGCATCCGTGATACGCGCGAAATTTTCGCATTCGCTTGGGGTTTTAGAGTAGATTACATCTGTGTTGGTTAAAAATATTCCATAAATATCCTTTAGTCTATTTTTGTGCGCTTGTTCTTTCAGATCCTTAATCTCTGTATCTTGGGAGCATCTCACCTTTGTAACCCCTAAATCAGGTTTTATGTCAAGCTATTTTGAAAGCCTTGCTAGAAACCAGTTTTAGGGACAAGTATAATTACTCACTTGCATAAATGAGAATCACTGTATTTTGTTGAGCAATCTCTTGTTGTTTGTCACGAGCTACTAACCACAGACCAATTAAAGGGATTAATGCACCTGCAACAAAAGTTAAAAAAGTTTTTAACCAATGATTATCCTCTTTAAGTTTTTCATATTCTAATATTATCTTGGCTTGTTCAGGATTCAATTTTTTCAGATCTTCAAGTGATACACCTGCATGAGGTAACGCATTCTGATTGTTCCGATTTTGAAACCGTGCTTGCAAATTTTGAAGCCATGCTTGTAGAATTGTCATCTGCTTGTCCTCGTTTGAACGAATTAATATTGCTTGGCTTTACGCCGCTGTAACCAGCGTTTGAACGAAGTAGCACTTTCTGTAGATTGTTTGCCAAGCAACAATCCTTCAATACCGATATCCTCATCGAGTTCTGGCCAATACATACCATAACCTCCACCGCTAATTTGAACATTAACACGCTCAGCCGGACTACCATGAGCCAGACGCGGATACCAACCAATTGGGACAGCAATGGTACGACCGTCTTCGAGGTCAACAGACAGGGTATCATCTGTCACCGTGACACTAACTATTTTAGGCTGGGCCAGTGTCACCACCGCAGAAATCATCCCATTCATGTCTCAATACCTCCAGATGTTCACGGATTATACGCTCAATGTCACGCAACTCTCTGCGATTATAACCGTGATTTGTTGCCAGTGTGACATCGGGATCTAGCCAGAATTTGGCGCTTCGGTTCTCTCGGTCTGCGTGTATATGTCGTGGTTCATGGCAATCATAGGAATAAAAGTAGAAGCGGTAAGGACCAGTCCGTAAGGCCGTCGGCATAGGTACAGATTGCCCCCAATCTTGACTTTATCTATTAGACATCTCCAAAAATTATAATCCAGTCACAGCTTGCTTTTAGTTTGTGTACTCACTAAATAGTTCGATAGCTGAAATGTATATCTATCGTTGCTAATTCAATTTCACTGAAAAAATATGAGGCAATTAGAATAATTTTTATTTGGGTAGATTCCTTAACTAGAAAGACTTTTGCTCTTGAGATAATATTAGGTCGAGGTCTATTCTTGACCAAAGATCAAACATAATTAGGGTTTGCTGAATAAATCTAAAAACCTTGTCGGATAACACTTTTGGACTTTTTTGACATCAAAAA
Organism: Microcystis aeruginosa W13-11; assembly: GCA_009995705.1. Classification (GTDB taxonomy): domain Bacteria; phylum Cyanobacteriota; class Cyanobacteriia; order Cyanobacteriales; family Microcystaceae; genus Microcystis; species Microcystis aeruginosa_F. The sequence goes on from JAADBR010000030.1 coordinate 8,743, forward strand.
GTGCCTGACCTTGGAGTGATCGGGGGGAAAATTCAGGCACTTTTTCCCTGAAAAATAGGTAATTGACCCCCTGAAAATCGGTAAAACCCTACACCCCGCCCCCAGGAAAAACTTTTTGCCGCAAACCCTAATTAAGTCTTCATCAGTTATGTAATAATCTGTGCTGACTTCCTGAAACTGTCTGACAGGCTTTTTTACTTTATTAAGCGAAATTTCCTTACAGATATAATCTTTTGAATCCTGAGAATTAGTCATGAATAAAACCAATCTATCAAATTGAATATCTGAAATAGCTTGTGAGATTGCGAGTTGAGTTTTTCCTGTTCCCCCAGGTCAATCAATAAGGATTGGAGTTTTAACTTTATCAAAACCATCTAAAATTTCTTGTTGCTCTTTAGTCAGCTTAATTATAGTTTGTTCCTCATCTTCTAGTTTTGCACTTAGGGATTTTCTAAATTCTGAATTAGGGGTAATTAAAGTTTTAATTTCTTCTACTATCTTTTTGCCAAGAGGTTGATGACTATTATTACTATAATGACTATATATTTCGTTGATTTTCTCACCTAGATTTTTCAGATCATCTCTAAATAAAGTAACGTCTCTTTTCATAAAGGTAGCTAAATTTCCCTCTAAAATATCAATATGAGGAAAACAAATTGCAAAACCACAAGGTATCCAACGATTTTTCAAACTAGGTAGTTCACATTTTAGGAATAACGGCAATTTTTTTGAGTTAGCTAATTGTTTTTTGTAGGGATTTTGATAAGAAATATTATCTCCCGATTTCCACTTATCATGTTCCCCGTCGTAAGAAAATCAAGTTCCTCCCTTGACTTCAATAATCAATAGACCTTTCTGGGGATGAACTAACAAGAAATCCGTTTCTCTTTCAGTTATAGCTCCATCTTTATTCTTAAAAATCCAGTATCTGTCTTGAAAAATGTAAAAATCATCGTCAAGTTGAGATAGTAAATGATATACGTCTGATTCTCCCCGTAAATCAGGATTAGAAGGCGCATCTGGGGGAAACATTTTAGCCATAATTGATATTACCCATAATTAAAAACGAGCGATCACACAGTGTGCCTTCGGCAACGCAACTCTCTAAACCCTAACTTACCCAAAAATGCCTCATACTTATCTTGACATCCAATAAAATAAGGAAGTAAAGCGATAAATCAACAAAATGCTATGGTCATCAATCTCAATATCCCGCCCTCCCAACCATCAGCTAATCTAAAGGTAAAAATACTGATAGAAACCCTTAAAAATGGTCAATATGCTGTATCTATCGCTGAATTGCCTCATTTTCGAGTCCAAGCACCCACCAAAGAAGAAGCCATTTCCCAACTACAAACAACCTTTATCGAACAAATTAGCCAAATTGAAACGATATCATGGACAACACCCCTAGATAACCCCTCACCCAATTGGCGAGAATTTGCAGGTATCTTTGAAAATGACGCAGATTTTCAAGAAATCATGGATACACTTCAAGCAGAACGTACTTTAGATGATGACAGTGAAGTAGATCCCTCATATTATCTGTAGAGGATAAAGATTTGTGTCTCAATATATTCTCGATACTGACCATATTTCCCTAATTCTTCGCAATCATCCCCAAGTTATTGCTAATGCGTCCCGTCATTCCATTTCCGTTACAATCATTACTGTTCAGGAACTTTTCAACGGTTGGATGGGTAAAATTAACGATTCTTGGGCTATCAATAATCTGCCCCAACTCTACTCAAAACTTTCAATAACCGTCAAATATCTGCAAACAATTGAGATTCTAGACTTTACAAACCAAGCAGATAATCTTCTCAAACAATTACTTAAAGAGAATCCGCCTCTGCGAAAAAATCGCCCACAAAAAGACCTGCGAATAGCTGCTATTGCATTATCACTTAATGCTACAGTCGTTACTCGTAATCAAAGAGATTTCAGTTTAGTACCCAGATTATCAATAGTAGATTGGACGGGGAGCTAAAGCCAGTTTTACCCTTTTATTTCCCTAATTTTACCCTTAAACTGTTCTAAAATGATAACTTTTCTGATAAATATCTTTTTGTGCTTCGTGAAAAGGCTCTCCCAGGTTTGGTGGGTAAAATGTATTCTAAGATAGAGTCTTGCGGGCGAGGGAGTGGAAGGAACCACACCAGACACAGAGGACACAAAGATTGATCGCTACTATATAAGTTAAACTTATCACACAAAGTCGAGAAGAGTCCTTTTTTGAGTTTCTTCTCTTTTTATTAATGAAAGATGTGACCAATGGATACCCTAAAAGGGGCGAGGTTTTAAACCCAAAATTCTGATAAAGTAAAAATCGTCCCGATACCTTGACTGGTTAAGGGAGAGAACGTCAATAGTTTGTTAAATAGTACATATAAACCAATGCTACGTCTTCGCTCGATTATTTCCCTAGTTTTAGTCCTAGTTACTACCCTGCTGGTTAGTTGCAGTGGTCCCCAAGCAACTATCCCCACCGTCTATAGTCCGCAAAAAATCGAACAGTTACAGGTTTACATCCAACCCATAGAAGGATTTCGCGAAAAAATGAGCGTTTTGCAAGACCTCATCGCTGACAAAAATTGGGTAGATACTCGCACCTATATCCACGGTCCTTTGGGGCAATTGCGTCAGGAAATGGTAGGATTATCCCGTAATTTACTGCCCAAAGACCAAGAAAAAGCCAAGCAGTTAGCGAAAAATCTTTTCGTTCACTTTGAACGTATCGATGCGGCAGCCAAAGAAAAAGATGCTAGTCTCGCTGCTAATCAATTCCAAGAAGCATTAAAAGACTTCGATGCTTTCTTAAATATTGTTCCTAGTTAGTTTGTATCAGTGGTCGGTGATCGCCAATCAGTGATCACCGACCAGGCCGCAGCTAAAAAACCGATAAGTGCTATTTTGGTTTAGTTTGGACGCTGATAGGGCCATTAACCATGGTTTGACAGGCTAAACGGTAATTTTCGGGTTTTTTCTTCAGGCAGCGCTGTTCAAAGTCGGTTTTAGCCGAGAGATTTTCCAGACCCTCGACAATTGCCACTATACAAGTACCACACTGGCCGTAACCGCCACAATTCATCAATTTACCGCCAAGAGTGTAGATATCAACGCCATTCTGGATTGCTTTCTCTCGTAAATTCGCTCCATCTGCCGCTACCACGATCTTATTCTCTTTGACGAAGTTGATGTTACCCATGACTGTCTTACCCTAAATTTTTGCAAATTAATATTAAAAAATATTAAATTTTTTTGATTATAACATTTTTGGCTCGCTCTTCTAAATATTCGGCGATGCCAATAGCGATCGCTTTTTTGCCGATAAATTTCCTCAATGCCGCTTTTGTGACCAAATAAGCCACCTGTTCCCCGTGATCGCCCTTTTCCTGACCCCTATTAGCAATGACGGCCTGATAGCCCTTTTCTAGGCGTTTACGAGCGATTTCCAGTAACTCCTCCTGACTAACTCCCTCCTGATACTTGAAAGTCACCATCTCTAAGTCGGGAAATTTTTCTCTCACCTTGTCAATCAATTTTTCCGTCGGCACAAAATTAAGATTTAACTGCCCTCCACTGGGAATCTTACCAGAAAAAGGGCTTTCTAAGCGATAATCTGCCACTGCTGCCGAGAAAATCCCAAATGTATAATTTTTACTCTCTAATTCTCCCATCACCTTCCCTAGATACTCGTCATAAGTTTCAATAATTTCGTGGGGTAAATAAGCGGGGGGTGTATAGCTGCCGCGTCCGTGGATTAACTGCACCTTTGCCCCGCGCAGGTATAATTCTTCTGTAATAGCGACTCCTAATTGTCCAGTAAAACGATTGGTTAAACGACGGATATTATCGATAATCACGGGTGTGGGTCCACCAGTGACTAAAATCGGCATATTTTTCAGCACAGAATTACTGAGAATCCCACAGGCTGCCACAGTAATCTCTTTTTCCCCGGGGAGATTGTGTTTACCGTAGTCATCCCGGGGTGGCATAATTTCCACTCCCAAGCGATCGAGCGTTTGCAAAGATTCAGTCAGAATAGCATTATGTAAACTGCCGTGCATGGTGGGGACGAGCAGAATTTTAGTTTTTCCCTTTTCCAGTCGTCCCAAGGCCGAGGCCAAGCATGAAGTGATCACTCCGTCAGCGATTCCGTAACGAAACTTATTAATCGTGTTATAGGTAGCAGGGGCGACTAAATAAAGATCAAAGGGAGATTGATCGCTTAAATGTTCTGCTTTTGCCGTTAATTGACTAACTACGGGATTAAGCGTACTCCATTCCAAAGCTTCCCTAGTGACGTATCTTAAAGCTTCTTCCGAGACAAAAGCCACGACTGTGGCTCCGAATTTCCGCAAAGATCGGGCAATTAGCGGCGCTTTCATGGCCGCAATCCCTCCTGTTACCAGTAAAGCAATCCGTTTACCCCAGAGATGATGACTTTCTAAGGGGATTTCGCGATCGCCTAAGTCCGAATCCGTGGGAGGGGAGAAGTTCCAAGTCATAAATTTTCAGGGATCAGTAAACAGTAAACAGTAATCAGTGAACCGAAAACTCAAATCTGGTAAAGGGTGAGAGCATCTCAAAAGCTATTGACAATTGACCAATTTTGTGATCCGCATGGGCATTTCAGGTGATACCATTCAATCAAAATAGTTATGAAATCTTAACATTTTATCGATTTTTGCTTAACAATTGAGATAGCAAATTCTCCTCAAATATGCCTTAATCTCCCTCTGGGTAAGCAACTCACATAAAGTTCATTTTGTCAACGATTGTTAAGATGCGCTTGCCCTGAATCTGGTAACTGATCACTGATAACTGATAACTGATTCGGTTATCCCTATTCGGGATTTGTCTATCTCTGAGCGAGAAACTGGTTATGCTAGTAAATAAAGGGTTGCTTCGGTGTTCTTATGATTGACAAAATTTTAACTAAAGTTCGATCGCTTGCCAAGCCGTTATTGGTTCTAGGATTAGTGATAGCACTGATTTTAGGTTCTATTCCCAGTGCTTTAGCGGCATCGGGGGGTAGAATGGGTGGCGGTAGTTTTCGCGCCCCTAGTCGCAGTATTAGTCCTTCTAGAGGTGGTGGTTACAGTTCCCCCGGTTACGGTGGAGGTATTGGTTTTCCCTTCCTCTTACCCTTCTTTTGGGGTGGTGGTGGCGGTGGCTTAATTTCTCTGTTAATCTTTTTTGCTATTGCCAATTTCCTCGTTAATGCTTTCCGTAGTCGTGGAGGCAGTGATGAAAACGGTATGACGATAGAATCCGGTTATGAAACCGTCTCCGTGGCTAAAGTACAGGTGGGTTTGTTGGCTAATGCCCGTTATCTGCAAAAAGAATTAAATCAAATCGCCCTAACTGTCGATACTAGCACCTCCGAGGGACGGGTCGAAGTCTTACAAGAATCGGCCCTGGCCCTGTTACGTCATCCGGAATACTGGGTTTATGGTAACGTCGATTGCCAACAAACCAGCCTCAGCAGTGCAGAAGCGAAGTTTAATCAGTGGTCCCTCAACGAACGCGGTAAATTAACGGCGGAAACCTTAACTAATTACAATAACCAACTGCGTCAAGGTTCTAGAGACAATATTCTACCCGAATCGGCTGGGGAATTAGCTAAAACCGCACCGGAAGGCTATATTTTGGTTACTATTTTAGCCGGCATTGTCGGTAAATTTTCTCTACCGAAAATTAGTGATTCCCAAGACTTGAAACAGGCTCTGCAACAAATTGGTAGTATGGGAGGCGATCGACTTTTAGCGGTAGAAGTGATTTGGACTCCCCAAAGCGAGGGTGATGTTCTCAGTGAAGATGACATTCTCGCCAATTATCCCGATCTGAAATTAATGTAATTTGTCAGGGGATAACTCTAGATATTGGCTAAAATCTCCCTTATTACGGGGAGATTCTTTGATTAGGGTTTGCTGAAAAAGTCAATTGGCCGGTGATGGGGTGAGGTAGGTTAGTCCCTCGCAACGAAACCTAACAACTCCACCGATCATGGCTAAATCCTGTTAAAAGGCATAGGGGAGCAGGGAGCAGGGAAAAACAATTGATAACTTGGCAGTTAATCATACTATTAAAAACGGATTTGGTATTAGACATCTCCAAAATTCAGGTTAGATCGAGGTTAATTGCTGGAGATGTCTATTGTATTGCAAGGGAATCAGGAGCCGCCCAATATCCATTGGGTCGCCACCTCAGTCTCCCCCCAAGGGAACTGCCTGACTTCAGCTGAGACAAAGTGGGAAGCCAGACTTTCGATCAGTTTAACCAGAGTGGAATCAGTCACCACTGCAACTTTACTGACGTACTTGTGATGGTCGCGTATGAGCTGGAAATGGGCGACCAAGGCACCAAAACTATCCCAACCAGTGAACTCGGGAACTTCAACTAGCACGCCAGCAAGGCCACCAGTGGCTTCAATGTGGGGATCCACTGCCTCCGCAATCTTGACAAAATCTTCCGCCGCAAGCGCAGATGTAGGTCGCATATAGAGAATGCTATGGGCGGCATCCAAATTATAATCTATCATAGTTTGCCCCTCCCAAATGGTCGAAGTCTAACTCTATCCTATCACGAATAGACGGCTTCACCAGAATTACTAGACGAGCTATAATCCCGACATTGTAGCTTATAAACTCTTCACTTTGGCAATGAAAATCTTTCAGCCAATCCTCTCGTTTCATTTCTTGAGAAGATAGATGATCAAATACTCTTCCTCTCACTTCTACCCCATATTGTTTTCCATTGATCGTAATTGATCCTTCATTCCCCACGCGATCGCTGATGAGATAATCTTGATCATGATAGCGCGTTTTCAGTTCGATCACTTTTCCCTCAATTTCGTTGTCTGTTAGCCACTGCACATTGCTTACTCGCCCTCGGCACCCTCGGCGTAGCTTCAACCCTCAAGCGCAAACTCAAACCATAAAAGTAGGTTAAATTGCTTCTAAAAATACTATAAATGCCCCTTCAATTAATCTTGAGTGGGTTTATTTTTTTATATCTCTTTTTTGGCAATAGATGCTATAATGAACCGTCAATATTTGAGATTACTTGCTCGATCGTGGACTTTGAGATTATCAGCGATATTACGAATATCGAGATTATTGCCACGGGAACAGGAATTCGTAATCGGGAACGGTTGCAAAAACAGTATGGCAAAGGTAGATGGAGAAAATTAAAGGGCATAGCCCAAGTTCAGCTTCCCAATGGTATAGTAAGGTTAGCTGAAGTCCATTGGTATGAAGCTCATGGCATCGGCAAAAAAGAATTTAAGCTCAAGTTACCGTTTCTAGATTGACCATGAAAATAGAGTCATCTCAAACAAATAAGTTCGCAGTTTGTCTTAATAATGAAGGCTACAAAGCTTCACTAGAGGTGGGCAAAATATACCGCGTTATCCCTGATGAGACAGCAGAAATAAACAGTCTAATTCGGGTTATTGATGAAAGTGGTGAAGATTACGCTTTTTCTGTGAATCGGTTTCATGCTATCGAGTTACCAAAGCCAATAGAAGAAGCTTTATTATCAGTTGCTAACTAAAACCATCCCAATCCACTGAAAAAGAAACCACAAAAGCAGGCTAAATTGCTTATAAAATACTATAAATGCCCCCTCATTCAGTCAGTTGATGGGGTTTAGTTTCTTGCCCACTTTTCTGGCTATGCTAGGATAAAACTAAGGAAAAATATTTACCCTCGATCGAGATGTTTATAGTTATCAATTGTTATGAATCTATCTAAAATCCTTTTAACTGGCTCAATGGTTAGCCGCAGTCTGCTTTTTGCTGAAATTTTACCCCTTACGCTCAGGGTGAGAGGATCTCAAACGCTATTGACAATTGGCCAATTTTGTGATCCGCATGGGCAGTTCAAGTGATACCAGTCAGTCAAAATAGTTACAAAATCGACCAAATAGGTCGATTTTTGCCCAACAATTGAGATGGCCAATTCCCATCAAATATGCCTGAAGCGCTCTCTGGGTAAGCAACTCACATCAAGTCCATTTTGTCAAGGATTGTTAAGATGCGCTTACCCTGTTATTTATCGAGCCTTTCGGTTACTTGAATCGCTGAAAAGCTTGGCTATGGGTTTTCTTTACCCCTGGAGTAATTCACCACTTTTCTTTTCTATATAATCAACTTAATTGATGAATAAATTCTCTGTTAGAATCCGTTTTTCCCTGTCATTTCTGTTTTCCCGTTCCCCAGAGTGACAGAAGAGGGATTAATGGTGAATAATTAAATGGCGATCACAATCGCTGCTCACCCATCCCTGACGCTGAAATTCCCCTAACAAACGCGTCACCGTTACCCTTGTGGTACCGATAGCATTGGCGAGATTTTGATGGGTTAAACGTATCTTTAAACGACTGCCCTGGGCGATTGGTTCTCCCATTTCCCGCTTTAATAACTGTAGTAACTGCTGAAGACGTTCCTCCACTCGTTTTAGTCCTGCGATCGCAAGGAGCGATTCCGTTTGTTGTTGACGACGGATCATTTGATTTAACATCATCCTGGTTAATTCCGCCGAATTTTCCACTTCGGTGATCGTGTACCATTTTAGGTACAGTTCCGACAAGGCTCTGGCGTGATAAGATTCTAGATGGGTCAAATTTAGTCCGAAAAAGTGGGATGAATGAACCCAACCTAGTAAAATTTCCTCTCCACTCTCAGATACTTGACTTAGTTGCGCCATACCCCGATAAACTTGCCAGACTCCATCAGCCACCAGAGGAATATTCTCCCCGCGCTCGTAAAAGTGGAGCCGACGACTCTCGCTATAGTCTTCTCGGAAGGGTGAGACGTTGGGATTATAGGTGAGCAACATGATCAAAGTTCTCCTAGGCGAGGGGCTAACAATTTTAACCCCACTTTACTGTATCAAGGTAAACATTAGGTAATCCCCAGGTTAACAGTTATCAGACATCAGTTATCAGTTCACCGATTAATGTTTACTGATCACTGTTCACTGAAATAACATCCTCTCCCGTAGCTGAAAAACCGACAGATTATTAATTTAAAGCATCTTTAAGAGCCGTGCGAGCGGCCAGATGATTGCGGGTTGAGGTGAGAATTTCCGATTCTCGTTGGAGACGACTGACTGTATCGAGCATTTCTAATAAAGCTTGTTGTTCCCCGGCCACACCGTAGAGATTACCCGCCACCCAGTAGGATAATTCCAAGGGAAGACTAGGCAAATCGTCGGGGAGTTCAATTTTTTGAGCGGTTAATTTGGCTGATAGATGAACCACATCCCGCAGCAGTCGATCCACTTCTTTGGCCAGAGGTCGCAGATCTTGGGTGGTGGGGACATCTTCAATCCACTCCACTAAACCGACACGATAGGGTTTTTCCCGGACGTATTCTAGGACACGGAAGCGCTGTTGACCGATGGTGAGAATTTTTAAGCGATCATCTGGAAGACGTTGACAACGGACAACTTCGGCACAACTGCCGACTTTAGCGATTTCTCCCGTGGCTGGATCTACCATTAAGACCCCAAAACGGCGATCTTCTTCCAATATCGTATTCATCATAATCCGATAGCGAAACTCGAAGATGTGCAGGGGCAGGGGACGACCCGGAAATAAAACAACTTCGGGTAGGGGAAAGAGAGGTAATTCTCTAACGGCAATGGAAGAAGTGGCCATAGGTTTAGTAAAAAAAAACCGATCTTCTCTTATTTTTACACAATCCCCCCTGAACCGCTAGGCAAGGGCAATAGACGGGAGCCGGTCCTCAGCCTTGAATCAGTAAACAGTTATCAGATGTGAGGTTTCAGTTCACTGATTACTGTTCACTGTTCACTGAAAATACTTCCCTCACTGCTTACTCTGCGATCGCTATCTGAGAACATTGCTCATTTTGTCATCTAGATTGCATCTTGCTCGGAAACCTTTGGGTAATCTATGAGTAGAGATACTCAAACCTCCTCTTTATTGGTGTTTTCCCGAGAGGTGTAATTTTTTTTTATCATAAACTTTACAATATTTAATAATTGTTGTAACATTAGTTAAATAACCAAGCTTACAACTACGCGCCATTTATGCCCATAAAATCCATATATAGCCAAAAAAAGACCATAGAGGCAATTAAATAGTCAATGAGATTTCTCTCTATAGTTGAGTAACCACTCACTTATCTCTTTACAAAACGAGAAAAAACTCTGATAGCATCTCCTTATACCGCCCTGGGGAAGCAATCTGAAAAACGCCATTAATCCCTGAATATCAACCCTCAACCGACGCTCACTCATGAAAACCTCGAAAAACCCCACCGATCCAGTTCGCGCCTATCTCAGAGAAATTGGCCGAGTTCCCCTTCTCAGCCATGAAGAGGAAATTCTCTACGCGAAACAGGTACAAAGATTAGTTTTTCTGGAAAAAATCAAAGAATCCCTAAGGGCGAAACTCGGCAGCGACCCCAGCGATCGTCAGTGGTCAGAAGCGGCGGAAATTAGTGAAGAACAACTGCGTCGAGAATTAGGGGCGGGGGATTTCGCCAAACGTAAGATGGTAGAAGCGAACCTGCGTCTAGTGGTTTCCGTCGCCAAAAAATACCTAAAACGCAATCTAGATCTATTAGATCTGATCCAAGAGGGAACCATTGGGATGCAAAGAGGGGTGGAAAAATTCGATCCCACCAAAGGCTATCGCTTTTCCACCTATGCCTATTGGTGGATTCGCCAAGCCATCACCCGGGCGATCGCAGAAAAAAGTCGCACCATCCGTCTGCCCATCCACATCACCGAAAAACTGAATAAAATCAAAAAGGCCCAGCGTCAACTAGCTCAAGATAAAGGTCGCGCCGCCACCATTGCCGAATTAGCTGAGGAATTGGACCTAACTCCCAAACAGGTGCGAGACTACTTAGAAAGGTCACGTCAACCCCTTTCCCTTGACTTAAAGGTGGGGGACAATCAAGACACGGAATTAGGGGAACTCTTGGAAGATAAGGGACTTTCCCCGGAAGATTACACTGCCCATTCTTCCCTCCAGGTGGACTTAGAAAAACTGATGGCAGACCTCACCCCTCAACAAAAAGAAGTGATTTCTCTGCGTTTCGGTTTAGATAATGGGCAGCCCCTCACCCTGGCAAAAATTGGCGTTCGACTCAATATTAGTCGTGAACGCGTCCGTCAGATCGAACGAGAAGCGATCGCTAAACTAAGAAAACGCAAGGCCAAGATCAAAGAATATCTAGCTAGTTAAGCCATAGATAACCTAGAATTTGGGTCAAATTGATCGTCTGGATCACAGCGAGAAAAATGACCCATTTCTAGATTCAGCGGCGACTTTTCTCGGCTATTTCTCTACTTCTTCATATTTTTTCAAAAAGAGAGCTAATTTTTCTTTAGTGGCGACGGGAACAGACTCTAGACGGGTAAGAATAGCGTATTTAAGGGCAGAATGAGCGGCAGAAACGGGGGGATTAGCTGCCAGACGGCGCACCGTTTCTTGGATAACTTTTTGGGCATTAATAGCGTTATGGTGGAGATTTTCGATCACCATTTCTACGGTGACATGATCGTGATCGGGATGCCAACAATCGTAATCGGTAACTAGGGCTAAGGTAGCGTAGGCAATTTCCGCTTCTCGGGCTAACTTTGCCTCGGTTAAATTGGTCATACCGATCACGGTTGCCCCCCAACTTCTATAGAGATTTGATTCCGCTTTAGTAGAAAAAGCCGGACCCTCCATACAGAGATATGTACCGCCGCGATGCAGGGTAACTTCCGGTAGGTTTAAACTAGCGCCGGCATCCCCTAAAATGTTGGCTAATTGGGGGCAAATGGGATCACCAAAGGCCACATGGGCAACAATTCCTTCCCCAAAAAAAGTCGCTATTCTCTCTTTAGTTCTGTCAATAAATTGATCGGGAATGACTAAATCTAGGGGTTTAACTTCGGCTTTTAGGGAACCAACGGCCGAAGCGGAAATAATATATTCAACCCCTAATTGTTTGAGAGCGTGAATATTAGCTCGAAAGGGTAATTCGGTCGGTAAAAAATGGTGACTTCTGCCATGACGCGCTAAAAAGGCAACTTCCGTTCCCTCTAAAGTACCGAGAATTAAAGCATCGGAAGGAGAACCAAAAGGAGTATCGAGGGATACTTCCCGCACATCCTTGAGAGCATCCATTTTATACAAACCACTGCCGCCAATGATGCCAATTTTTACCGTCGTCATAGTCTTGGAAAGAATTAGTTATCGTTGCCTTGATGTTACCACAATTGAGCGATCGAACTATGATGATTTTTCCGTCAAGACCCTATTTTTTCTTTTTCTTGCCTTTGAGAGAACCATTAATTAAACCATTAAAGCCGTAAATTTCTTCAGTTCCCGCAATGGCAACTAACTCCACCTCTTTCGTGTCTCCCGGTTCAAATCTAACGGATGTACCTGCGGGAATATTCAGATGGGTTCCTTTGGTTAATTCTCTCTGGAACTCCAGGGCCTGGTTAACTTCATAAAAATGATAGTGGGAACCAACTTGGATCGGTCGATCGCCTGTATTAGCCACAGAAATACGCAGGGTGTCGCGACCGACATTAATCTCGATCGCTCCGGATGGTGTGATAATTTCTCCCGGAATCATAACTGCTAAAAATCTCCTGTTAATGAATGGGATTGTGAACGGTAACTAATTTAGTACCATCGGGAAAAGTCGCTTCGATCTGCACTTCTGTAATCATTTCCGGGATGCCTTCCATTACCTCCTCGCGAGTTAACAAAGTGGTGCCGTAACTCATCAATTCAGCGACGCTACGACCTTCCCTTGCACCTTCGAGAATGGCTGCGCTAATATAGGCGATCGCTTCGGGATAATTTAACTTGATACCACGGTTTTTGCGTCTTTCGGCGAGCAGTGCTGCCGTGAAAATGAGTAATTTATCTTTTTCTTGGGGCGAAAGTTGCATAGATGGGCCTTTTTTCACACAGATGCCTAGAGTTATTGTAGTTCTTGGCGGGATAGTTGTAGCGATCAAGTTGTGAAATTTTATTTACTTAGCCCCGATTGCAGTGGGGTCTATTGTGACTTTAGCAGTGGTAGAATGAGCAGCGAAAGTCACTGTCCCGGTTTTACTGGTGAAAGTTGCTGCACCGCTTTGGGTGTAGTCTGTACTAAATGTCGCTGTCCCCCCGACTGTATAGTTGACGGTTAAAGCATCGGTTGTTACTCCGCTACGGATTTAGTATAGGTTCTTGAATCGGCCGTTTATAATGCCGAACTCACTTGTCAATCTGCTCATGAAAAAGGATTAGTAATCACCCGTAGCTGGACTCCATCCGTTACCTTGGTATATGATGACGGTAAGCAGGGTGATAGTTTAGAAAAAATTGTCAAAGAATCTCCTCAAATTCAAGTCCCCATCGATCGTTTAATCTTGAAAAAGAATAATGAGGGAAATTACACAAATCAATACGCTAATGTGTATGTGTACGAATGGATTTACGACAAGGAAGAAACTCGATATAAGTTAGAACCTTTAAAATATTGGGGATGTGCCTACAGTAAAGACATGGTGATCAAAGTCTGTGCAGTTCAGGGGGGAGCCATATATGATCATAAATTAGGGTTTAAGGACTTGCCTGAAGTTTTTATTAAATGGAGACCAAATGGCTATCAAGAAAGACTTCAGTATAACCCCACAAAAGATAGAGCAGTAGTGATTAACTACACTTCTGCTCTAACACGAGATTGATTTTTATCTGGCGCGGGATATGTTCACTACACTAGAAACTATATACTATGACTCTGATCTCTTCTAAATCCCTCACTTTACCAGAATTTCTCTCCCTAACCGCTCCCGATGGCGATATTACCTATGAATTAGTCGATGGAGAAGCGATCCCGAAAATGTCACCAAAATTCTTTCATTCTCGTTTAACTCTGGCTTTATCTTCCATACTCGATCACTGGAATCAAGGACGGGGAGAAGTGGGAATCGAATGGGCAATTATTCTAAGCAAAAACGATCGAGATTGGTGTCCCGTTCCCGATCTTCTCTATGTCTCCCCAGAAAGGTTAGGAGATATTCCCCTCACCGATGAAGCTTGTCCCGTTCCCCCGGAATTAGTCATCGAAATTATTTCTCCTGAACAATCCTTCAGCAGCCTGAGCGAAAAAGCCGTGGCCTACCTAAAAGCGGGAGTCAGTCGCGTCTGGATCGTCGATCCCCGGGCCAAGCAGATCACGATTTTCTATCCCGACGCACCCCCGGCGATTAAAAAAGGCGATGACGAAATTAGCGATATTCTTCTTCCCGATTTAACCCTAACTCCCAGACAAATTTTTGCCAAGGCCCGATTAAGTTAATGCCCTACAGTCTCGTTCTCAATCTCACCCCTCGATCGCCTATCTATCGAAATTTTCTCACCGGACGACACCTTCAGGCGCTATTCCTTACCCATGAGGTGATTGGCTACGATGTGATCAATATGCCACCGGTTAGTCTAATCCGTAATGTACGAATGCGCGGGGAATATTAGCAAATAAGCGATCGCCCCGATCTGAAAATTCCCGCTCGATTGTCCTATCACTTCGGTTGAAAATTGACCATGACTCTGATCTCTTCTAAACCGCTCACTTTACCAGAATTTCTCTCGCTAACCGCTCCCGATGGCGATATTACCGTCGCATCGCACACCTTACCCCGATTCGTACTGTTGGCGAGATTTAAATAACATTTGTTTGATCCGGTTGCGTAATGGCTCTGGTGTAAGTACAATACAGCGATCTCCGTAGGGTAAAATCTCCCGAATTAACCAAAAAGGACTAGAGACTTTACGGGTTATAATCCTTTTTCCGTTTACCTCTCGGTCGTCGATATCCCTTGCCTTCCTTTCATAGGCCTTCACGAGGTCTTTTTCTAACTGTAATTGTACTTCTATAAAATCGAGACTGTCTCGCCATGGTTCTTCGATCGGAATCAGGCTTTGAATACGAGAGAATTTAAGACAGCGATTGTGAACAAGTTCGGGAAAGTCTCGCCTATCTTCTTCTGGCAGGTCCTCAGTTTCCTCACACCAGACCTCCAGATAGAATTCTTTTTCCCGAAACATGATCTCGGCACAGCGAACGGTAAATTCTAGGGTCTGTCCCTGAGAATTTTTGTACATTACCCGAAAAGCTTGCCGGTCATGGATATAGCACTCCACCGTGAGCCGCCAATCGCGATCGTACTGACTCACCTGTTCGGAAATCTCCCGACGCTCTTGAGGGGAGAGATTTCCCCTCTCTAAAAGAAAATTAGAAAGAGTCTGGGCCGGTTCGATGTGACCCGATCGCACCAGAAGGTCGATCGCTTTCTTGATCGCTTCGACCCGCTTTGCCGAGAGGGTAAAGGGTTCACCGATCTCCAGTTCCCCTTCGACGATGGCGGCGATCAGACCTGACGGACTAGGACTTTTCCCCCACAAGATGTTAAAACGTCGGGCGATCGCCTCTAGCTTCTCCTTCGTGCCGGGAAGAATTGACAGTGTCATTGTTTCTTTTTTGCGGTTCACCTTAAAAATATACTTGCAGTTTTGGAATATTTGTGCTACAATACCTATATTGTAATGATAAATGAGGGCAAAAAGTTATGGTAAGAGGAAATGAGGGGGATATACCACTGACGATGGTTCTGCGTCCGTGTAACCTTTTGTCGAGAACTCAGAAAATACTGATCAGCATGGTGTCACCGCCACATCTTTGTGGGGAGTTCAGGCGATCTAAAACGGCAGATATCTGGAGTGAACAAAAGGAGACAGAGTAGCATGGACAACCTCATAGACAAAGATCGCATATTGCCCTGTCTGGCTTCCATCCCTATTAGGGATTCGATGAAAAGGCTAAACAGTAGCCTCAATACTTGTGACGTTTCAATCCCTCTTAGTATCAGGGGTTCAGTGATCGATCATCTTACCATGATATGCTTAAGAGAATGATTTGCTTTTGCTGCCTCAGACTTGTTACGACGTGAACAGTGAGCTATATTAAAAGAAGCCGTTTGGGGTCGGCTATCTATAGAAAAATTTATGTACTTGCATTATAGCAAAGCTGACCCCAGATGGATACCCACGTCAATAAAAATAAAATGGAGGTCAGTGATGCCTAATTTTGACGATATTTACCAGCAAATCGAGCGTCTTCAAGACCAAATCGAACGTTTTCAGTGCCAAATCAAAGAACTGAGGCAGTCTCCAGTCTTGGATTCTGAAGGCGAAGTCAGAATTTTCGCTGATTTAACCTAGAATCCCAGCAATAACGCCTCTAGAGAGCGGAAGTAGGCACTTTTCAGCCTACTCCCTCAAAATAAGAAATCAAGGAAGGACAGCACTATGTCGATTAAACAACTTTCACTTTTCGAGAATCTTCCCCCAGAGCAAGATACAAAAGCAATTACGACTTCGGAAGAGATTAGCGAACTTGAAATTACTATCTTATTGAGTGCTTTGACCGCAAATGCGATCGCTCAAACCGACTCGACATTGATTTCCGCTTTAGCTGACGATCCAAGAGCGATAGCGATCGCCCAAACCTTCGATCGTCCTAAATTGGTTAGACAGTTACGACTTTCTCAATCTCAAAAAGAAAGCGAGTTCATTAAACCCACGTTTAAGGGAAATCAAGTTTTTTATCGAGAACGAGAGATAGGTAGGATACAGCTTGTGTACAAATCACCCTCACCGGGAGAGCTACAAGCAAAATTAACTCATGAAAGCACGATTGATCGGTTTTTAGAGTTTTTGCAGAAAAAATATCAAATTGTTTCCCTGCATGAAAGTGATTACCATGTACAAATTTTTATTCCTCAGCCTCAACAATCGAATAATATTGAGGAGCTTTGGATAGAATTTCTCACGAAAGTGATTTTTTCTATCTATGGAGACTTTCAATATCAGCTATCAGGGTTAATGCAAACTTTTATCACAATGTTGAAAAGTGTTACATTAGCGGGACGAGGTTTTAGCACCCTAGAAATTCCGATCATTACTAGAGATCAAGCCAAGGTGTTAGCGGCTTTGTATTTAGCTATTTTCGAGCAAGTCAATGATCGCCAAGAGAAGCGTGAGACAGAGATCATTCGACTTATCAAGGAAATTGAATCAGAAGAACTTAACTCGAAAGACTTAGAATCTAAAGAAAAGAAGCTAAAAAGCAAGCAGGAAATGCAAGCTAAAGAGTTTAAAAAATACAGAGATTATTTTCAGAAAGCTTTGTCTAAATTATTAGATGAGCAACGAGCTATTTATCATGAGATAAGAACCATTGATGAGCAATTGACAAAAACTGGTTTGTCAAAAGCTCAAGTTAGCAAATTACAGAAGCAAAAGGATAAAATAGAGTCACAAATTATTTTTCATGAAGGATCGATCGAGGAGAAGCAGGGATTTCTAGAAGAATCTGACGGAAATCCGTTTGAGTTTCTAAACAAACAAAAACAAACCGATCTATTGAAGCCAATTCAGGCGATCGCTAAATCTTTTAACAAAACAGCCACAGAACAAATTAACTCGACTCGTGGCGATATTTTCACTCAATGTATATTAGAGATGTATCGTTTGTTAGAAAATCCAAAACTCGAAACCATTCCGGAACCGCTTTTAACAATTAGACCAAAAACTTTAGGAGCAAGGACAGCGGGAGACGATGGTAAAGATTTTTGTTACTCTTGCGGAGTAACTTTAGATGCTAAAACTGCGCGGTGGAGAGTAGCTAGATTTATGTTCGAGCGACCGTCTCAACGTCGTCAATCATCCTCTAGTGAAGATAGACCTTTCATTTGCTCTTCTTGTTCTGTATTATCGTTTGCCTCACCCTTAAAAGTAACGGATGATAGCATTATCTTACGACTTGAATCTCAAGATGATAGAGGTGTAACGAAAGTTAAAATCAAAGACTACTTGCGAATGCTAACCAATAAAGAAGTACATTTATCTTCGGGTTGTTACATTGCCCTAACTTCTGAAAAAACAATCACAGGAGATACCGCTTCAGAAAAACTAGGACAGTTTCAATATGCTTTAGCAAAAGTTGCCTCGATTTTCCCCTTAGAGGTTATTAAAGATTTTAAATTTGTTCTTCAGCTTCAAAGAACAGAAAAAGTTTTAGTAAGCCGTCAATTAATATTTATTAAAGGTTTGATAGAAGGTTATCATCAATCAATTATCGTCAGTGGGAAAGATATTAACCTTAAACTAGGAGATGCAATTCGTTATGTACAACAAGATTCACCCTACTTAGCAGACTACACATTACTTAAAGCTTCAAGTATTTCTGACCGCCTATTATTGGAACGAGTTAGGGAACAATATTTGCAAACCATCATCCAAGATATTCAAGGAGAAGATATGACTATCGATTCACTTTGGAAACGCGCAAAATTATATGAAGACGTGGCCGCATTGACAGGATTAACTTACGCTTTTGCCCAATCTTTAGAAAGTACTGCTAAAAAATTAATGAAGCCAGAAGATGCAGAACGTGAGGTAAGTAAATTAATAGAAAAAGTAGATGATCCTGTTGCTTTTAGTTATTATGCGACTTTAGGAGATGAAAAGAAAATTAGTGTTCAAGCAAGGCTATATCACAATCCTGACAATTACTTTATCTACGAACAAGCAAAAAAAATGCTAGAGGATAAGCTAGAAATCACTAATAGAGAAGAAGTTGATAATTCTGGTAAAAAATGGCTTGTTTTTTATGCTGACGACATCACCAAATCTTACGCTTATTTTGCCAATCCTGATCAAGAAGGTAATTATGCCCAAGAAAAAGAGTGGAAGAATTTAACTTATAATCTCAAACTTTCTCTTTATACGCGGTTTCCTGAATTGGTTCGTAAACTTTCATCTAAAGGAGATAAATAACAATGGCTACCGAATCTAAAGTGACGACTGGACTACCTAAGACTGATGCTAATAACCCTAGATTGCATTTTGATATTTATGCCATTCTCGAAGGCTCTCAAGAGCTTTACCTAGGACATGAAGTACAGGTTAATGTTAACTTAGTTGAAATTGTTAAACTGAGTACAAAAGATGGTAAAGAAATTGAAAAATGTTATATTTCTCCGACCAAACGGCGAGGAGTTGAACGACGTTGCTTACTATGGTCTCCTGTGAAAAGTGGAGAGCTGCTAGGAGATAAGCAAAACTGCGGAATTCCCAGAACCTGTGCTGAACCCACTTGTCCGATTTGTGCTACATTTGGCGCACTCGATCCGGGAAAACGGACTTTAATCGGTCGGGTAACTCATGGTGGAGGTGTTGCCATACAAGAGATTTACCCGGTCGAAAAACAACGAGCAATGCACCCCGCTTTATTGGTCAATCGAAAAGATGAAACTCCCACACCTTTTAGACGAGAATACAATCAACCCGGTATTCTCTATCCAGTTTATAACCATGCTCTGAGTATCACCGATCAAGACTTTTCAGCCGTCGCTTATGCTTTCTTGGATTCATTACCTCGCATAGGTTCAGGAAATCCGAAAGGAATTGCTATCGCGGAAACGGACGATCGTACCCCGCTTCTGGTTTTGGATAGATATTTATCTCCTAGAGGGAAGCGTCCAATCGTTTCTCCCTCGGAAACCGACCCGCAAAAGGCGATCAATGATTTCCTTTATTTGGCACTGTATCCTGAAACTAATTTCACTAATCATATTCAAGAAGCGCACTTCGATCGCTGGATAGGCAATGAAGCGTTAGCCAAATTACAAGAATACTCCGCAATATTCGTCGATACGGTTTTACAAGCATAAATCATGTATTGCCTGACCTTTAAGATTATCCCAACGGCGGCGATGACATTTCGCATACTGCCTGGATCAATTCTCAATATCGCCACCTATCCCTTCGTCCCACCGACTACTTTTTCTGGGTTTCTTCGACGGATAGCAATGTTAAGCGAGGGATTAGATATCCCTGAAACCAGCATTAACAAGGAAAATCCGCCTTATTTCACCCTACCTCGTCAGTATATAGCGTTAGGAGCCTATCCAGTCCTAGATAAATGGTCTGGAGTCCATCGTACTCATCGCAAAGGAACTCGATCTTTTAACCATGATGTTTTTTCTAGACTATACATTGATGGCGATCGAGAAAACTTTCAGTTACATACTTGGGAATATTTTATCGCTGAGGAGTTAATCGGCTATGTTGTCAGTGAATCTGAGTCTAGTCTAGAGGCATTTTCTAACCTACGAGGAGTCGGATGTAAAATTGGTAAGGAAGGATTTGCGGTGATTGACGAGGTATCTGAACCTATACGACTCCAAAGAAAGATTCTTTCCGCTCACCCGTCAACTATTGTTCCAATGGAAGCTTTGATACAGCGAAATCCCTTAATTAATCGTTGTGATATTTATAATCTCTATCGTCATGAATGGTCAGCAGATCAGACACAAAATGAGGATAAGGGATTGTTCGACATAGAGCGATCGCCTATTAATGGTTTTATCCCCTTTGTTGCCGCTTACTATCCTGAAAAAGCCAATCCTTTACCCACTTTAGATTTCTATACGGATGGAAATCTTCAGATTCCTGTAGCACTCGTGGAACTTTTACAAGGAGAATCAATTAATGTCTAAATCTAACCCTCGACCTTTTTTCAAATTCGGCCGCGTGTTTTTTCCAGGCGAACCTAAAATTGCCCCTGATAAAATTCTTTTTCAACCCCTAGGTAATCATGTAGGTAATGTTAGACAATTAGCCAGAAAATGGCAAGATGACAACTTTTCTTTAGAACGAGTTATTGAAGGAATCAATTTACACGACAAAGCTAAACCACAAACCTTCAAAATTCTCGTTGAAACTAATAAACAGGTAGAGTTTACAAAATATACTTATTCATTTAAAGGCCATCGATTTAAAGTAGATAAACCACAAAATCTTTGGGTGCAAGCTCTAGCGAGAGGACATCATGACTATTCAACTAAGGAAATTATCAAGGATACCTATCAATTAAAAAAAGATCCTAAATATCAGAAGATTTTCTCTAAAGACCCCTTACAATACGCCAAAGAACTTTATATTTTGGAAATGTGCGATCAAATTGAAGCGGAATTAGCTTGTCGTGTCATTGGAGACGACGAACAGGCAAAATCTCGCACATTTATGGATTTTACAATAACTAAAGGTATATCTGAAGATAGCAAACACCGTGTTTTTTATCTCGATCCCTATCCTTTTAAAGAACCAACTATCACTTTAAATTTTCGTTCGTGGACATATAATTTATCAGAGGAGGATAAAAATCAACTCCAACAATTACACGAAAATGGAAAAGATAAGGAATTAGGAAATAAATTGGATACTCTTGTTAAAGAGTGGTGGGAAAAAAACGAACATACAATCAGTGAAGACCCAGCAATTACTGCCATTATCAAGCCTTCTAATTCAAAAACTAAACCGATTCCAGAAAAATCAAAAAATGCAATTTTTTGGTATAAAGAATTAGCGAATTTTCAACCTAATCCAATGCAGGAGGAAGTCTTTCAAACAATGGTTGAAACTCAACATCCAGCTTTTATCCTTAAAGCTCCTACAGGAGTGGGAAAATTTGAAGCGATTATTATTCCCTTTTTAGCTATGCTATCTACAAAAGAAGATAGACATCGCCTGATTATACCCCTACCTGCACGAAGTTTGTTAGAAGATCAAAAACAGAGATGTGAGAAATATTTAAAACAATTTTCACTCCTACACAAGGGACGTGAAGTGTCTTTGGTGATAGATACGGGAACCGAAATGAATCGATATGTTTATCTAGATGGAGAAGTTAAACCTAGCAATAATTCTCGAAGACATTTATACAAAGGAGATATTATTTTAACAACGATTGATAAATTTATATATCGATACTTTGGCTATGGTGATAAGCAAAAATCATTCATCTTTCCCTATCGAATTCATCATGGTAATACACTGATTTGTTTTGATGAAGCTCATACCTATGATGATATTTCGTTTACTAACTTTTGCAGTTTGGTTAAAGCTTTGTATGAAGCAGGACGCTCGCTTGTTTTAATGACGGCAACTTTATCACAAAATCATCTGGAAAGATTGGATTATCTTGCGGATAACGTGATCGATTACATTGATGTTCAGGACAATCTAGAGAAGCTAAATAATTTTTATCAGCAAATTTTGAAGCAAGACTATTCTAATTTGAAACAGTTTGAATGGGTTGATGATATTGTTTATGATGTAAAAGAACCAACAAATTTTCAACAAAAGTTGACCTCGATCGCCCTTGCAGAATGGAACTCTAACCCAAGCCATCGTATCATCGTTTCTGTAGAAACTGTTAAAGATGCAATAGCAATTTATGAAAAAATAAAACAGACATTAAACATTAAATCTTCAGGACAAAATGAATTTTTGTTTCTCTACCATGGTCGTTTGTCAGATATTCCCAAAACTTCCCATTATTCTCGCACCAATCTTTATCAAAGATTAAAAGAGAGAGATGAAAATGACCAAGCTTATATTCTGGTTACTACCAGTGCGATCGAAGTTGGGTGTGATTTAAATAGTACCAGATTGATTACTCAAATGTGTAACCCAGAAAGTTTAATTCAACGAGCGGGACGTTGCAATCGTAAAGGTAATGTTGAAGATGCAAAAATTATCGTCGTTGGCAATAATATTCCAGAATTTGTCAATACCTTGAGCGAGACAGAGCTAGAAGATTATCAAACAACCCTTAATGACTTGCACGCTCAAAACTTTGATCCGAAAGCGATCATGAATTGTGTTTCTACAAAACAGACAATTGATGATTATCGAGTTGTCGAGCTTTTTTCCATGTTGCAAGACTATGTTTATAATGCCGATCTCACTTGTCAATCTGCTCATGAAAAAGGATTGGTAATTACCCGTAGCTGGACTCCATCCGTTACCTTGGTGTACGATGATGGTAATCAAGGTGATAATCTAGAAGATATTGTAAAAAAATCTCCCCAAATTCAAGTTTCGATTGATCGTTTGATTCTGAAAAAAAATGATGAAGGCAATTCTATAAATCAGTATGCTAATGTGGATGTTTACGAATGGATTTACGACAAGGAAGAAACTCGATATAAATTAGAACCATTAAAATATTGGGGATGTGCATACAGTAAAGATATGGTGATCAAAGTTCGTGCAGTTAGGGATGGAGCCATATCCGATTCTTTTGAGCCTTATTCTTATGATCATGAATTAGGGTTTAAAGACTTGCCTGGAGTTTTTATTAAATGGAGACCAAATGGCTATCAAGAAAGACTTCAGTATAACCCCACAAAAGATCGATCAGTAGTGATTAACTACACTTCTGCTCTAACACAAGATTGATTTTTATCTTGTGCGGGATATGTTCACTACACTAGAAACTATATACCATGACTCTTATCTCCTCTAAATCCCTCACTTTACCAGAATTTCTCTCCCTAACTGCTCCCGATGGCGATATTACCTATGAATTAGTCGATGGAGAAGCGATCGCAAAAATGTCACCGAAATTCTTTCATTCTCGTTTAACTGGTGCTTTATTTCTTGTACTCGATCGCTGGAATCAAGGACGGGGAGAAGTGGGAATCGAATGGGCGATCATTCTGAGCAAAAACGATCAAGATTGGTGTCCCGTCCCCGATCTCCTCTACATTTCCCTAGAAAGGTTAGGAGACATTCCCCTCACCGATGAAGCTTGTCCCGTTCCCCCGGAATTAGTCATCGAAATTATTTCTCCTGAACAATCCTTCAGCAGCCTGAGCGAAAAAGCCGTGGCCTACCTAAAAGCAGGAGTCAGTCGCGTCTGGATCGTCGATCCCCGGGCCAAGCAGATCACGATTTTCTATCCCGACGCACCCCCGGCGATTAAAAAAGGCGATGACGAAATTAGCGATATTCTCCTTTCCGATTTAACCCTAACTCCCAGACAAATTTTTGCCAAGGCCCGATTAAGTTAATGCCCTACAGTCTCGTTCTCAATCTCACCCCTCGATCGCCGATCTATCCGAATTTTCTCACCGGACGACACCTTCATGCGCTATTCCTTACCCTTGTCAGTAGTGTTGATCGGGAATTAGCGAACATTCTACACACAGCCGAGGCCGATAAAGCTTTTACCTTATCGCCAATACAGATTCAATCGCGGGGGAAAATAACAATAAATTCCCCGCAGTGGCGACACGAACGGGAGATATCCTCCGAAACTCCCTGCTGGTGGCGGATTTCTCTGCTCGATGACCGATTATTCAGTAAATTAACCTCGCTCTGGTTGAATCTCAATCCAAAACAACCCTGGCATCTCGGTTCCGCCGATCTCGTCATTACCAGCGTCCTCGCTACCCCGCAATCGGTTCAACCCTGGGCGAACTCTTGTACTTATCAATACCTGTATGAAAACGCCTCGGCAGCGAATCGGGAATTTGATTTCCTTTTCGCCACCCCCGTCATCTTCCGGCAGGGAAAATTCGATAGTGCCTTACCAACGCGGGAACTGGTGTTTAATAGCCTTCTCAATCGTTGGAATCGCTATAGTGGTATCCCCTTCGATTCTATTGCCCTAGAGTCAATTTTCCCCAGTTTCTTCGATATTCAAACGAAATTAGCCGACGAAGCCTATAAAAACCAGTCGATCGGTTGTGTGGGCGAGATTCACTATCGTCTTTTGGGAGAGGTGGAACCCGCAAAGATTAAAGCGATTAATGCACTGGCGGATTTTGCCCTCTATGCAGGAGTGGGACGGAAAACCACCATGGGAATGGGGATGACTCGCAGAATTTCTAAGGAGAAAAGATAGTTATGGATGAATCTGACTACATACCGATCGCCGCTCTCAACCATTACGCCTACTGTCCTCACCGTTGTTGGCGGATGTTCGTCGCCGGGGAATTTCTTGATAATAGCTACACGATCGAAGGAACAAATTTACACGAACGAGTTCACACCGTCGGGGCGGGAAACCGCGAGGAAATATGGCAAATTCGGGCGATATGGCTCAAATCAGACAATTACCGTCTCATCGGTAAAGCCGATCTGATCGAGTCCCACGACGGCGAATTTATCCCCGGGTCATACAAACGGGGCAGTAAGGGCGAATGGGATAACGACGAGTTGCAGGTGTGCGCTCAAGCCCTGTGTTTGGAAGAAATGACCGGAAAAAGCGTAGATACTGGCTATATCTACTATGCCAGTTCTCACCAGCGTCAACCAGTGGCGATCGATCTTGCTTTACGGCAACGGGCGATCGCTACGCTCCGAGCAGTTGAAACCCTGATCCAGACGGAAAAAATGCCCCCTGCGGTCTATTCACCCCGCTGCCAGGGATGCAGTTTGTTCGATCGCTGCTTGCCCCGATTAACCGAAAAAGTCCAACGATATCGAGAGGAAATCTAAAAAATATGGGAACAGTATATGTGACAAGAGAAGACGCATTTCTCGGCAAAAATGACGAGCGTTTAACCGTTAAAGCATCCAAGGAAAGGATCCTCGATGTCCCTTTATTAAATGTTGAGGGAGTGGTTTTGTTCGGCCGCGGTTCGCTATCCCCAGCTTTGGTGATCGAACTGCTCGAACGTCATATTCCCTTAAGTTTTGTTACTGCCACGGGAAAATATCTCGGTAGATTGGAACCAGAGATGACCAAAAATATTTTCGTTCGTCGAGCGCAATGGCAGGCCGCCGGCGATTCTCCGAAAGCCATTCATTTAGTGCGGGGATTCGTCCGCGGCAAGCTGAAGAATTACCGCAATATTCTACTCCGTCGTCAACGCGATCGAAAGGAGTTGGATTTACAAACGGCGATCGCTTGTCTAGAAGCAGTGATCGGCTCGATCGAAACAACCCCAGCGATCGATTCTCTCCGGGGGTTAGAGGGAGCGGGAAGCGCAGCCTATTTCAGTTGTTTTGATTCCCTAATTCTCGGTGATACTTTTACCTTTACCTCGCGTAACCGTCGCCCCCCGCAAGATCCAGTCAATTCTCTTTTGAGTCTGGGTTATGCGTTATTGCGCCATGACGTGCAGAGTGCGATCAATTTGGTCGGTTTTGACCCCTATCTCGGTTATCTTCACTATCAACGCTATGGTCGCCCCTCGCTGGCACTCGATCTGATGGAAGAATTCAGAGCGATCGTCGTTGATGCCGTGGTTCTCAATGGGATCAATCATCCTTATCTTACCCCCGAACATTTCACCACCGAACCCTTAAGCGGTGCGGTTTCCTTGACGAGAGAGGGATTACAGATTTTCCTGCGCTTGTACGAACAGAAGAAACAATCCAAGTTTAAGCATCCGGTAATGGGTAAACAGTGTACTTATCAAGAAGCTTTCGAGATTCAGTCCCGACTAATGGCGAAATATCTGATGGACGAGACGGATAAGTATCCACCCTTGATTTTAAAGTAGATAGAGGCGGTCATGTATTTTGTTGTCAGTTACGACATTTCCGATGATAAGCGACGAACCAAAATTCACAATACGTTAAAGTCCTACGGCCAACGGGTGCAGTATAGTGTTTTTGAGTGCGATCTAACCGATACCCAGTACGCTAAGCTGCGCGGGCGCTTGAGTAAGTTGATCAAACCCGATACCGATAGCATCCGCTTTTATTTTCTCTGCGCCTGTTGTCGGGGTAAAGTGGAACGTATCGGTGGTGAGTTACCCCGGGATAATACGATTTTTTTTGTTTAGCTCGGTTGCGCCTCGGAGTAGCTGTAAAAATCCTTAACTATTATCTGGTGGCTGGAAAGCTTATGCAATATAGATTCGAGATGATTTTCCTTTCCAACGTGGGGCGCACCTTATCCCGTAAGGTTTTGCGGGTTCTTGAAGAAATGGGTCACTTGCTGTACAGTGGGTTTATTGCGGGTGCGGCGCAAACGAACCTCGAAAACCCCATAGCGTATGGCTTTTACCACTGAGCGTTCCAATTAATCTTAAACCCTATTAGGGATTGAAACCAGTTCTCCTGCTGCGTAAGCGATATCGATATAGGTTCCAATTAATCTTAAACCCTATTAGGGATTGAAACGCGATTCTGTGTAAACGACGCTTCGGGCCGACGAGTTCCAATTAATCTTAAACCCTATTATAGCGGTATGCAGTCGAATGAGGTATAGTGCAACAAGCTATGAGTCAGTCTAGGCAAGACTTTGTCTGTATCTCACTCAAGCGAATACCGCTATAGGGATTGAAACGGGGCAAAACTCACGGAAGCCGTTAGAAATCGCCGTTCCAATTAATCTTAAACCCTATTAGGGATTGAAACATGAAGCCCTATTCTTGGTCCGATAAAGTCACCATGTTCCAATTAATCTTAAACCCTATTAGGGATTGAAACTTTATAGGTTGCTGATAACTGACAACTAACTATTGTTCCAATTAATCTTAAACCCTATTAGGGATTGAAACAGTCAATCAAAGTTTAAATGCACTAGCTGTGGCTAGTTCCAATTAATCTTAAACCCTATTAGGGATTGAAACGGCACATGAGCCAAGGCACGGCAGATCAACAGCCCAGTTCCAATTAATCTTAAACCCTATTAGGGATTGAAACTATAGCTTTTTTCAGGAGGTCGGCTAATTCTCTTTCGTTCCAATTAATCTTAAACCCTATTAGGGATTGAAACTTTGATTGCGTTTTCCCTAAAAAAAGAATTTTTGGTTCCAATTAATCTTAAACCCTATTAGGGATTGAAACATCGATTGCATCTATCGGGATGTGTCAATCTCTAGGTTCCAATTAATCTTAAACCCTATTAGGGATTGAAACGTTAAAATTTGGGGAAAAGCTCAATACAGTACCAGTTCCAATTAATCTTAAACCCTATTAGGGATTGAAACTGCCTTGCGATCTGATGCTGACATTTCTTGCCATGTTCCAATTAATCTTAAACCCTATTAGGGATTGAAACCCCGATGCTGAATACGGCAGAAGCCTATCCTATCGTTCCAATTAATCTTAAACCCTATTAGGGATTGAAACGATCGCTTTCAGGCGGGCATCTCTAAAATATTTATGTTCCAATTAATCTTAAACCCTATTAGGGATTGAAACGACAAGGATTTCCCTTGTTCTTTGGTTATTGACGTGTTCCAATTAATCTTAAACCCTATTAGGGATTGAAACGTCTATAGCTAACTCTAATGCTTTATTAGCTTCCTGTTCCAATTAATCTTAAACCCTATTAGGGATTGAAACAAGGAATTTACAGAATCTAGAGGCCTTACAATCTATAGTTCCAATTAATCTTAAACCCTATTAGGGATTGAAACATATCTTTATTCTTAAAGCTTTGCTCTAACGATGCTAACGTTCCAATTAATCTTAAACCCTATTAGGGATTGAAACTGCAAGTGATAATTTATCTGGTTTGGGCAAAGTTGTTCCAATTAATCTTAAACCCTATTAGGGATTGAAACCGATGAGGCGATAGCAAAATTCTATGAGTTGATTGTTCCAATTAATCTTAAACCCTATTAGGGATTGAAACTACTGCTAACTGATTGATAACTGGTAACTGACTGAGTTCCAATTAATCTTAAACCCTATTAGGGATTGAAACGGTTTCCGTCTTGGCTTGGGAATTCGAGAGTGGTAAGGTTCCAATTAATCTTAAACCCTATTAGGGATTGAAACCTGGATGGCACGGTCAGGGATCAAGTGGCTCCCTGTTCCAATTAATCTTAAACCCTATTAGGGATTGAAACAAAAATTAATCTCTCCATCCCAATCAAAGAGACGTTCCAATTAATCTTAAACCCTATTAGGGATTGAAACTTCGGAGGCATAGCGATGCTGATCGCTATATCTCGTTCCAATTAATCTTAAACCCTATTAGGGATTGAAACACCAAGGGTCAGGTGATCGCCGATCGCGATGCCGGTTCCAATTAATCTTAAACCCTATTAGGGATTGAAACTGCGTAGGCGGCAGCCGAATTGGCCCCGGCAGCCGTTCCAATTAATCTTAAACCCTATTAGGGATTGAAACTCGATTAGTAGTAACTACAATATTAGTTTCAAAAGGTTCCAATTAATCTTAAACCCTATTAGGGATTGAAACAAACTTAAATTTTCCAAACTAAAAAGCTTAAAGCTGTTCCAATTAATCTTAAACCCTATTAGGGATTGAAACGAACGATCTAAATTGAATACTTCATGATTTCTCAAGTTCCAATTAATCTTAAACCCTATTAGGGATTGAAACGAAGAAAGCTAAGGAAAACTAAGGAAAACTAAGGAAAGTTCCAATTAATCTTAAACCCTATTAGGGATTGAAACCAACTAATAACAGGAGTAAAAAATGCAATCTGAAAAATTCCAATTAATCTTAAACCCTATTAGGGATTGAAACATAGAGCTAGAAATCGATAGTCAAGAGCAGCAATTGTTCCAATTAATCTTAAACCCTATTAGGGATTGAAACCAGAGATAGAGTTTACCAGCCGCTATTATCCCACGTTCCAATTAATCTTAAACCCTATTAGGGATTGAAACCGTATTCAGCCTCGCGGCGACTGCCGATAGACGTGCAACCTAGTTCCAATTAATCTTAAACCCTATTAGGGATTGAAACATCATTGATTTAGTTGTTACCAAGGCAAAACCAATGGTTCCAATTAATCTTAAACCCTATTAGGGATTGAAACGGGAGATAATTCCCGCAATTGTTTCTCCTGGCACGTTCCAATTAATCTTAAACCCTATTAGGGATTGAAACAGGAGTTGGGATCAGTGCCGTTGATTTTACTATTGTGTTCCAATTAATCTTAAACCCTATTAGGGATTGAAACTGAATTAGCAATTACGGCAGCTGCGATCAATTCTGGTTCCAATTAATCTTAAACCCTATTAGGGATTGAAACTTGAATTAATTCGGAAAATTCCCCCGGGCCATTGGTTCCAATTAATCTTAAACCCTATTAGGGATTGAAACATGATTGTATTTGCAGCTAATTTTATTCCTCTATTGTTCCAATTAATCTTAAACCCTATTAGGGATTGAAACTGATGACTCTTTCGGATCAAATGTCGAATCGGCGAGTTCCAATTAATCTTAAACCCTATTAGGGATTGAAACAAAATTTACAGACCATCCCGTCGTCACTGGGGAATTCCCGTTCCAATTAATCTTAAACCCTATTAGGGATTGAAACCTGCGAATCGCGCAATCCCGCAGCCATTAGCTCTGGTTCCAATTAATCTTAAACCCTATTAGGGATTGAAACCAAAAGCGGCAAAAGTATCATCAAAAATCACCTTGTTCCAATTAATCTTAAACCCTATTAGGGATTGAAACATGGTGGTTGCTGGTTGATCGTACCGACTTAAATCGTTCCAATTAATCTTAAACCCTACTAGGGATTGAAACTTGCAATGCTCACAAGTCCATGTTCTAACATCAAGTGTTCCAATTAATCTTAAACCCTACTAGGGATTGAAACTATTGGGTTGATTGAAAATGCTAGAATTGGGGAAAGGTTCCAATTAATCTTAAACCCTACTAGGGATTGAAACAACATGGCTTTTGACCTGATGGGTTGACGGAAATGGGTTCCAATTAATCTTAAACCCTACTAGGGATTGAAACGGGAACAAAAAACAGTAAACTTATCAGTACAATACACTTGGTTCCAATTAATCTTAAACCCTACTAGGGATTGAAACCTACAGGCAATCTGTAATAGGTACGAGATACAGCCGGTTCCAATTAATCTTAAACCCTACTAGGGATTGAAACTAACTAGCCCGGATAGGGTAGCGTCTTTATTCGGACGGTTCCAATTAATCTTAAACCCTATTAGGGATTGAAACGTGTATGGTTCGGTTCCGTTAAACCGAGGGAAAAACGTGACGATAATCGGAGCGATAGCACTCAAAGGCTTGGTCGCTTTTCTTAATGTACTTGGAGCGGCAAATGGTTTAATAGATTCCGAACTTATGGGAAGGAGCCTGTGTGTTAATGGATAATGCTTCGATTCATCGAAAAGAAACCATCGAACCAATGCTCAAAGAAGTCGGAGCTAGACTAGAGTTTTTACCTCCCTATTCTCCCGATTTTTCTCCGATTGAAAATTGTTGGTCGAAGGTAAAAACACTGATTCGTTCAATCTCACCTCGTACCTATGCCGATCTAGAAAAAGCGATCGTTCAAGCCTTTAGTCAGATTACGTTGAAAGACATTCATAATTGGTTTACCCATTGTTGTTATTGCGATACCCCTTTTAAAGAGCCTAATCAAGAGTCTGCCTAGCCATCCCTTTGTACCTCATTCAACTGAAA
>JAADBR010000031.1 GCA_009995705.1 Microcystis aeruginosa W13-11
TTGACCTTAAACTGATTAAGAACCTTGCCCACTCTCAAAGCTATCTTATCTTGACCCTTTAAAGCTCTTTTCTCTCTTTGAGTCGCCTGAACAATCAAATCTAGTTCCTTCTCTGTTGCCTCTAATAATGCCTCTCTTTGTTGTTGATTTTTCTGGGCGATTAAGGGATTCCGACAAGCAATTAATCTTTCATCGGGATAATCTTCGCTCTCAAATTCCATCATCGGCTTTCTCTAAGTCTAACCATTGTCCTAAACTCTGACTGCCAGTCTCGCTATTAAACCCTCTCGCAGTGGCTAGTTTCGATTTAGGATTGATGATTCTTGCCACAATCATCGCCACCACTAAGTTTCTGATTCGGGAGGATTTTTCACTGATTATTTTATCTAAACCTAATTTTTTAATCGTCTCTAAAATAGCCATTACATGACCAGGAGGAAGACTTCTAATCACTTCAAAATGATTGGGAATGCCTTCATTCATGGACAGTGTTGCCCCTTATAGACCAATGCCAGAAGGACTAAATCCCCATCTCTTCCCAATAAAGTTTAATCCCGAAAGATAACTCCTGCGGTTTATTTTAAAGTAAATTAGACTCTTTCAAACCCGATAATGCTGCATCTACATCTAGGATTTTCCGACCCGCGATGTAGTTATCATCTTCTCTTTCTGATTTAATAGCAGCAATATAGGTTGAATTAACTGATTTTAGAGCATCAAACTGAGGAAAGGCAATAAATAAACCATCGTTGTCGCTGAGACAAAAAATGTTTTTAGAGTCAGACAGGCTGAAAATAATTGTATGCAGTGATGATCCCCAGGTACCGACAATGTATTTATGCTTATTTACTAAGTATATCTGTTCTTGCAGGGTCAAATCTTCTGGATAAATAATAGCAAAACCACTTTCTCTTAATATATTTTCTAGTTGCTCTTCCCCCAGAATTTGTCGGTTGGCTTTTTTTAAGTTAGTTCGAGAAAAGTAAAGCGGTTGCTCAGTTTGCGTGACTTTATCGGGTAAGAGCTTTTGGGCTACTAACTCGGGAACAAGTTTATGACAGGCAAAAACCTCTCTTCTGTAGAAGCTCAGAGAAGGATAAGGAAAAACAACCTCTCCTAATATCACAGGTCTAGTCAACTCTAAGAATTGCTCGGAGTCTAAGTCAAGAGCAGTCATAAATTCGTCAATGAAATTCCTAGAGACTTTTAAACCACTCATAAACTTAGCTTTACGAGGTTGTCCGATTACCAAAATCCCTAATTTTTCAGCTTGTTCTAAGTACCAAAGACGACAAATTGATTCACAAAGAAAATGTCCATAGTGTAGTGAGATATTTTCTCCATACATAAATTTCTGATCAATCCTTTGAATTTTAGTAGGATCAATAGATTGATGGTATAAAGATTTAAATTCCTGAGAATCTTGATCTGATTTTGGAATGCCTGGCATTTTAAATGTGTTAATTCTTGACCCATCTCTTAAATCATAGAAAGCTTTATACCTAGAGACATAAAGGACATCTTTGACGGTGATAGTTTTCTCTAGAGGCAGTTCATCACTGTAGTTTATACTATGATATTCTTCTTTAATAACTTCCAATGTATCGGGGTGATAATTTAAAAAATTGGTCTGGTATTTCTGTGGATATTGTTTCTCTATAGCACTAATTTTTAAGGACTTGTAATTATTTCCCCATTTACTCGGTACTGAGTCTCTTATTCTTCTAGGAACAAATATATCCTGGCTTTTTGATAAATATTTAGACAAATTATAGTTTGCTACATCTAGTATTTTGCTGGTAATGCCTCGCATAAAAATTTTAAGACAAATTAGAAATACATCACTCTTATAGCATGAATTTTTCCCAATGTCAAGGTTCATGGCTAGAAAGCGGCAATTCTAAATTTAAGAATTGACAAGCATTTCAGCGATCAGGAAGAAAGTATTGGGAGAATGGGTTCTAGAGATTAGTCGAAAAAATAAGCCAATGATAGAAGTG
Organism: Microcystis aeruginosa W13-11; assembly: GCA_009995705.1. Taxonomy (GTDB): domain Bacteria; phylum Cyanobacteriota; class Cyanobacteriia; order Cyanobacteriales; family Microcystaceae; genus Microcystis; species Microcystis aeruginosa_F. The sequence goes on from JAADBR010000031.1 coordinate 2,001, forward strand.
ATAGGGATGGCCACACTGTTGGGATATTTACAGGGGAGCATCGCTAAAATGAAAGACCCGCGAAAACCCAGTCCAAATAAACAATACAGCATCTTTGATGTTATCCTGAGTGCATTCGGAGTCTTTTTCATGCAGTGCGAGTCATTTCTGGAGTATCAAAGGCAACTAAACAGTCGAAAAGGGCGTGATAACACTCAAACATTGTTTGGTGTGAACAAGATACCCACAGACAATCAAATTCGCAACATTTTGGACAAAATCAAGACCAGTGGGTTGTTTGATGTGTTCGTTTCAGTTTATCGCCTGCTGAAAAGCAAGGGATTGCTCAAACCTTATGAAGTCCTAGGAGGGAAATTATTAATCCCCTTAGATGGAACAGAATATTTCTCCTCCCAATGTCTTCACTGTGAACAATGTTCTCATCGGACGCCTAAAAACGGGACAGTTACTTACTTCCACACTGCTATCTTACCCGTAATTGTGTCGCCCAACAGCAATCAGGTGATTAGCCTTGACCCAGAATTTATTACTCCTCAAGATGGACAAGAAAAGCAAGACTGCGAGGTGTATCTGCGGCTAAACGTTGGATTAAAAGACACACCGACTTATTTTCTCAGGGGGCGGTAACGTTGTTAGGGGATGATCTCTACAGTCGTCAACCGATGTGCGAATTAGCTATCGAGCAAGGCTTTCACTACATTTTTGTCTGCTTACCCGAATCTCATGGCACTTTGTATGATTGGTTGGATTATCTTGAGGCTAATCGGGAGGTTCAGTCTTTTCAACAACGCCATCGTCACGGGTGTGATTGGCATTATTATCATTATCGATGGCTGAATCGTCTCCCCTTACGCGATGCTCAACATCCCTGGAAACCAATTGGTTTGAACTCACTATTACTCGTGCCTCTGATGGGGCAGTTCTTTTCAAGAATGCTTGGATTAGTGACCATCTCCTGACTCCTGACAATATTGTGGAAATGGTTCAGTCTGGTCGTGCCCGTTGGAAAACCGAAAACGAGAACCATAATGTCCTCAAGACTAAAGGCTACCACTTGGAGCATAATTTTGGTCACGGCGACCAACACCTGTCTTCATTCTTACTCACCTTGAATCTGCTAGCTTTTTTATTTCACACGGTTTTACAGCTTTTAGACAGGCAATACCAGCAAATTCGCCGACAATTGGTCACTCGCAAACGCTTTTTCAATGATTTGCTTGCGAACTTTGACGACTCATTTCGTTTTCGATAGTTGGCAGCATTTGTTTTCTTTTATGTTGGATGAGTTTGAACCTATTCAAGCTGCCAACTCATCCTAATTTCCCAAATTTAGAATTGCTGGCCAGAAAGTTTCCATCCCGACTAATTTCTAGGCGCTAAGTAGTCGGACATAAATAAAGTTAACTATACTAAGTTTCGTAAATTGCCGCATCTATGACTTCTGGGCAAGGGGTTCGAGTGTTTAACATTTCGTTGCATAGCACTGTTTATTTTTGTCCAGGTACTTAGTGGTCTCTCAATTCTAAAATAACGGTTTGAGACAAGCAGGGGAAGCAGGGGTAGATTTATCCTTCAATTCAATCTTGACAGACCACTAGATTAGACTATTAGGGGAAGTGGGTAAATGGGGAATTTCGACTAAAACCCCAACACCCAATACCCGACACCCTAATTTAATGATTTAATAAAACCGACCACTGCTGCAGAAGATAAAAACTATGTGTATTCTCGGTTTTGATCCGGGTAAGGATAAATGTGGGATCGCGGTCAGGTCATCGACAGGGAAAATTTATACCCATGAGGTGATAGCATCGTCGCAAGCGATCGATCATTTAGCCAGTCTCTGTCAACAATATCCGATCGAATTACTGGTGATGGGGAATCAAACCACCTCAAAAAGTTGGCGCGAAAAAATTGCCGCTCGTGTCACCATCCCGATTACTCTAGTAGATGAACGCAATAGTACCCTAGAAGCTCGCGATCGCTATTGGCTGATGTTTCCCCCCAAAGGATTACAGAAACTCATCCCCCGGGGGATGCGTCTTCCCGAGCGCCCCATTGATGATATAGTAGCGATTCTGCTGATTGAACGTCATTTACAGTCCAAATAATGTCACACTACAAAATAGACACAGCAGGGTAAATTGACGATGCTCCTAAGTAAAGGTTTTGAAGTGGAAATGTACACCGGGACAGCAGCCGGAGAAATTATCGGTTTATCCGATCGCATTGTCAAGGATTTAGATGGTTTTGTCCTGGAACCGGATAGTCGTAACGTAGAATATACCACGGCTCCCATGACTAACTATGACCGTCTTTTCTGCGCTACTTTAAAACCTCGTCTAGCTCTACGGCAATATTTGCGTCGTTTAGGCGATTATACCCTCATCCCTGGCAGTACCCTCTCCTTGGGCGATAGTCAACATTTTTATCGCAGTGACCCTCAAAATCCCTATCATGACTATATTGAACAGACCTACGGCACTAATGTAGTCACGGCCAGTATTCATATTAACGTCGGTATTAGCGATTATGAGGATTTAATGCGTGCCTGTCGCTTAATTCGCCTAGAAGCTCCTTTATACTTGGCTTTAAGTGCTTCCTCTCCTTTTCTCGATGGTAAAATCACCGGTTCCCATTCCCATCGTTGGCAAGTTTTCCCCCAAACTCCCGCTTATGTTCCCCTCTTTGAAAGTCATAAACATTTTGTCACTTGGACTGAGGAACAATTAAAAATCGGTACAATGCAGAATGTTCGTCATCTCTGGGTGTCGGTACGTCCTAACGGTAGCAATCGTCCCTATAATCTCAATCGTCTAGAATTGCGAATTTGTGACCTGATTGCTAATCCTATTAGTTTATTAGCAGTTATGGCTTTTTTAGAAGCCCGTTTAACTCAACTTTTACAAGATCCCCAATTAGACCCCTTAATTTTAAGTCAATTACCCAGCAGCAATCGCAGCGAAGATCTATTAACTTTAACCCAGGAAAACGAACAGGCTGCCGCACGTTTTAGTCTTGATACCACCCTGAGACATTGGTACGATGGCCAGGAAATCTTAGCTAGGGATTGGATTAAAGACCTCTATGTTCAAGTTTATCCGATCGCTAAAGCAAGGGGTTTTAGTTGTTTCCTCTCTCCCCTACAAACAATCCTCCGTGAAGGTAACACCGCACAACAATGGTTAAAACAATCTGACCAGGGGATGGATGTTAAAAGTATTATCAAACAGGCGATTATTACCCTAGAAAAACAGGAACGAGAGTTAGAGCATAAATTATGTCAGCATATTCTAGTTGCCTGAATAAAAGACTTTTTCTCTATATTTGGCTCTCTTGAGGTTATATCGACAACATTTTTCAGGATGATAGGATAAGCTGGAATTATCGAAACCGTAGAAATAATAGATAAAATGAGTAATCTCCTCTGGCCGCGTTTCCTCAAGAAAGCTTACCGTCAAGAACCAATAACTAGCTTTATCTTTACCGCAGCGGCAATAGATGTCATCATCGGGGTTCTAGGACAAAGATGGACACTGCTATCCTTAGGGACCACGATTATGGCGATCGCTATCTTCGCCAGGTGGCAACAGAGCCAAAAAAGCAAGGCAATCAACAAAGAAGAAGCAGCGAGATACTATTTACCGCCCCAATCGAGTCAAGTAGCTTTACCAACCCTGAAAAACGAAAAAAATCGACCTTCTTAGCTCAAAAATTTCACCTTGCTTGGCAATCAATCCCCTCAAAGGCTAGAATCTATAGCACCGTTCATTTGTTAATATTCAACTAAATTTATGAAATTCCGATTTACGGGTGGGGAGAAACTTGTTGGGGCAATTGTGGTCACTGTTCTAACCACGCTGACAATCGGGCAACATCAGCTTAGTCAGGCCCAAAGTCCTATTGCCCCCCCTAAACCCGCAGCTGAAAGTGGCGAAAAAACCCCAGAAACTATCCTAGTAGAAGGTTTAGGCAGACTCACCCTCGCTAAAACCTTAGAAGGACAGCAATCCACCCCTAATGCTGTGATTTTCAGCCCCGATAACCAATTTGTTCTCGCTGGTGGTAGTGATACGGATCCTCTCCTGAGAATTTGGTCAGTAAAAACAGGTCAAAAAGTTGCCCAAACTCGCGCCCAAAGAACCAGCGTCAAAGCTTTAGCTATTAGTCCCAACGAAAGATTATTAGTTAGTAGCGGTTCAGATGGTTCCATTAATTTTTGGAATCTGGTGGAAGGCAAGTATTTAGGAATTGCCCTCGAACACGGTAATACTGTCCTCGCCCTCACCGTTACTCCCGATGGTAAGACTTTAATTAGTGGTGGTTTGGAAGGAATTCGCCTCTGGACAGTGGAACCCCCCCGCCGTCCCCTCTATCGTTTGAATTGGGTGGGTAATTTTGTTTATTCCCTAGGAATAAAATCCGATGGTGTCACCCTTGCCAGCGGTCATGAAAACGGTGAGGTACATTTTTGGGACATCCGCGAGGGCAAATTTTTATCGAAATTTGCCGCCCATCCCCAAGCGGTAAGCCAGCTTTTATACACTCCCGACGGTAAAAATTTAATTACGGGTAGTTTAGACCGCACCATTAAAATCTGGGATACGAGCAATAATCAGTTATTATTTACCCTCATCGGTCATACAGCCCGAATCCGTTCCCTAGCACTCCATCCTAACGGACAAATTCTCGCTAGTGCTAGTAATGACGGTGTGCGTTTATGGGATGTAACCACGGGGAAACAATTGGCCTGGTTTGATAATAATTCCGACTGGGTGGAATCCCTAGCTTTTAGTCCCGATGGGCAGTATTTGGCTAGTGGTAATTATGATTTTAAAATTCGCCTCTGGCAATTCGTTCGTTAGGCAAAAATGCCCGCATTTAGCCTTTAACCACTTCTAGAAAAGCTGATTTAGCTGCTGCCTGTTCCGCCGCTTTTTTGCTTCTGCCAGTTCCCACTCCTAATTTCTGGTCATTTAACCACACTTCCGCACAAAAACGCTCTTGATCTAAACTATTGACTTCTTTTACTAAATATTGCGGCAGTTTTTTGTATTTTGCTTGTGTCCACTCCTGCAAGGCATCCTTATAATTCTGGCGGGCCGGATCTCGACGAATTTCGGCCGCTTTTTCCCTTAGTGGTTCATCTAACCAAGAACGCACTAAAACCATCGTTTGTGTACTAAGATATAAAGCTCCTAAAACTGCCTCAAAAGCGTCTGCTAGTCGGGAAATTCGCCCTGCTTGATCGATACTCGTACTACTTGATACCAACAAATAACGCTCGAAACCGTAGCGATCCGCAAATTCCGCCAGAGTGCGATCGCTAACCATCATCGATCGCAGAGCAGCAAATTCCCCCACGAGCGCCTCTGGATAGGTTTCTAATAACACCTCCGCCGCCACGAGTCTTACCACAGAATCGCCCACAAATTCCAATTGTTCATAATTCTTATCACGGGAAACACTGGGATGAGTTAGAGCTAAATCCAATAAATCCCACCTGACGGGGACATCAGCCGATAAACCCAGCTTTTCCACTAGGGTTTTTAATTGTTTTTGGCGACGCGGATCACTTAAGGACATGGGAGCGGGGAGAAGGGGTGTGGGGGAGAAGGGAGAGAGCGAGTTTCTCAGTTTGTTTTGTAACGTCCTCATACCCAGTTTAAATGCACAACAGCTTATCTCAGCTGTAGCGTTATACTCAAAGAAGGATTACCTTTACCAACAGTCTATAAAAACCTCACAGAGAATTTCTCAACCGTTATCAAAAATACGGCTTTAAAGATGCTAATGAGATAGTGAGAGTGGCTCTAGAGCGATTTCAACTAGAACTAAAGGCTCAGGACTTACAAGAATCAGCAAATCTGTATGCAGCAATTTATCAACAAACCGAATCAGCTTTAGTAGGATGGACAGCATAATAAATCTCAAGCGAGGACTGATTATTGAGGTAAATCTAGAGCCAACTATAGCTTCAGAAACTGGGAAAATCAGACCTTGTATTAATCTACCCAATTTTCTAAGGGTAAATGAGGAATTTGTCTAAAATGTTGCAAATTTCTGGTTACTAACCTAGCTTGATTAGCTAATGCGATACTAGCAATTAATAGATCGGCTCTGCCAATTTTTGGGATTTTAGAAACACTTCGTAAACGGTCAAATTAATTAGCAGCATCCCCATCAATTAAAGTTACAGGAAGTTGATTCAGTAGGACTTCTGAACAACAAAAAAGTTTTTGTGCTTTCAATAAATCACTTCCTGAAAAAGCTTTAAGTAGATAATCTATCCTTCCCCCCAGAATTTCAATCTTGGTGACAATCGCAATGGCGACTTCCTCATCCTGTAAGCTTTCTAGCCGATTAATAACGTTAGTATTATCTGCGTGGAGATGAGTTAAAGTATCCGTGTCAAGAAGATACATCATCTTCAGTTTCTGAACGTCCTCTAGCTTGGTAAATAGAGTCTCTTAGGTCAGCAAGAGAGCTATCATCCCTTAAAGCACCTGCTTGTTGCAGGAAAACAGTTTTACTCTTTGGGGAAGAGTTAGGAAGGGACGGAGGATTAAAGGCTTTCGTCTCTTGCTCTAATACAATATCACTGTTTAATTTTTCTGATTTTGGTTTAACTGCCATAATTGCTCCTGATTATTTATTAATATTTTATCATAAATTTATTGCTAACTACAAGAGTCAAAGTTTTATTTTTGGGAATTCTCAAAACTTGGCGAATTAAAGCTTGACAGGATAAGTATTAACTTGCCAATTGCTTGTAGCTACAGGACAAGCTAAACCCAAATTGGTAATATTCCATTGGATAAAAGCATTATCATTATTTTTCCAAGTAATCTTAACTGTGCCGACACAGTTACCTGCATTTCCAGACGGCAAAAATCACTGCTTCTCTTTGAAAGCGCTCTTTGACCAGTTGATAGATCTGTGGGTTATTGTGCATGGGCTGCAGTTGTTTAATTACACAGGTGCGACCTGATGGTAAATGGGTATCTTCCGCGAGAAAGGTATCGCCAAATCCCCCACTTGCTAATTGTCGAATAATTCGATAGCGATTAGCCAATAGACTTTGCCTCATTTTTTTAACAGAATGTCAAGTTTTGTTAAGAGATTCAACATTGGTGGTACTTACCCATTGACCAATATTTTAGCCTAAGATCTCCTAAAGAACCAAAAACACCATTATAACCCTAGCTCACGGTAGCGGCGGCCAAGCAGTACGGGATTTGATCAATCACCTAACCGTTAGCGGTGCAATCCCCCTCTAAGCTAAGAAGCATTTAAATTGGTAGTTGAGGTTCCAGGGGAGATGGGAGCAGGGGAGACCACTTCGTGCGCGTTGCGGGGGGGAGAATAAATAAAAATAATCTCCTGAATACTGAATACTGATTACTGATAAAGGAGAGAGTCAGACATAAGCCGAATTCTGTATTTCCCAACAGCAGTAAAATTGCTTTTACCTTTGTTGGAATAGAGGTTATCTATCTGGGATAATTGTTACCAATTACCTCAAGCGGTTCCTAAAAACGGGACAGGAAAAAGACCAACCTTTGTCCCTCCACCTTGCTCCCCACCGGGGTTTACCGAGCCAGTACCTCTCGATACTGCTGGTGCGCTCTTACCGCACCTTTGCACCCTTACCCCCAATCAGTTATCAGTGAAAAGTTATTAGTTATCAGTGAATTTACTTTCGTTACTGTTTACTGATCACTGAAAAAAGGGGGCGGTATTTTTCTGTGGCACTATCCTCACGCTCACGCGCACTGGACGTTATCCAGCAAGTGTGGTCTTTCGGGAGTTCGGACTTTCCTCGGAATCATTGATCAAATGACCCCGCAACCTCTAGACCAACTCTCTCCTATTCTCTAGTTTGACATACCAGAGACTCGATCGCTCATATATCCTAGTCGATATAATGAGGTGAGAAGTGGGAAAAAGAAATTATGAATTATGAATTATGAATTGGCAAGTGGGGAGAAGGGAGTGGCGAGAATAAATAAAAATAATCTCCTGACTACTGACTCCTGACTCCTGACTCCTGATAACTGCTCAATGTCGATCGCTCTCAACGTTAAGATCAAAGGTAATGGCTATCCGATCCTCTGTCTGCACGGTCATCCCGGTTCGGCGGGTAGTATGTCTGTATTTACTGATCATTTTTGCCAACGCTGGCAAACCCTGGCCCCGGATCTGCGCGGCTACGGTAAAAGTCGTTATCGCCCGGATTTTCAGCTAGAAGAACATCTAGAGGATTTAATCGGACTACTCGATCGCCAAAAAATCCAGCAATGTTTAATTCTCGGTTGGTCTTTGGGGGGTATAATTGCACTGGAATTAGTACTGCGGCATCCCGATCGCTTTCCTGGTTTAATTCTCGTGGCCTCGGCCGGACGGCCTTGGGGTAGTCATCCTCCCATCATCACCACGGATCTGATCTTGACGGGGATAGCGGCAATTCTCAATCAGATCAAACCGGGATGGCATTGGAATATTGATACTTTTGCCCGTCGTTCCCTGTTTCAGTACCTTTTTTCACAACATCAAGCGATCGCCTATCGCTATCTTGCTCAAGATGCTGTTCCCGCCTACTTAGGCACTTCTCCAGCTGCCGATCGCGCTTTAAATCGGGCTTTAAAAAAAGGTTACAATTGTTTAAAATCTCTTGACAAAATCACAATTCCCTGCCTGGTTCTGGCGGGAGCAAATGATCGCCATATTACCAGTGCTTCGAGCCAAGAAACAGCCGAAAAACTAAAACTGTCTCAGTGGAAATGTTACCCGGATACGGCCCATCTGTTCCCCTGGGAAATCCCCGACCTAGTTTTAGGGGACATTGATGCTTGGTTAGCGGAGCATTTTAGCGATAAACTGGCAGAGTAAAGTGAAAACTACTGCCGTGGTCGGGGACACTATCCACCCAAATTTGACCGTAGTGGGCGCGAATAATCTTGCGACAGACCGATAAACCGATGCCATAACCTTCTTTACCCTCATCCCGTTTGAGACGCACATGACCCTCAAAAATATGCTCTTGTTTTTCTTCGGGAATGCCAGGACCGGTATCACTGATGCTTACCTGTACTTTTTGAGTAGTACGATGGAGGACGGAAAGGGTAATTGCGCCGCCGGCGGGGGTATATTTGATGCCATTCTCCAGGAGATTAATAATCACCTGTCGGATTAACTCCTCATCAGCATAGACAGGGGGCAGATCTTGGGGGATATCACTTTGGAGAATTAAAGTCTTTTCCTGAAAAATATCGGTAAATTGAGACAAAATTTCCTGACAAAGAGCTTGCAGATAAAATTTACTCTGTTGGAGCGTGAATTGCGCCGCCATGCTCTTAGAAGCTTGTAGAATATCCGTGATCAAACGGTTCATAATCCGAAACTGTTTGCGGGCCTGTTGGTGCAGTTGTTCTCGTAATTGCAGACTGCGCTCCGTATCCGGTTGATGATAGGCTAATTCTAGGGTTTCCACAGCGATGGAAGCAGCAGTGAGAGGACTGCGTAAATCGTGGGCTAACATAGCCAAAATTTGGTCTTTAAATTTTAATTGTTCTAATAATTCTTCCTTTTCCTGTTTAAGACGAAAAACCTCATCGGCAATGCGGATGAGTTCGCCTGAATGTTCCACCTCTTGAAGTTGTCCATCCTCAGCGTGATCATTTTTAATCTCCTCTTTAATCGCTTTTTGCCAGCGTACCAACCATTTTTTAAACTGTTCCACCAGATTACTGCCCGCGAGGGTATGACGGGGGCCGGGGGCAATTTTGACCAGGGCCGGGGTAGCTACAAGGCGAAAATGTTCGACTAAATGAGGTTGCTGGCGAATTTCGATGATCTGTATGTCAATTGGGTAATCAGACTTTAAAGACTGGAGATAGGACTGAATTTGACGGATAATTTCTTGAGAACTGGGACGGTCATCAACAAATAGCAAAAGTTGAATCGAGAGAGGCGTTGTCGTCTCTCTCCCTAAAGCAGTCAGTGGCTCGTTAGATGGGAGCATCGGAAAATTAGTAAACCTAGGGATTAACGGGATCGATCGATCATCGATCGACTTTTATCATATTCTTTATTGTAGAAGCTTAAGATAGTATAAAATCTACTCAACCTAATCTTAAAGTTTTATTCCTTAATTCTAAGAAGAAATCCTATGGCTTTTGGCTATGTTGCCCTAGTTCTCCACGCGCATCTCCCTTTCGTCCGCCATCCCGAAAGCGATTACGTCCTCGAAGAAGAATGGTTATACGAAGCAATCACAGAAACCTACATCCCTCTCCTGCAAGTTTTTGAAGGTCTCAAGCGGGATGGTATCGATTTTAAAATGACCATGAGCATGACTCCGCCGTTGGTGTCGATGCTGCGGGATCCGTTACTGCAAGAGCGTTATGGAGAACACTTAGGTAAGTTAGAAGAATTAATTGCTAAAGAAATCGACCATAATCAACATAATGGCCATATTCGCTACTTAGCCGAATATTACGCTGAATCCTTCCAAAGTATCCGACAAACTTGGGAAAAATACGATGGAGATCTAGTCAAAGCCTTTAAACAATTCCTCGACAGTAATAACCTAGAAATTATCACCTGTGGTGCGACTCATGGTTATATGCCCCTGATGAAAATGTACCCGCAAGCGGTGTGGGCGCAAATTGAGGTGGCCTGTCAACACTACGAAGAAAACTTCGGTCGTCGTCCCAAGGGCATTTGGTTGCCGGAATGTGCCTACTACGAGGGAGTAGAAAGAATGTTAGCCGATGCGGGCATTCGTTACTTCCTCGTCGATGGCCACGGTATTCTCTACGGTCGTCCGCGCCCCCGTTACGGCAGTTACGCGCCCATTTTCACAGAAACCGGGGTGGCTGCTTTCGGTCGTGACCACGAATCTTCCCAACAGGTTTGGTCTTCCCAAGTTGGTTATCCGGGGGATATAGTTTATCGGGAATTCTATAAAGATTTGGGCTGGGAAGCGGAATACGAGTATATTAAACCCTATATCATGCCCAACGGTCAACGCAAGAATATAGGCATTAAATACCACAAAATTACTAGCCGGGACGGTGGTTTATCGGAAAAAGGGCTTTATGACCCCTACTGGGCTAAAGAAAAAGCCGCCGAACACGCGGGCAATTTTATGTATAATCGCGAGCGGCAAGTGGAGAGTTTAGCCGGAATTATGGGCCGTCCTCCCCTGGTTGTTTCTCCCTATGATGCCGAGTTATTCGGTCACTGGTGGTATGAGGGACCCTGGTTTATTGATTTTCTGTTCCGCAAGTCCTGGTATGACCAAAATATCTACCAAATGACCCATTTAGCCGATTATCTCCGGACTAACCCCCATCAGCAGGTCTGTCGTCCTTCCCAATCCAGTTGGGGTTATAAGGGTTTCCATGAGTACTGGCTAAATGAGACCAACGCTTGGATCTATCCTCACCTGCACAAAGGCACGGAACGGATGATTGAATTAAGTCATCATGAAGCGGGGGATGAATTACAGGAACGGGCTTTAAATCAGGCAGCCCGGGAGTTATTATTAGCGCAATCTTCTGACTGGGCCTTTATTATGCGAACCGGTACTATGGTTCCCTACGCTGTCCGGCGCACTCGTTCCCACCTGCTGCGGTTAAATAAAATCTATGAAGATGTGAAATCGGAGAAGATTGATGCTGGTTGGCTGGAAAAAGTCGAGGAAATCGATAATATTTTCCCCAATATTGATTACCGTGTCTATCGACCCCTGTAATCTCGGTTAGGGATTAATAAAAATTTTGGTGCGTTATGGTTTGTAACGCACCTTGTTACCTTCTGATTCACTTATTACTTGATCTCCTGTAGATTTCCGCAATATCTACAAAAATACTACCCAACTTATAATACAGAAGTAGGCATTGGGAATGGATGATAGCTAATAGCGAAAGTGAAGAGCGGCAGATAGCTTTGGCAATATACACAGATATTAGTCCCGTCCGCTCGACTGCGTTGTTATGCCGCATCTTCAGCGATTAACCCAAAATTACATCTGTTTCAGCAACTCATCATGTGCGCCAATCCAGTACCAATAAATATGCTCAGACTCTAACAAACCCAAAGCCCGATAGTTAAGGCTGACAGGAGCGGAGTAGTTCGGTTGCTTTTGACTGACTTGTTTAAACTGAAGGCTGGGGTGATACGGATCTTCTTGCCAGAGTGCATAAGCTTTTGCTGCTTGTTCCTGAACTAATGCAGGAAGATTATTAAGCTGTTTACGAAACGTTTTGGTGACACTTGATTTCATTTTTGTGTCGGAAATACTTCACTGGCTAGAGTAGTTTCACCCATTGCTATTTCCTGACGCACCATCGCAGTCATCTGCTCCCATTGCTCATCTGTTGTGGCAGCAAAACTAGCTTCCCATTTTTGCTCGTCTTTCAACTCATCCAGAAACCGCGATGCGATTGCATCCTGTTGTTCGGGCGGAAGTTGTTGGATTTGGGCGATCGCTTGTTGCAGGAGTTTAGTCATAGGTTCATCGCAGTAAATACTGCAATCACATACAGTTTCTCGATTCTAACCGAAGTTCAGAAAAATTTTTCGTCAGACTCAGGAACTATGTAGGCTCCACTACGAACTTCCCATCGAGATAATACAGTAGTAAGTAGTAAGCGTATTATATTTATTAAAAAGGGGGGTTAGTTAATGCCTCCCTGATTTTTTAGGGCTGTGGGGGTAATTCTGAGGCTAACTTGGCCAGAATCTGGGGTTTAAGTTCCTCCAGTTTCCGTTTTAACGTCTGCTTGCTAATTTGCGGGCTGCCCACTGGAGTTAATTGACTATCTCTCACCCATTGCTGCAAAATTTGGCATTGATTGGCGGGAATGTTCGCGGTGATCACATTTTCACAGATTGGGCTGCCTTCGAGGGAGAAAAATAAAATCCAGTATTGACTGGTTTCGCCGAGGGTTTTGGTCATATTTTGACCCTGGGGGGTTTTTAAGTCCAAATAACAGGGCAACCAACGGGGACCCTGTTGACGATGATAGAGGACAGTAATCCAGAGAATCATCGGGTGGGGTACGGGTAAAAAGAGGAATTGATTATAACGGACACTAGCAACCCGGACGGGGATATCTTCTCGATCCAACATTACCCATAAACTGGCAAAAACGCCGTCAGCAGCCTTGATACAGCGTGGGAAGACGATTTTTTGGCGCGGTTTATCCTCGGGCCAAATGGACTTGAGACAGATATCCCTATTATTCGCGACAGCAAGATCGGTTCGATCTAAATCTTCAAGAGTTTTAGTTTTGGTGGTGTAATCGTCGATTTTTTTGACTATTTCACCGATACGATGCAATTTATTCGGTTGATTATTTTTGACTAGGGGTTCGAGTCGTTCGAGAAGTTGTAGTATATCTGTAACACTTTGCGGTCGATCGCTGGGTGCTTTGGCTAAACAGCGCAGGATTAACTGTTCTAATTCTGGCGGTAATTGCAAGCTAGGATTAAAGGGACGGGGTTCAGCGTAGTGGTGAACCTCATACCAAACGCCAAAGGAAGAATTATCGGGAAAAAAGGGCGTTTTTCCCGTGAGCATCTCGTACATCACGATCCCGAAACTGTAGATATCGGAACGATGATCGAGTTCTTTAACTTCCATCTGTTCTGGGGAACAATAGGCTAAGGTTCCCATAAACGATTGGGTTTGGGATTCTCCCGACTGGATGAGTTTAGCGATGCCAAAATCGAGAATTTTCACCAATTCCCCTAATCCTGAGTCCTGAATCACGATAATATTGCTAGGTTTGATGTCCCGGTGAATAATCGGACAGATCCGGTCTTGGAAGATAATACCCTTATGAGCGCATTCGATGCCGAAACAAATCTGACGGGTGAGATGAAAGAAGCGCGAGAGAGGCAGCGGGTGATATTTGATGATTTCTCCTATGCTTTCCCCCTGCAAAAATTCCATGACGTAGAAGGGTACTTCCTCTTCATCTATACCATAATCACGAACTTTAACAATATGAATACTTTTTTCGCCTAAAAGTGCCGAAATAGTTGCCTCTCGCTCGAAACGCTCACGCATTCTTTTGTTGAGGAGAGTTTGCGAGAGTAATTTCACGGCGACGGTTACGCCACCTAAGAGTTTATCTTCCGCTCGATATACTTGTCCCATGGCACCGCTACCGATCAACTCGACCAGTTGGTATCGATTGGCAAGCAGGCGCCGATGTCTAGATTCTGCCGACATAGCTAGGCTACCGTTTTAATTATAGTGAGTCTGATGGAGAGATTTTTTTTAAGAACCGCGGCAATTCCTAAGTGATCAAGAGGGCTTAACTCTAGAATGCCCTTTTTTTAGGCTAAAAACATGATTGTGAATATGTATTGTCAGGCATTTTTAGTCATTGCCTCTCGGATAATTAATTTTTGGGGGTTGAAAAAAATGAAAAAACTAAGTATAAAGTAGCATAAAATCTCTAAATGGACTATTTAATTGATTTTACTCCCTCCTGACTGCTGCCTACTGACTCCTAAACAACTAATACAGGCCAATCCCTAACCCCTGTAAAACTTTTTTGCCGAAAGTGACCGATCTGCGTAATAATTCTTTAATAAAGATTTGTAAACTTGAAAATGATTATCCCTTCGCAGTGCTAGAGATTTAATGAGACGACTAATTGCGATCGAAAAAGCTCTGCTCATCGGTCATATTGTATCGATGGCTTTTGGACTAGCCGGATTGTTGCTAGTTCTGCCCCATCCCGAATTTGTGGCCAATTTACCAGATTTTGGCAAAACCTTCTTTGCTTGGTCAATGGCTGGGGGGGGTGTGGTGTATATGGTGTTAGGAATGGCAGCCGTGGCTGTTTATGCCTATCGGACTCTAGGAGTGTGGCACTGGTTAGGATTCATGGTTCCCGCTATCAGTTTATCCCTTTGTAGCGAACTTTTGGGAACCAGTACCGGCTTTCCTTTCGGTCATTATCGTTATCTTTCGGGCTTAGGTTACAAAATTGCGGGTTTAGTCCCCTTTACTATCCCCCTATCTTGGTTTTATCTTGGTTTTAGTGCCTATATTATCGCTCGTGTTGGTTTATCCACTCTTGCTTTACCCCAATGGCTACAAAATCTAGGAGCGATCGCGGTCGGGGCGGTATTATTAACTTCCTGGGATTTTGTCCTAGATCCGGCCATGAGTCAAAGTACCATCCCCTTCTGGATTTGGGAACAACCGGGGGCTTTTTTTGGGATGCCCTATGAAAATTTTGCCGGTTGGTTCGGTACAGGCTGTGTTTTTATGACGGTAGCCACTTTAATCTGGCAAGTGCAACCGGTGAAACTGCCAAGTCAAGATTTAACCCTGCCTTTTGTGATGTATTTAGGTAATTTTGGCTTTGCGACGGTTATGAGTATCGGTGCTGGTATTTATCCGCCGATTTTCTTGGGATTACTCACCGGTATTCTGCCTTTAACACTCCTCTATAATCGCGCCAAGGCTGTTGCCTCCGGGCAAACAGTGGCAACCAGCGAAGTAACAACCCTAAAAATTCCCGTTGTTTCGGTGAGAGGAGCCAAATAAGTTGTTAACTGAGATAATTCTCGGTGCATTCTGCCTGGGGCTACTGCTGTCTCAGGCTGTTGCCTTTTTTATCCTTCTTTCCCGTCTGCTAAAAGGGGCGCGTCGTCTTCCTCCCCTGACTCCCCAACCTCCCACCCCGGAGATGTTAGGGACGGTAAGCGTGATTGTGCCGACGTTAAACGAAGTGGCCAGGATTGACGGTTGTTTACGGGGATTGAGTCAACAGAGTTACGAAGTGCGAGAAATTCTGATTGTCGATAGCAATTCCCAAGATGGTACGCGGGAAAAAGTTAAAGAGATAGCGGCAAAAGACCCCCGCTTTCGCCTGAAAACCGATGATCCTTTACCCCTGGATTGGGTAGGTCGTCCCTGGGCGTTACACAATGGTTTTTTGTTTAGTTCTCCTAAAAGTGACTGGATTTTGGGCATTGATGCCGATACGCAACCCCAAGCAAATTTAGTGGCTAGTTTAGTGAAAGCTGCGATCGCAGAAGGTTACGATTTAGTTTCCCTGTCGCCGCAATTTATCCTCTCCTATCCGGGGGAATGGTGGTTACAGCCGGCTTTATTGATGACTTTGCTCTATCGTTTTGATTCCGCCGGGGTGCGAGAACAAGATCCCCAACGAGTCATGGCCAATGGTCAATGTTTTCTCTGCCGGCGGTCAGTTTTAACGGCTTTAGACGGTTATAGCGGGGCAAAAGGTTCTTTTTGCGATGATGTCACCCTCGCCCGTCTAGCGGCGACGAAAGGCTATCGGGTGGGATTTCTCGATGGGGCGAAGTTAATTCGCGTGCGGATGTACGAAGGACTTCGGGAAACTTGGCGCGAATGGGGCAGATCTCTGGACCTGAAAGATGCCTCCTATCAGGGGCAATTATGGGGAGATTTAGCTTTATTGACCTGTACTCAGGGATTACCGATAATTATCACTCCCTTGCTTGTAACGGCTTTTAATTTCGGCTACGATTTCCTGAGTTTAAAAATTGTCTTGATTTTAAACCTGCTGCTGTTATTGATTCGTTTTGCCCTTTTATTGGCCGTCTCTCCTAGTTACTATCGCGGCGAAAAAGTCAATCTATCTTCAGGATTATTTTGGCTATCTCCCCTAGCGGATCCGCTGGCAGTTATCCGCATTTTTATCTCTGCTTTTACCCGTCCCCAAAGTTGGCGCGGTCGAGTGTATTAAAAATATGGCTCTCTTAGGTTTGGTGGGTAAAATGTATTCTAAGATACAGTCCTGCTGGCGAGGGAGTGGAAGGAACCCGACCGACACAGAGGACACAAAGATCGATCATAATGTAAGTTAAACTTATCACACAGAACCTAGAAGAGCCGATAAATTAGGCTTTTAGTCATCACCTAAAATCATGGCTTCGACCTCCTGTTTTGCTTTTTCTAGGTCGTCTTTCGCTTGTTGTTGGAGTTGTTTGGCTTGATTCCGAATAGCAGTGATATGCTCACTAATTTCAATTTGTTTTTCAAGTGGTGGCAGAGGAATTTTTATTTTTTTCACTAAATCAATATTTAAGTTATCAACAACGCCACCAATCGTTGATCTTTTGAACAAGCTATAAATTAATTTAGATCCAATATAGCGGTATTCGCTTGAGTGAGATACAGACAAAGTCTTGCCTAGACTGACTCATAGCTTGTTGCACTATACCTCATTCGACTGCATACCGCTATAATTGCGTGTAAATAATCATTATTAACATCCGACATTTTAGGTCTAAGTAATAACCAACCATCATGAATAAATCCAGATGTTTTCATTATGTAAGGCTTACCAAAACTCATCGAGTTAGACAGTAAAAAGTCTCCATCAAAAACAGCCCTTGAATACCGACATCCTTCAGGTTTTATTTTTTGTTGTGTAAAGTAGATATATTTATCATCATGTTTTGTATCTCCGATTTTAATCCAGTTAACACCATCATCAGAATCTGTGTAATATTTATTTATTGGGCGTGGCGATCCACCTCTATTAATTTCAAATATATCACCCAGTCGAATGGAGGGAAAAGATAGTTGATTGATAACATCCTCAATACGTTTGAAGGTAATCATATAGAAATAAGGATCAAACCTATCGCCTGATACTTCGCTTAAATTACGGATAAAAATTCGGTTTTTAATAGTATTTTCTTCGGGTTCTGGTAACTCAATCCCCAACTCCCCTAACAGATAATCATCAATACTTTCGAGCAATTGCTGTGCTTCTAATTCTTTTTGTTTTTTAGCCGCATAAGCATGATCCATTTTTGCAACAATTTTATCTTGAATTTCTTTAGGAGGAATAGGAATTTTTAAAGACTTATATTCTTCTGAATTTATGTTAGGTTGTCCCGCCGCACGTTGAATAGAATTTACCCATTTGCTGTAGGTTTTAAGTTGCGTATATGCAAACACATAATCAGGGCTTATTTTAGTTTCATCAACGACAAATCTAATCATGTATCCAGCAAAAAAACAAGAATAATTAATATTATATAATTTGTGAATATAAGTTTTCCCAACTGTTGCACCACTTCTGGCAAATAAAATGTCATTATCATTTAAGATATATTGATTATCAATACTTTCAGCCGTTACTCCAATATTATTTTTTAATAAACCATATTCGTCAATATCGGTAATTCTTACATAACGAGGTTCTTGAAGTGAAAATCTTGGCTTAGATGCTTCATTCGCACCATACTGAGGTTTCTGTTTTAAAAGACTCGACAAATTTTGGGTTGTATATTTAAATTTGGTAATTTTTCTTTGATATAAACTCATTATAGGATCAAGCCGCCCTTCTAGTTCCTTTGAATTAACTAAAAATATTTTATCTTTATCGACATCAAGACCTAAAAAAAAACTATCCTTCCCTGACTCTATTGACTCAATAAACCGCGCAAGCTCCCGACCAATAAAATCTAACTCATTATTATTAGTCGGTTTACCCGTTGCATCATAACCAATATCTTCAGCAATCGCCATAAAAATCGGATAATCTTGAATTACCTTTTGCTTTTCTTCCGCATACTGATCACTCAAAGACTCCTTTAATGCCTCAATTTGGTCATTATATTCCGCCGTAACCGACTTTTTCCACTCCTTATAAAGCTCCGAATCCGTCAACGCTTTACCGGACAAATTTTGAGCATTATCAAAACCTCGTAACTCCTTTAAATGCCGCTTCTTATTATTTTCAATCTTATCCAATAACTTTAAATAATCATTGCCTTGCTTAATTTGCTCCTGTAAAGTCAGTTTAGCCTGTTGAATACTTTCCGTTACTGCTTGCGAATGCTTCTTCAAAAATAAAACCGAACTTTTAACCCCCGCTCCCGTGGCAGAAAAAGCCGTCTGAGGCATCGAAACCACCGCCACAATGCGATATTTTTCCTCGATTCCCTCCCTGACATACTGCAAACTTGAATTAGTCAAAATACCATCAGGAACCACCATCGCTAAATAGCCACCTTCCTTTAAAAAACGATGACATTGCTCAAGAAATAAAACTTCTGTGCTTTGGCTGTCCCGCTCCGTTGTCCTACTTTTAGGATTTAACCAATCTACCGCCTTCATCGCAAAGCTATATTGGGATATATAAGCCTGTTCGGTTTGTTTAATAACCGAACCAAAAGGCGGATTAGTAATAACAAAATCAAAGCGATTATATGTAAAGCCTTTATTTTCTGTCCGTTTAATTAAATCTTCACTATCGCGTAAACCATCCGCCGCAATTACATTGGTATGACCATCATCATGGATAATCATATTCATTTTGGCAACCCGAGCAATCTGTTCATTAATTTCAATGCCAAACAAATTACTCTGAGCAAAATTATGCCAATGCTGATAATGTTTGTTATATTCTTTCGGATCCGTTTTATAATTGGGATAGTATTCATTGGCCTCCCTACGAACCTTCTCTAACGCATGAAGCAGAAAACCACCGCTTCCACAAGATGTGTCTAAAACAAGAGAACTCTGCTTGATGGGTAGCACATCCACAATAAACTTAACAATTGGTCGAGGTGTAAAATACTGCCCAAAATCTCCGCGGAAAAATGACCCCATAAACGTCTCAAAAGCGCGACCCTTACTATCTAAGTCTGTTTCACCTAAATTAATACTTTCCAAATAACCCACCACCGTCCGCAACTTCTCTGGACTTAAGCGAATATCATCCTTAAAAACTTCTGCATCTGCTCGACGACCTTCTTCATATAAAGCCTTAATGCGCTCACTTAATTGCTTATTTTCCCGTTGTTTTCTTTCCTCCTCTTTTTCATTAGCTTTAGGAGCAACACTAAAGATCTGAAAATCGTAGGGTTCCCCTAGCTTGCGAGCTTTCTTTTCATCCCAAATTTTACAAAAAATTAGCTTATCTAACTCGTCAAAAGCCTCTGAGGGATTCAACTCTCCCCCTCCCCATAACGATTGATGAGCCTGCTTAAAACGACGGGTTAACTCATCCTCTGTAACGACTGTTAACTCAAACAACTTTTGTCCATTAGAAATACCACCACCTTTAGCATATTTAAAACGCGCTAATGTTTCCACTCCCGCTTGTGGAATATCAGTGATAGTAATTCTTTCCTTTGGCTTTTCTGTTGGTACTTGATAATATTCATCTTTAATACCGGAAGTTATCCAAACATATTTCGCTCCTTCCGCCACCGCATAACTAAAACCCTGCTCCACTGCCTGAGTAAATTCTAATTCTGAAACCTCTTGTTTTTTACATTCAACAACGATATGAGACGATTTCTGCTCATCATCATTATAAACAATAATATCCGCTTCTTTGGTCGTTGATCCCATTACTACAGGAACAAATAACCGAATCCGCTTTTGAGCATAACCGTAGGTCAAAATTAATTTTAAAAAAGTCTCAGCTTGTACCTGTTCTTCAGGATTGCTATAATTTCGCTTTTTATTTTGATTAATATAGGTAATATATTTCTGCTCATCATCTAACTTAATTAAGCCTTTTTTGATTCCTTCTTAAATTAAACTCATAAGCGTCTGATGGCTGATTCATCTACTGAGATAAATATCAGGTGTATTAGGCTGCCCTAACACACCCAGAAAAGATTTTAGGGAAAATTAACCGACTACACAGAGAATATCCGATGCGTGACTAGCGGTATTCACTTTGTCATCCACATGGCTAATTTTGCCTTCTGCATCGATGATATAGGTGACGCGCTTAGAATAGCCACCCCCATCGACATCATAAGCTTTGGTGATAGCACCATCGGTATCTACGAGCAATTGGAAGGGTAGGCCGTATTTTTCTTTAAATTGTGCATGGGAACCCTGGTCATCCCTGCTCACCCCGAAGACTACTATTTCCTTGTCTTGGTATTGTTCGTAGTTATCCCGGAAGCTTTGCGCTTGCTTGGTGCAGCCGGGGGTATCATCTTTGGGATAGAAGTATAAAACTACGACTTTACCTTGAAAATCCGACAGGGAAACGGTTTTTCCAGTATCGTCGGTGGTGGTAAAGTTCGGTGCGATTGTTCCAACGGTTAAAGCCATAACTCCGATTCCTTTACAAAAGTTAATCTATATTGATCATAAGGGATAAGGGGTCAAAAACAGGGTGTAGGGTGTGGGGAGAGGGGAGAAGAAGTCAGTGCATTTGTACTAAATCTCCCAATCAGTTTAAATGCAGTACAACTGAGAAGATGAACAACAAACCTCCAGAATTTGTCTTAGGATAATATTTGTCAGCTAAGAGGGTTATAATATGGGGCGATTCTGGTTAAAGGTGAGAACTTTTGGGCAAAATATCTTAATCGGTTTAGGTTTAGTGCTATTAATCGGTTTTTATCACAGTATCAGTGCCAAATCTGCCTCATTAATGATTGTTTATCCTCCCGATAATCATCAAACCACGGCCGCTAGAATCTTTTTTATTGGTTCTGCTCCTCCATCGGGTCAAGTTTTGCTCAATAATCAACCGATAGAACGTAGCAATAAAGGATATTTTGCCCCTAGTTTTCCCCTACAAGTTGGCGAAAATAATTTCACTATTCGCTATCAAAACCAAACTATTAATCGCCAAATAATTCGTCGAGATACTCAAGCAGTTATTCCCCAAGAATTAGCTTTTGCTGATAACTCTCTCAGTCCTTCTGTCAATAAGACGCGGTTAGTGGGGGAATGGATTTGTTTTAGTGCGATTGCCACTCCCCAAGCTCAGGTTTCTGTGCAGTTAGGAGATAAAATTCTGCCTCTTTTACCCCAACCTCAAGCCACAAAACTGCCTAGTAATGCCGCAGTTTTAACTAATCTTAATCAAGCGAATTCCGAGGATAAAACTGGTTACTATCGAGGTTGTCAGCAGTTTCAACAAGAGGCTAACTTAGGAAAACCTATTTTTACAGCACAATTAAATAATCGTTCTATTAGTCAACAAGGTCAAGGAGAAATTAATATTATTAGCGATCAAAATTTACCGGTGATTGAAATTATAGTTGCGGAAGGGGTAGCGCGTACAGGTCCGGGTAGTGATTATTCCCGCTTAACTCCTTTACCCCAAGGCACGAAAGCGAGAGTCACTGGGAAAGAAGGGGATTGGTTGCGGTTAGATTATGGTGGTTGGATTTTAGAGCGAGAAACCCGTTTAATAGTTAATGAGGTCTTGGATAATGCTAATATTCGCGGTCTCTCTTCTCGCAGTATCAATCAAGCAACGGAAATTATTTTCCCCCTCTCCCATCCTGTACCCATCGCCCTGGCACAAGAAGATGATAAATTTATTTTGACTCTTTATAATACCATTGCCCAAACCGATACAATTTTTCTGGTGGATAATCCTTTGGTTAGACGTTTAGATTGGCGACAAACTAACCCGACCACGATAGAATACACTTTTAATCTTAATCAAAAACAACAGTGGGGTTATAGTCTTCGTTACCAGGGGACAAATTTAATCTTAACCCTGCGTCATCCCCCAGAAAAAAGTGCCAATTTACAGGGCAAAGTTATTTTATTAGATCCCGGACACGGAGGCAAAGAAACCGGTGCTGTCGGTCCGACGGGTTACACGGAAAAAGAGATTAATTTGCTTATGTCTAAATTAATTAAACGGGAGTTAGAAAAATTGGGGGCAACAGTTTATTTAACCAGAGAAACGGACATTGATCTATCCCTACCAGCACGAGTGGAGATGATTAATAATCTGCAACCAACCCTAGCGCTATCGGTTCACTATAATGCTTTACCAGATGATGGAGATGCCTTAAATACTCAAGGAATCGGCATATTTTGGTATCATCCTCAGGCAGCGGATTTATCAGTTTTTCTCCACGATTATTTAACCAAAAATCTTAACCGTCCTTCCTATGGAGTATTTTGGAATAATTTGGCTTTAACTCGTCCCTATAGTAGTCCTTCTTTGTTATTAGAGTTAGGATTTATGAGTAATCCTCAAGAATTTGAATGGATTACCGATACTCAGGCACAAAAACAACTAGCGCAGGTTTTAGCCGCCGGAATTAGCCAATGGTTTCAACAATCTGGGGTAATCGCTTCTAGTTAAGATTTAATGGCAAGCGGAGGGAGATAAGCTTAAATCTTTATGAAAAATCAAGCCCTAGCTGGAAAGCCGGTGATAGGATTTTCTGGAGCTTTTATTTTAGTCTGAGGAAATTAAATCAGGTCGATGGAAAAAATGTTACCAGTGAACAGCCATCAGACAAAATAACTGCTAGATTACAAGGTATGGCCGATCACTCCCTAGTAGATATTTAAACAGCGATCGCTATGTAACAAAAATCTCTGGATTAGCCAACAAATAAAGACAGTTTACCTGAAAATTTCCCAACAATTCACACCCTTATATACAACTTGCTTGCTGCCCCCCTTATTAAGGGGGGATTAAGGGGGGATCAAAACCACCTTATTAAGGGGGGATTAAGGGGGGATCAAAACCACCTTATTAAGGGGGGATTTAAACCCCCTCAAGGTTGAGGTGGCCCAATTAAATCCCACCCTCGTTATTATTCTTCATATACCCATGACTAACTCTTTATATATCAGCACGACGGCAACGGGAAGCGGTAAAGCGTTAGTAGCTTTAGGAATTATCGACTTAATTCTCCGCAAAACTAATAAAGTTGCTTTTTTCCAGCCAATTGTTCTCGACTGTTCCGAAGGTCATCGGGATGAGGACATTGACTTAATCCTCAATTATTTTAAATTAGAACAAACCTACGAAGAGGCTTTCGGTTTATGTTACGACGAAGTGAAGGAGTTATTGGTACAACAAAAATTTGATGAAATCATCGAAAAAATTATCAGAAAGTTTAAAAACTTGGAAAATAAATATGATTTTATCCTTTGTGAAGGTTCCGATTATCTGCAAGAAAATTCCGCCTTTGAATTTGAACTAAATACAGAAATCGCCAAAAATCTCGGCCATCCCATCTTAATATTAGGTAATGCTCGCCAGCGCAGTATCGAAGATGCCCTTAGTCCGATCCTGATTTCCTGCGACACCTACCAAGATAAAGGTTGTAAGGTGATTGGGATTATTATCAATCAAGCTGAAGAGGAAAAAACAGAGGAATTACGGAAAACCCTAACTAAAATTTTTCCCCCCCAAGAATATGCTCTAGGAGTGATTCCCCACAATGCTAAACTTAGCAGCCCGCGAGTAGCAGAAATCGCCCAACAATTACAGGCAAAAGTTCTCTACGGACAGCACAGATTAGATGGTTTAGCTAGTAACTTTCTGGTGGTGGCCATGCAGATGCAAAATGCCCTAGAGCGGATAAAAGAAGATAGCTTAATTATCACTCCTTGGGATCGCGGCGATGTGATTATCGGGATGTTACAGGCCCACCAATCGGCCAATTATCCCCAATTAGCAGGTATAGTCTTAACAGCAGGTCATAACCTCAATCCTTCGATCGCCCGTTTAATTGATGGTTTGCCCGATCCCTTGCCGATTCTCTCCGTCACCACCGATACCTACACCACGGCCGAACGCATCCATCAAGTGCGGACTACCCTGACCTCGACGGACTACGATAAAATTAACCTCAGTCTGCAGCTTTTTCACAATAACATCAATCTCGATCGCCTAGAAGCGCAAATTCGCACTTTGCGGACCCAGGGGATTACCCCGAAGATGTTCACCTATAATCTCGTACAACAGGCCAAAGTGCAAAAACGTCACATCGTTTTGGCCGAGGGGACTGAACCGCGCATCCTCCAGGCAGCCACAGTTTTAATCGAACAGGATATCGTCGATTTAACCCTCTTGGGACAACCGGACGAGATCGCGATGGTGATTAAAAAACATGGTATCACTCTCGATCTCGATCGCCTGCAAATTATTCACCCCGTGGATAGTCCCCATTTTGAAAGCTATGTGCAGACCCTCTACGAAGCGAGAAAAGCCAAGGGAATGAATCTGGATCTGGCCCGGGATTATGCACAGGATGTCTCCTATTTTGCCACTTTAATGGTGTATCAAGGCGATGCTGATGGTATGGTATCGGGGGCAGTGCATACAACTCAACACACAATTCGGCCTGCACTCCAGATTATCAAAACTAAGCCTGATTGTGCGATCGTCTCCTCGGTCTTTTTTATGTGTCTAGAGGATCGAGTCTTGGTCTATGGGGATTGTGCGGTCAATCCCGACCCCAGTGCCGAGGAATTAGCCGAAATTGCTCTATCTTCTGCCGAAACCGCCCAAAAATTCGGAATTGAACCGCGAATCGCCCTGCTTTCCTATTCTTCGGGTCAATCGGGCCAGGGAGAAGACGTGGAAAAAGTACGACAAGCGACCAAAATCGCTAGGGAAAAACGCCCCGATTTGAAGCTAGAAGGGCCAATTCAGTACGATGCGGCGGTAGATAGGGAAGTAGCCGCCCAAAAAATGCCGGGATCAGAGGTGGCAGGCCAAGCAACGGTGTTTATTTTTCCTGACCTAAATACAGGTAATAATACTTATAAAGCCGTGCAGCGGGAAACGAAAGCTTTAGCCATCGGTCCAATCCTACAGGGATTAAAAAAACCCGTCAATGATCTCAGTCGTGGTTGTACCGTTCCCGATATTATCAATACGGTGGTAATCACGGCAATTCAATCCCAATCTTTTTGAGTTATCAGTTAGAAAACGGGTTTCTCAAAGAAACCCGTTTTCTGTAGCTTGTTATGCTTATTTCCTCCCGACCGGGCCGAAGCGGTAATCAAAACTATAATGAGAATGATTAAACCCCAACCATAACCCCGCCTCGATAGCCGATAACCGATCGCTAAACATGGATCCATCTTTCGCCCTTACCCTGCAAATTGTCATCACTGTGGTGGCGGGGATTACAGCCCAAGTCATCGCCGAATACCTGAAAGTTCCCAGTATTGTCTTCCTGCTTATTTTTGGGATTGCTTTAGGGTCCGATGGTTGGGAAATTTTACACCCCCAAAGTCTGGGAATTGGCTTAGAAGTCCTTGTTGCTCTCTCTGTGGCGATTATCCTATTTGAAGGCGGTTTAAGCCTAAGCGGACGGGAATTAGGGCGAGTTTCTGGCAGTTTACGCAACCTTGTCACCCTCGGTACTTCCATCACTCTCATTGGTGGCGGTATGGCAGCCCACTGGTTGGGGGAATTTCCCTGGCCGATCGCTTTTCTTTACGCTTCTTTAGTGGTGGTAACTGGTCCGACGGTGATCGGGCCTTTGCTAAAGCAAGTCGCTGTAGATCGGCGGGTGGCGACGCTTTTGGAAGGAGAAGGGGTATTAATCGACCCTGTGGGCGCAATTTTAGCCGTAGTGGTGCTAAATACGATTATTGATAGTCATTCCCGCCCCATGGAAATTATCACCGGTTTAACCCTGCGTTTAGGCATCGGGGCGGCGATCGGCATTGCTGGAGGGGTATTGTTAAGTTTTATGATAAAAACTTGCAATTTTCTGACTTTTGAGCTAAAAAATCTTGTGGTTTTAGCGGGAGTCTGGGGGTTATTTGGTTTATCGCAATTTAGTCGCAGTGAATCGGGGTTAATGGCGGTGGTAATGGCGGGAATTGTGCTAAAAGCGGCGGCAGTTCCCGATGAGCGTTTATTAAGGCGTTTTAAGGGTCAATTAACCACTCTTTGCGTGTCGGTACTGTTTATTTTACTAGCGGCGGATCTTTCGATCGCCAGTGTCATCGCTTTGGGTTGGGGCAGCGTCCTGACGGTGTTAGTCTTGATGCTGGTGGTACGTCCCCTAAGTGTGGCTCTGTGTACCCTAAAAAGTGACCTAAATTGGCGACATAAGTTATTTATCGCTTGGGTTGCCCCTAGGGGAATCGTTTCCGCTTCTGTAGCTTCTTTATTTGCCATTTTACTGACTCGTGCTGGTATTAATGGCGGTGAAGCGATCAAAGCTTTAGTCTTTTTGACAATTTTAATGACGGTTTTTATTCAGGGATTAACGGCGCGATGGGTGGCAAAAGGGCTAAAAATCACTTCTTCTGCGGCAACAGGGGCAGTAATCGTCGGTTGTAATCCCCTGGGTCGCTTAATCGGCTGTTTATTCCAAGAACAAGGGGAAAACGTGGTTTTAATCGATACGGATGCCGCAGCCTGTCAGCAAACAAAAGAAGAGGGTTTGACGGTGCTGCAGAGTAGCGCACTTGATACAAAAATACTACAAGAAGCGGGCATCGAATCCATGGGGACTTTTCTGGTTTTGACTAATAATAGCGAGGTTAATCTGGTTTTAGCCCAGAGAGCCGGGGAGGAGTTTCATCCTCCCCGGGTGTTGGCTGCCTTTGCGGGAACCCCCAACCCAGATAAAAATAAGGTTAATCAGGTTTTTCTGCCTAGTTTTTCGGTCAAGGAATGGAATCAGTATTTAGACGATAATCAGATTAAATTGGGTAAAACTATCTTTAAAGGCGATGATTTGAGCGAACAACAGACCAGATTAACTAAATTAATCGAAAATGGCGAACTGCTGCCCCTACTATTGCGTCGCGATAATTCCCTACAGGTAGTCACAGAAAGGGAAGAATGGCGCACCGGAGACGAATTAATCTATATTCTGCGCGATTTACGCCCACAACTGCTTAAACGTCTTTCTGGCACTGTCAGAACCCGTTTATCCTTAGAAATCTTACCCGAAGTGGAAATCGCCACCAGTAGATAACTTGAGACTGTTCTCTACTATTCAGTGGATTTAACGGGTTCAGGGCTTAAAATAAGCAACTGCCGACCGACGTTGGATTTAGCGACACCTAGCAGTACGGGATGTTCAGTTTTGGGGGCATCTTGGGGTAAAGCACGAAAAAGGTACAGCCATCCCCCTCTTTCCAGTAATAATCGCCAGACGCGATCTTGCTCCGTATCGGTTAGGTTGCGCTGTTGAATAATGCGGGCTAAATTAGGATCGCCAATGAGACTCTGCTGACCTTCGGGCGTTAGGGCTTCAAAAAGGGGCTGATTGGGGTCAAGATCCCCTGCTTCTTTACCTAAAATGAGCAGTTCCTTGGCACTAATCAGGGTGACAACGGGGAGAGTAGAAGTGGGATTCACCGCATCTCGACGGGCATCCTTTAAACCTTGATCCCGGGCAAGATGGAAGATAAGTAAGAGAATCCAACTCAGGAGAATCAGTTCTGAGACGAGAGGAAGGGTTAACTGACGCTGAAAGCGGGGATGGGGAGCATAGGGTATTTTTCGGCGATTGCGTTGGTTTTGTCTTTTCAGTTGCCAATTTTTCAGTCTGGTTAGCCACTATTGATATTGCCAGTGAAGGAAAGCAAGGCAAAGGGTGGAAAGCTGAAAAAGGATAGGAATCAGAAGGGCAACAATAAGGGTGTTAGCAATACTTTGAGGCGTACCAAAGAATACTTGAAGAGGGAGTAATAAGAAGGATTCAACCGGAAAATCGAGGCTGGTAATACCGAGTTGGTAATAGGCAAAGTATGCCCAACGATAGACCCAACCTGTATAGTACAATCCCGCACCAATGAGACCGGCGGCACTGGCAAGATTGAGGAGAATCGTCGGGGGAGAAGGAGTGGTCACAGGAGGCTACTAACGCTAAAAAAGAACGCTAAAATTAAAGTTATTATAGATGATCACTGTAGGGCGAGTTATGGTCAGACGTTTAGAAGTTATATCTGGTATAGCTTTAGTTTTTTTGGGATTTTTGACTGTTTCTAGTATCGCTCAAGCACCCACCCTCGAAGCGGCTTTACCGCAATTGGCAAATATTAAGTTACAAAATAGCAGAGATTATAAGGGGGTGACGTTAACTCGGTTCGATCGCTAAACACCAACAAGCCACCCTCGACACCTTTTTAAGCCAATCGCCTCGGTTTCCTATTCTGCACTTAGGCACTCATGGTTGTTTCCGTCCAGAGGGGTGTCCTAGCCTAGGCATGAAAGCGAATACCCTGCTGTTTGCCAACAAGAGAGAGTATGAACTCAAAGATGCCGTGAAACTGGGACTGCAAAACACCGAATTGATTACTATTGGCGCTTGTGAAACGACGCGGGAAGTGGATGGAGTCGGTTTGGCGGGTTTGGCCTATGTTTGGGAAAGAGCGGGGGCGAAAACTACCCTCGCCAGTCTTTGGAATGCCACCGATTTTGTGCAATATTCCCAACAAAACAGCCCAGAATTGCCCACAGCGGCGATTTTAAATCAATTTTATGCCAATTTACAACAGGGCATGACCAAAGCGGAAGCCCTCCGTCAAGCAAAACTCGCCTATATTGACCTTCATCCTTTCTTTTGGGCGTCGTTTATCCTGATTGGAGATGGTCAAGCGGTGGGAGCAGGTGGCAGGTAGCAGCTAGGGTTGATTCATTTAAATCCCACATTCCGCACCCTAAGCTGTCACAGAGAGAAATTACGGAGAGAAAAAATCAAAGTGAGCATAAAAATAAACATAAGGAGCGAAAAAAGGCATTTGAGAAACAGT
>JAADBR010000032.1 GCA_009995705.1 Microcystis aeruginosa W13-11
AATAAATCTATCTGTCGGGTTTCATCGCTGACTTCTTTGCTGATTTCGACGGTTCCCAGGGGAGAAAGTAATTGTTCAAGGTAATTTTTGGCAAATTGGTCATGGGGTTTCATGAAGTTTCTTGCGTAGCTTGTCGGACTTGTTCTAAGTCTAAATCCAAAGCTTGAGCGATTTGTTCCACACTTAAACCCAAAGCCAGCAAACGGGGAATAGATTCCAGTTTAGCCTCTAGTTTTCCTCGCTCTAGTCCTTGTTCTAGTCCTTCCCGTTTAGTTGCTTCCTTCCATTCCTGATAGGTTTGAGATAAAGTCATAAACACCTCTCTATCCTCAATTTCTAGGATGTTATTTATTTCCATACTAACCCGCCAACTAATCAATAATTCCAGCACATTTTCCCGGAAAGCATTACCTTGAGGTAATTCTAACAATTCTCGCACCGCTTGGTCTTGAGTTTTTCCCCGTCCCAATAATCTTAACCAGAGAGTCTCAGTCGTCACAGGCAATTGATTAATAGTGATAATTGCCGTGCGATAAAGCGAGGGAAGAAAATAGACTCCTTCTGGCCAATCTGGCTCTAATTTTGCCCCAAGACTCTCTAAAAGAGTCAGACTAGCGGAAGGGGATAAAATCCACAAGCAAGGGGCATTGTCTTCATTGTAGCTCTGATTTTCTCGTTTAGCTTGTCTTTGCAGTTCGGCTAAAATCGCCAAAAGTTTCGCTAAACAATTACGAATCTCGCTCCGACTGGGAGGATTGCGATAGGGTTCAATTAAGACAGTATTAAGGACGATTCTGCCTAATAATCCCAGATAATCGGGGTTTGGTTCGGGATTGGGGGAAAAAAATAAATCTATCTGTCGGGTTTCATCGCTGACTTCTTTGCTGATTTCGACGGTTCCCAGGAACAAAAATGTCAGATATTTCAGACATCCCTTGACAAATAAAAATCAGTTTTGTTAACTTACGATTGTCTTCGATAAATTTCCTTGAGCATTATGGCATTAGCAACACTTATAAAAAATGGGGGGGGGAGAAGAAACACTTATATAATTCCCTCCTTCAGGTCTTTTCTCTAGTAACAACTGCGGCGATCGGATATACTGCT
This sequence comes from Microcystis aeruginosa W13-11, assembly GCA_009995705.1. Taxonomy (GTDB): domain Bacteria; phylum Cyanobacteriota; class Cyanobacteriia; order Cyanobacteriales; family Microcystaceae; genus Microcystis; species Microcystis aeruginosa_F. The sequence continues at coordinate 1,108 of JAADBR010000032.1, forward strand.
ATAGCTACCAGTGCCACAGCCGAAATTAGTCAGCAAGATCACCTTATTATCGCTCAATTTGCTCCTCGTGGTCGTGAATTTGTTTGCGAGTTTAAGGGAAGATACGATAATCTGACAATTACACCAAATATACCAGGGTCTTTTATTCATCGTGGATATTGCTACATTCCCGCCGAAGGAAGAAAATGTGTTTCTGTGTATGATAAAGTATATCAACCAATACTTGATGGTACAGAGTGGACAAAAGATTGTGGAGGACGTGTGCCGATAGTTAACGATCCTAACACGGGAAAAAGTTACTATCAATTGAATACTTTTAGCAGAAGGTTCATTTTCTCAAAATAATCTATGAGCTAAAAATTTGACAATAAAAGCGATCAAGTTTTGGGGCTATTTATGTCTAACCTCTTTTTCTTTGATCGCTTCACTTGCATCTTCTGGAGCCAAAAGTCGTTGCTGTTTTTCACTAAAGTAAAATATTTGGTAATTGGTTGATAATTCCTCTTGTAATTGCTTCCAAATATTGATCCCTTCCTTCTCAAAATTGTCTTGACTTGCTGCATCAAAAAAACGTGAATCGGCGGGATTGTCCCAATTTATAATTTGATTATAAATCTCTGCCCAATTACTTAACTTCTTTTGGATAGAACTCGATAAAGGTAACTCATCTAAGTCAAGGTTATCAGCAGTTTCCATATCCCAAAGAGGCGAATAGTTATATTCTGCCATTAGTTTAATTTTTCTTTTCATAAAGGTCTTCTCCTAAGAAACGTTGGATGAGTTTTCGGGGAGTGGGATTCGCACTAACTACATAACCATTACTACCAATATCGATAGAAATGTATTGAATTTCTCCTTGATAATCAACTTTATAAATACTTCTGCTGGTTCCTTGAGTGCCGATTAATTGACCCATTGTAATTGCTTTCATCAAGAAATAAATAATATTATTAATCGCAATCCCTTGACGCTGAAAATCTTCTCCATGTTTATTAAGAATATGTTCCCAACCCGATGAAGAATTACCGATTTCCAAAAAGATTATCCGCCCGTTGTCTAATTGAGTAATGGCAATAATATCTTGGGAATTGTGTTTAATATTTCTAAGCTTTAGTTCGTTAATTAACTCCTCAAAACTATTTTCATCGGGCATTGGTTTTTTCAAGGACAAAAATGCTTAAATCGGCGTTTTAACCAGAATCTTGATTGATTTTGACTCAGACTATAGTTAAATCAATTCTCTACCCTTGCGTAGCTTGTCGGACTTGTTCTAAGTCTAAATCCAAAGCTTGAGCGATTTGTTCCACACTTAAACCCAAGGCCAGTAAACGGGGAATAGATTCCAGTTTAGCCTCTAGTTTTCCTTCCTGTCGTCCTTCCTGTCGTCCTTCCTGTCGTCCTTCTAGTTTTCCTTCCCGTTTAGTTGCTTCCTTCCATTCCTGATAGGTTTGAGATAAAGTCATAAACACCTCTCTATCCTCGGTTTCTAGGATGTTATTTATTTCCATACTAACCCGCCAACTAATTAATAATTCCAGTACATTTTTCCAGAAAGCATTAGAACTCTTGCAAATTAATTATATGTTATAATGCTGGGTTAACTAATTTTTTGGGGAAAATTAGTTAATTGGTACATCGGGGTGAGAGCATCTCAAACGCTAAAAAAGGTAAAAATTTCGGCTCTTCGTTACTTGTTATGGTTCGATAGGGGGGCATAAATTGACTAAATCCTTCTCTGGCAAGAGACTTAATTGATGAGTTCGCTCTAGATAAAAAACAATTGACAAAAATCGCCAAATGCCTTTCTAAATAAGGGTTCCATCCCTTATAACCCCAGTCCATTGCATAACACAAACCGGAGAACCAAGATTTCCATTATACCATAAAAAAAATATGCAAGACGTACATTATTGTAGGGACGAATTGCCTTCGCTCCTACAATAATAATTATTAACGATATTAGCAGAGGATTGTTGATTATTTTGCTCTAGTTTTTTCAGCCCAAACTTTGCTGGGTAATCCCCAAACATAGATGAAACCTTCGGCAGCTTTATGATCAAACTGATCCTCGGCTCCGTAGGTAGCTAAATCGGGAGAATAGATAGAATTGACTGACTGACGACCGACCACTTTAGCGTTACCTTTAAACAGTTTCACTCGCACCGATCCCGTCACCTGTTCTTGGGTTTTGAGGATAAAAGCATCGATCGCTTCCTTTAGGGGACTGTACCACAATCCTTTATAAATCAGCTGTCCGTAGGTATCTTCAATTGCCCGTTTATATTGGGTAACATCTCCAGTTAAAGTCAAACTTTCTAAGTCCCGGTGAGCATCAATTAAAACTAATAAAGCTGGGGCCTCGTAAATTTCTCGCGATTTAATTCCCACTACCCGGTTTTCGATCATATCTAAACGACCAACTCCGTGTTTACCCACTAGGTCATTTAATTGACTAATTAGCGTGACAGAATCGAGATTTTCTCCGTTTAAACTGACAGGAATCCCCTGATTAAAACCAATATCGACGTATTCCGGCTCGTGGGGAGTATCGGCGATCGCTTTGGTCATTAGATAGATTTCTTCTGGGGGTTCCGTCATCGGATCTTCCAAGGGACCGGCTTCAATACTGCGCCCCAACAGGTTACGATCGATACTAAAAGGCGAGGATTTTTTCACGGGAGACTCGATCCCGAATTTTTCCCCGTAGGCGATGGTTTCTTCCCGGCTCATGCCCCATTCCCGGGCGGGAGCGAGAACTTTTAAACTAGGATTAAGGGTCATAATGCCCACATCAAAACGCACTTGATCGTTACCTTTGCCAGTGCAACCGTGAGCGACGGCATCGGCCCCGTATTTCTCGGCGGCCTCTACTAATAATTTAGCGATTAAAGGACGAGCCAGGGCGGTAGAAAGGGGATAGCGATTTTCGTAGAGAGCATTAGCTTGAATTGAGGGAAAAGCGTATTCTTTGACGAATTCTTCCTGAGCATTGACCACTAAGGATTCGATCGCTCCACAGCGTAGGGCCTTTTCTTGAATTGGTCCTAATTCGTCTCCCTGTCCTAAATCGGCGGCTAGGGTAATCACTTCTTCTACTCCCCATTCCTGTTTGAGATAGGGAATACAGACGGAAGTATCGACTCCTCCGGAATAAGCTAAAACCACTCTCTTGGCGCGTCCCATAATTTTTTCACCTAAAAACGACTAATTGATTACCCTTTTAAGTTTAGTATATATCCTCGGGATTGGATGCTTCTTTTTTAATGCTTTTTTGTTTAGTTTTTGATGAAGAAACGGAATATGAAGTCATACTAAATCCGTTAAGTATATGCTATATATCAGGACAGGCAAAAGGCAAGAGGCAAGAGGCAAAAGGCAAAAGGGGGAATACATAATCAGTTTTTAAAAACTGGATTTAGTGTTACGAGCAAAGAGCCAAAACTAAACGGGCAACCAGCCGCTATTTACGTTTACTGGCAGCACGACGGGGGGATTTTTTCGGAGCGGTATTTGGGGGATTATCGTTAGTTTTATCTTTAAATATTGGAATAGTAAAATGAAACTGACTGCCGTGATTTTTACCCTGGGATTCTGCCCAAATTTCGCCACCCCAACCATTAACGATCTGACGACAGATAGCCAGTCCTAATCCGGTTCCACCAGCACTGCGTCGCAGGGCCCCTTCCTCTTGGTAAAAGCGATCAAAAACCTGTTCTAAACGATTGGGTTCGATCCCGCGTCCGGTGTCAGAAATGGTCACTTCTAGAGTTTTTGGTTTTCCCGAAGCGACTTCGATCGAGACATTTCCCTCCCGTCCGGTAAACTTACAGGCATTATCGAGAAGTTTGGAGAGTAATTCCACTAACCACTCGCCATCGGCCAAAACAAAGGGCAGATTAGGAGGGACAAGATTGATAATTTTTGGGGTTTCGTTGTTGAGATTGCGGGAGTGAACGTGACTGATGGCTAATTCCACACATTCCGATAAGGATAAAGCTTCGGGATTCCAATTAACCCGGCCACTTTCTAACCTAGAGAGAGTTAAAAAATCTTGGATTAATTTACGCATTCGTTCCGCATCTTTCAGGGCAGTATCAAGCATAATTTGGCGCATTTCCGCCGGCATATCCGGTTCCGAGGCCAAACTTTCTAGACAGACTTGAATGGTGGACAGGGGGGTGCGTAATTCGTGGCCAGTAATGGCGACTAAATTAGAACGAGTGCGATCGAGGGCAGCTAATTGTTCATTTAAATCCTGTAAATTAGCGTAGGCTTCGGCTTGAATGAGAGCGACTCCGATTTGAGTGGCCACCGCGTCCACAAGGGCGACATCCTCGCTCTTCCAAGTGGTGGTATAGGGTCCACAGTGATGCAGTTCCAACATTCCCAAGAGACGAGTTTGGTAAAAAATCGGCACTAATAACCAAGAATAGATGGAACATTCCCGCACCAGATTTTGAATGGAATCTCCAGGGAGACGAGGATCGTGAATAGCGTCTTCAATTTTCAGGGATTCTCTCAATTCCAGCACTTCCTGAAAAAGAGGGTTATTTTTCAGGGGCCATTTTTGTCCTTTGATGGAAGTAATGCCGGAGTTTAAAAATTCGTGTTCGATGGTGGCGTTAATGTCGGCTTCCTTACAACGATAGACCACACAGCGACAGACTCCCAATCCTTCCCCCAATTTCCGCACTGCCACCTGGAGGATATCTTCCGGATCGAGGGAACGACGGATCGCCGCTGTCACCGAGTTGATCAGTCTTTCCTTGTGTTCTTTCGATGCCAGGGAACGATTGGCTTTCAGCAGTTTATACTGTCCCGCTTGCAAATAAGTGACCAATCGCTGGACAAAGGGATCCGGTTCCTCTTGATGATCCCTGTCCGTCAGTTCACAGATCAGGTATTCTTCTTGAGCGCGCCTAATTTTTTCCGCCAGTTCGGGACGATAATCGAGAATATGATTTAAGAGAATTTGGGCGGCCTGTTGACTCACATGGCGATCACTTGTCCAAATCCCCTCAAAACGGCGATTATTATCCATAGCTGCCCTATTTTCCCCTTCGGCTACCAGATGGGTTCGCTCCCGACAGATTAAACAACTAGCATAATGGCGACTGATAACCACTAGATGCCATTCTTGGGCTAAACTGTCCTCCGGTTGAAAAGCGATCGTCTCGTAAATGTCGGAACTATGCTTAAAATCGGTTTCTGGGGCTGACAAAACATAGACTTGCCCGCTTTTGTGGGCAATGCGTCGGTAGCGATGGGCCTCTTGACGATAAAAGCGCTCACGCTGAAAACTGGCAATCACTAACGGTTGATCGTCTTCCGCTAAAACCTGATCCTCCATGGCGTGGGATAGCGCGGTCAGGGATGCTTTGAAGTACATCTGCGATCGCCATTGGGGGAGTAACTGCAACAGTTCTGTTAAAACAGAAGTTGATCTGCTCATCGATGATCTGTTTCGAGTCGAGTGTGACTAGCAAGCGCAATAGAGGGAACTAGCAATTTCTCCCTTGACCCTATCCTACAGGCTCAAGGGGACAAGAGGTGAGATCGTGATGGCAAGAAACTTAAACCGAGTGATGCCAAAAGTGAGCGAAATTATTCTAGTTAACTAGATGTAGGCGACTTTCATTGCCCAAAGAATCAGAGCAATAATACTACCGATAACGATAATCGACGATATCGCCACTACTGCTGGTTTATCGGCTCCCTCGAATTTCATGATGCCACGATTTAAGTCTGACATTGCTTTTAACTCCTTTTCATGAGATGGATAAAGTATGAGACACTTTCGGATCATAAATTAGCGAACTCTCATCTATCCGTGTTATTAGAAATTGGTATCATTCGGCTGTCTTTAATCATTCTAGGCGTTCTTTTCCTTCTTGGCCTTCTCCTTGAGGCTATTTTAAGAATTGTCTTCGGGTTCGGTAATCCGCTTATTTACAAAACCGATGCCGAAATTGGCTATCTTTTGGCTCCTAATCAACAAACGCGCCGGTTTTCCAATTTTATCGCCGTTAATCAGTATTCGATGCGGAGCGATCCGATTACACCCCAACGGCCCCCAGAGACGACGAGAATAATGTTAATCGGTGATTCGATCGCTAATGGCTCCTGGTGGACAGATCAAAAAGAGACCATTGCTGCTTTAATCACCAAAAATTTAGGACAATATCTGACGGGTTCAGTGGAAGTTCTCAATGCTTCGGCTAATTCGTGGGGACCGCGCAATCAATCGGCCTATCTGCGACGTTTCGGCACCTTTGAATCTCAGGTGATTGTGTTATTAATGAACACCGATGATCTGTTCGCTTTAGCTCCTAGTTCGGCGGTGGTGGGACGAGAAATTAATTATCCCGCTCGCCGGCCAGCTTTAGCTTTAATCGAATTATATGATCGATATTTTGAGCGTTATCCTCCCCTGCCACCGGTGCAAGAAGGAGGCGATCGAGTGGGCAATAATTTAACCGCTCTTGCCCAAATTCAAGCCCTTGCTCAGGCTAATCAAGCCCGTTTAATTATCGCTATTACCCCCCTCATTCGCGAAGCTCAAAAACAGGGGCGAGATTATGAATTAAAAGCCCGTCAAAGACTAGCGGATTTCACCAGCAACCAGCAGATTTTTTATCTAGATTTTCTGCCCATTTTTCAAGCCCATCCCAATCCCGATTCTCTCTATATCGATAATATTCATCTCAGTGGATACGGTAACGATTTAATCAGTCAAAAACTGACCGAGGCAATCAAAAAGGTCTTTTAATTAGGGTTTGCTGAATCAGTAATCAGTAATCAGTTCACTGATTACTGTTCACTGAAAATACACCCCACTTTCCTAACAACCATACCAAAGCTTTTCTATTTGTTTTGCTAGGGCCAATAACTCAGAGCGATCGCTTGTATCCCTTAAGAGGGTGACATGGCCTAATTTTCGACCGGGACGGGATTTTTTACCGTACCAAAAAACGTGAGCGTCTGGAATTGCCGCTAAAACTGCTCTTTTTTCGCCATAATCACCGTCACTATCCTCAAAACCCAATAGATTAACCATGACTGCCCCGGCAGATTTTAAATCCGTGGCTCCGAGGGGCAAATTAGCCACTGCTTGCAGTTGTAGGGCAAATTGGGAGGTAAGACAGGCAGAAAGGCTGTAATGACCCGAATTATGGGTACGGGGAGCGATTTCATTAATCAATACCTCTCCCTGGGGAGTGACAAATAACTCCACCCCGAAAACACCCACCGCCGACAAACTGCTTAACAGATGATGGGCGATAGGTTCGGTTTGAGCCTGTAAAGATTGGTTAAGAGCGGCGGGAGCGATTACCCAGTGACAGACTTGCTCCTCTTGATGGGTTTCCACCACCGGATAGGTGACGATTTCCCCAGTTAATCCCCTAGCGGCAACGATGGCTAATTCTCGCTCGTAGGGAATATAAGCTTCTAACATCAAGTCAAGACGCTCTAATTGTGGCTTTTTGGCGTTTAATTCTTCAGGAGTGCGGATAATAAAGGTTCCTTGACCATCATAACCGTGTCGTCGCGCTTTCAGCACTAGCGGAAAAGGATAATTTTCTAGCTGGGATAAATTATCTATCGCCCAAAAATCAGGCACAAGCAACCCTAGAGAGCGTAAATAACATCTTTGCTCGTATTTGTCCAATAGGGGGCGCAGATTTGCCAAACTAGGATAGAATTTAACTCCTGTGGCCGCTAATTCTTCTAGGGCATCTAAATTAACAAACTCATTTTCAAAAGTGATTAGATCACAATGTTGAGCTAGTTTTTTTGTGCCTTCCACGTCGGCTATTTCCGCAAAAACAACCCCGTCAGCTAAAGCAACGGCGGGATCGTCGGGGTGTGGTGTTTGTACAATTAGAGAAATGCCTAATTTCTTGGCTTCCTGTGCCATCATCCATGCTAATTGTCCACCACCAATAACACCAACCCGGGTTTGCATCATTGATCACATCCTAAAGATTCCGGGGTAGAGATGCCGGTTTTTGAGTTGACACCCTCGGCTCTTTCACAGAGATTTTTGATTTGTTGAGCGTCAAGCACGGCAAAACTAAAATCAGCACCGTTGATATTTACTCCCTCAAAAATGGTACGCAGCATAATTGCTTCGGCAAAAATGGCATCGCTTAAATCGGAATTTTTAAAGGTACTCAGATAGGCTAACCCATTGGTTAAGTCCGCTCCATGAAAGTTGCCTTCGATGATAGAGGCTCCGTTAAACACCGCCCCGCGCAAATCGGCAGAACTAAAGTTAGAATCTTGCAGATTAACGTTAGTAAATTGGGCAGATTGCAAATTTTGTCCCGAAAAATCCTTTCCTGTCAGATTCTGGTTTTCATAACTGGCATTGGCTCCTGTGACAGCAGCAGAACTGGCAGCTAAGGCATTGACAGGAGATAGGATAAATAGTAAGGCAAAAAAAGCGATCGCTAATCGAAAGATAGTCTTCATTGGCGGAAAATTCCATCAGTGGGCATTCTTGATTTTATAGCAGTAAGCCATCGGCCGTCAGCTTGCCGCCGGCCGCCAGAAATTGCTGGCACACAAACCTTTATAATAGCTGTCTGAGCCTATACTGTCATGCAATTTGGTCTAAACAAAAATATTTAAGCAACGGGCTGTCAGCTTTCAGTTAAATAAGGTAAAAGACAAAAGTTAGTTAATTTTCTCTCTCCTGACTTCTATTTCTAAGGACAATTTCTGATTTATACAAGAGGTTTGATGGATACACCGCAACTTTTATTCAATGGTTTAGCCGTCGGTAGTATTATTGCTCTGGCTGCTGTCGGGTTAACCCTTACCTGTGGCATTTTGCGTCTGTCTAATTTTGCCCACGGCGATTTTATGACTTTAGGTGCTTACATAACTTGGCTGGTAAATGCTCAAGGGATTAATCTCTGGTTAGCGATGCTGGTGGGGGCAGCGGTGACAGCTATTGCCATGCTCATTGCCGAGAGATTATTATGGAAACCTATGCGCGATCGACGGGCTGATTCCACCACTTTAATTATTATTTCGATCGGTTTGGCTTTATTTCTTCGCAATGGTATTTTAATGATCTGGGGCGGCAGTAATCAACGTTACGATCTGCCTGTGATCACCGCTACAGAAATTTTGGGGATTAAAGTAGCTTTCGATCGCTTGTTAGTTATTGGTTTGGCAATTATAGTTATTATTGCCCTCCATTTTTTATTACAAAAAACTAAGATCGGTAAGGCGATGCGTGCCGTAGCCGACAGCAACGATTTAGCTAGAGTAACTGGAATTAACGTCGAATGGGTTGTCTTCTGGACATGGATAATTACGGGGGTTTTAACTGCTTTAGCCGGAGCGATGTTCGGGTTAGTTACTGGGGGAGTACGTCCCAATATGGGCTGGTTTTTAATCTTACCAATGTTTGCGGCCGTTATTTTAGGTGGTATTGGTAATCCCTACGGAGCGATTGCTGGGGCTTTAATTATTGGTGTTGCTCAAGAAATTAGTGTTCCCTTAATTGGTTCTGATTATAAATTGGCCGTGGCTTTATTAATTATGATCTTGCTGTTATTATTCCGTCCCCAAGGTTTATTTAAAGGCACGGTTTAACAGTTATCAGTTATCAGATGTAAGTTTTAAGTTTTAAGTTATTTACTTATTTATCTTCATCTTTATCCCTGTTTACTGTTTACTGATTACTGTTTACTGATCACTGAAAAGCCCAATTTTTAATCCTGAATATATTCTTCTCCGGTGATTAAAGCGTATTCAGCGCGGGTAAATTCTCGACCTAAATAAGCAGCATGATCGAACATAGTAATGGGACAAGGTTGGGTTTCTTCGATCACTTTGACGGCTAATTCTTTGGCAGTCCTGGCGGTGTAAATAGACTCAGGATTGCGATCAAGTTTTTGCCTAACACCGATAACTTTTCCCGTTTCTGGATCGACGGCTAAACCTTTTTCATTGATAATATTGCTGTAATGTTTGGCACAGATTAACCCTGCTTCTCGGTCTAGATAAATAATAAAATATCCTGCGGGATCGAGAGCGATCGGACGTTTGGAAAGTTGATAATCAATAGCTGTGATTTGGGATTTTAATTCGCTCATTTTCTTGACAAAATTACTTAAATATGTAGTTGAAAGCAAGAGCAAATTATATCACATACCATCATCCTTTTTCTAGAGCATTTTGTAGATATAAGTTGTATTTACCGAGAATTTCCCCCTAGATTGTCTGGGAATGAGCGGTGAAAGTGTTAATCTTGAGAAGGGGATGATGGGAGTGGGTTACGATGATGAAACGCCTCGATCGCTTTCTCTAGGGTTGCATAAATACGTTCAGTCGAGATATTCTCGGATGGGTCTCCTTTTTTTAATTGCTGATCTAAATCTTGCTTCACCCGTGCCATGGCAAAAGTAACCATCGTCATATCTTCTCTTGTCATCGAAAATGTCCCGAAAATCTCGCCAGTGGATCAACTGGCGGTAGGAATACTTTTTCGCTGGTTTAACCCGGTTTTTTCTAGAACCGAGAAATTTATTCGCCCAGGTCTTAGTCATACCAAAGTAAATTGTATTCAGTAAGGATTAGGGGAAATCCTGTGAGAGAAGCAACCCTCTGGGGAGGGTTAACTTCTTAAAAAGTTCATCTACTTTGACTTCTAACGCGCCTAGGGTGATGGGAGCGTCAATTGATAAATATTCTCTAATTTCTTAAGCCATAATTAAAACTCAATAACTTCAACCAGAGGCGGGGATTGTCTTTTTCTAGCCAGCTTTGGGAGTTTTTTAACCATTGGGGAAACCAGGAACTAAAAAACAGATTTTTGACTCCATCAAGGCTAAAATCGAGATAGGAACCCAACCAACGTATTAAATCCTGACTGCCGGCCATTTCTGCTATCCATAACAGTAAAGCAGGGTTTTTTCTAGCCGCTTTAATTGCTAAACGGCTAAAGGTCAACCAATCGGTTTTATCCTTAATAAAGGTTTCAGAAACCTCCGGCGGTTCGCCGGCCAATAAACCGAAAAATGTGTTTAACATGGCGTTAATTCTTTGGGGGGGTAAGGTTTTTCCCGTGGGAACCATCATTCCTTTAGAAAATAACCAAGTTACCGCCACATTACTTTGATAGGCCCGCACGTTTTCTAGGTCTTTAGCTGTTAGTAAATCGTGTTTCAAGGCCGTATCCAAAAGATGGGTTAAGCGCTCTAAATTACGGACCAAAGAACCGAAACCAGTAAAGATTAACGGTGATTGCAGGGAGGCGGCATCACCGATGGCTAAAATGCGATTAAAGGAGACAATTCGATCTTTTTTCCCTGTGCTAAAATGCCCAGGTATATAACCAAAGGTGGGTTTTTTCCAAGTTAATTTTTCTGGATCACACTGTCGATATTCGGGCAGAATAGTAAAAAAATCTTCGTACATTTCTAACAGGGAACCGGGGTTATCGGGATGGACTTGATGATAGTGGAATAGATAAAAGGTTAATTCTTTTCCTTCCCCCGGAAATAGTTCCCAAATTAGTTGTCTGCCTTTGGAAATATCGCCATGGGAATTTAAGACATCGCCATAGTGAGAATCCCACACCACCGGATCGAATCCTTCTACTACTGCCCCCACTGTCGGACAGACACTATCAAAGGCACGCACTCCGTTTAATTGCCAAGCAATGGGGGAAGCAGAACCCATAGCATCAATCAATAAACGACCTTTTATCTGTTGAATTTCTCCACCATGATTGAGGGTGACAGTAACACTATTGGCGGTAATATCAGCCTTAATAAATTCGGTTTGATCGAGAATTTTACCACCATGATCCTGTATTTTTTTAGCGCAGGATTGCAGCAATTGATCGGAATTAATGGCGATATTTAAAACCGTGGGAGTATGGAGAATTTTGGCTTTCAGATGGGGGGGATTATTGCCATCAAAAAACTTATTAAAGCCATCGATGTATTCTTGGAAGATTAATTCCTCGAATTCTTCGGCCGTAAATAGTCCTAAATTAATTAAACTTTGAAACTCCGAGCGAGAGATATTCCATTCCCGATTCATCCGTCCGAAAGGTAGTCTTTCTACTAAGAGGACTCGATAACCCAATTTGGCCATCTGTGCCGCATGAATTGCCCCCAAGGCACCACCAATATAAATTAAGTCGTAGGTGATGGGATGATCATTTTCCTCACTGCTAGAGAAAATTACCGGCTGCGGTTGTTGGGGATTTTTGGCACTGTCGCGCCAACGTTTTTCCCACCAAGACAAACGTTCTAAATCTGCCTCTCCTTGGGGCATTTTGCGGAAGTAGTGAACCGTTAGGGGATAGTCCGCTTCTAAAGCTGTAAAAATTGAGTGATTTTTTTGATCGATATTTGGTATCGTGTTATACTGCGGCGGAAAACGCTTTTGTAAAGCTCGATCAAGCTGCCGAGTCAGGAATATTTCTTGATCATGCGATCGCTCACCCCAGCGGAAAACTTTTAAATAAGTAGTCCGTTGCAGCGTCCAGACAAAAATCGACAATTCGATCGCCTCCGATAAGCGCAATCTCACCCCGTTAGGTGTATTTGTCTTAACACCGTTTGCGGGTTGCCAATCGGATTGTAACCACTGACAAACGGCGATCGAGTCAGGAGTCGGAATTTCTCTGTAAAGTATTTCTCTCATCTTGATTTAGTTATTAAACCCAAAAATCGTCTGATTACGCTAGACTACACAAAAAGTTTTCTGAAAAAAGTTTAAAAAACTTTACATACCCAGATTAATACACAGCCTACCCCATCTGATTATGAATTATCCCATCCCGACTACCCCCGAAGAAATTGCCGCCCTCCGACAGCGTCCCGTCGATGAGGAGATGATCGCTGCCGTGATTGCGGGAATTATTAGAATGGCCCACGCTCAGGGTCAATCTCTCGATGATCTGACTGAAGAAATTCTCGCAGAAGACCCGATTTTAGATCAAGTGCAACGACGTTGGTTAAGTGAGCTTTTCACTAATGCTTGGCAAAATTTAGCTGGATGGGTGTAATTGAGCGATGGAATGGCTAACAATCACTCTCGCTAGTGTTTTGACCCTGTTAACTCCCGCAGGGGCAATTATTGATACGGTTTTAGCCCATACCCTTCGCTCCCAAGTCCAAAAAGTGGAACAATTGGCCGTGAGGGTCGATAATACTCCCAATTATCAGGTTCTGCAAGGCAAAATCGATCGAGTTCGCATTTCTGCACGGGGAATTTATCCCCTTGCTGGTGTTCGCATTGAGAAGATCGAGCTAGAAACTGAGCCAATTAGCCTCGATTTGCGGCGATTACAGCAAAAAAACAGCAGTTTAGCCGCCGCACTGCGCCGACCGGCTGCGGGAGCATTGCATCTTGTCCTCACGGAAACTAATCTTAATCAAGCTTTACAATCAGCAGCGGTCAAAGAACAAATTCAGACCCTGATTAATAATCTGATTCCCTCTAGGGAAGAATTTGGCAGCACAAAATATCAACTTAGTCAAGCAAGTTTTAACTTTCTTAATAATAATCGAGTCGCTCTCAGCCTGCAGCTGGAGACCCAAAGGCCAGACGAACCAGCAGCCACCCTCAATCTGAGCTTAGAAGTGGGATTTAAGCTAGTGCAGGGGCGAAAAATCGAGCTTATTGACCCCACAGCCACTCTTAATGGTCGTCGCATCTCCTCGCGCCTTCTCAAGGGGTTTGCCGAGGGTATATCCACCCAGTTAGATTTAAAAAACTTCGAGAAACAAGGAATTATCGCCCGCCTTCTCCAATTGCAGATCGACGATGATAAGCTAAGTATAGCGGCTTTCGGCAGAATTGAACCTCGATCGGGGAACCCCAATTAAATTTAACGGTCAGAAAAGAGGAGATATTTCAGTGGTCAGTAATCAGTAATCAGTGAAAAGAAAACTGCTATTTAGTACTGCTCACTTAAAACTCAAATCTGATAACTAATAACTAATAACTGATAACTGAATTATGCCTAGTTCTCGCTCTAGTGATAAAATCTCTTTGCCTTGGATAATTGGTATCGGCCTCGCTTTATTTACTGCCGGTGGGTCCACTGCTTGGTTTGCTGTCCATCACCTATCTTCTCCCCAGAAAACCAGCGAAAACCCGATTGAATCTCCTACTCCGGCGCCGATAAGTCAATCACCAATTGTTGAACCGTTTTCTTCCGGTCCAGTGAAGACAAGTCCGACAGCAACTCCTGCAGCTATTCCTGTTAGGGAAACTCGACAGGTTTATTGGTTAAAAGTGAACAATACGGGTAATCAATTAGTCACCCAAGAAATTACCGTTCAAAAAGCCGATAGCCGCGAGGAGGAGTTAACAGCAGTATTGAAGATTCTATTAACTGGTCCTAGTAATCCTCAGGATATGACTACTATTCCTTCCGGGACTAAATTACTTGATTTAAAAGTAGATAAAATGGGAATTAAGATTAATCTCTCGCGCGAGTTTGGCAATGATGATGGACCTGATATGTTAGTAGGTCGTTTGGCACAAATTATCTATACTACTACTACCGAGGATCCCAATGCAAAAGTCTGGATTCAAGTGGAAGGAAAACCTCTGGAATTATTAGGAGAAGGCCACGGTATTGAAGTTGCCCAACCGATGACTCGTAAGTTTTTTGAGGAGAATTACCAGTTGTAAGTTGTCCGCGCATTTCAATTGTTTGTTGCGATAGTGAATTGAAGTTAACTAGAGGAATTAGCGGGGGGATAGGGAAAAAAAATCGGATAGGGAATTTTAATTCCTTCTTGCTGATAGCGTCGGTGTAGGAGTTTAATAAATTGGTGTTTAATGGTGAGATGTTGAAAAAATTCTTCTTCTACCACCTTGAGATAAACTGTTAGCACAATGCTATAGTAATCGAGTTTACTATAAAGAATCAAGGGTTGATAGTCACCGAGGTGAGGTTGCAATAACTGAGCGATTTCTTGCATAACTTCTCGGGTAACTTTTTCGACTTTTTCTAAGTCACTATCGTAACTAATGCCCACTTCCACGGGAATCAGTAGGGAGTTATCTGGTAAACTATAGTTACGGAAACTAGAAGAAATGATCTGAGCATTGGGAATGACCAAAAGATTATTGGTAATTTCTTCGATGACTGTGCATCTTAAATCCACATCTCGCACATAACCAGCTTCTCCCGTTCTCAGTTCAATATAATCTCCCGGTCTAACTTGTTTAGAAGTGATAATATTAATCCCTGACATTAAATTAGCTAGGGTATTTTGCAGAGCTAAACCGAGGGAAACACCCCCAATACCAAAGGCAGTAAGCATCGGAGTTATCGAAATGCCAATCGAGCTTAAAATCAGCAAAAAACCGCAGCTAAAAATCAGAACTTTGGCGAGAAATTCAAATAGGGAAGTTAGGGAAGAAATGCCATCATCTCCCGTGGCATAAAATCGTAATATTTCCACAGATAATTGAGCAACACCCCAAGTAGCCGAAGCTAAAAAAGCCACTAGCAGAAATTTTTGGCTCAGGAGAATCAGGTAGGGAAAGAGAGGAAGATTGGGAAGGGAGAGGGCAATATTTAAACCCAAAAGTCCGAACCAAAGTATGCTTAATCCACGAAGGGAACGTAAAACCCCTTCCGAGAAACGCAGGTTTTTTTCTCTGGCAATCGATAAAAGTTGACTGACAACGCGCTTTTCTACGAGCCATCCCAATAGCAGGAAACTGAGGAGGATGGTGATAGGTAGGATAATATAGGGCCAATCTTCCAGTCTGGTTAATAGGTTCATTGCTAGAGGGTTAGAAAAAGATGCAGTTTTGTCTTATATTATTCTCCATTTGCCTATCTCTAGCAGCGGCGGTGGAATTTTCGGGCAAAAAGTTGCAAAATGTAAAGAGAAACTCATCTTTCCTTCGGCGGCCTTCGTGAATAGTCAGTTAGTTAAACCAAAATTCGGGCTTTATCGATTCTTAATGGTTATAATCGTAGGTTTGTTGCTGATTAGCACCTTTTTAATCGCTTTTCATCTGGCTAAGATGTCGGATCCCTACATTAAGGAGGTGTTATCCCGACAAGGTAATGTGAGTCGCGGTTACGAAATCTTTCAAATTAACTGTGCTGCTTGTCACGGTCAGTTTGCTGATGGCATCGTCGGACCAAGTTTAGAGGAGGTTTCCCATCGCAAATCGAGAATCAGTCTGATTGAACAGGTAATTAGCGGGAAAACCCCGCCAATGCCCAAATTTCAGCCCGATCCTCAAGCTATGGCCGATTTATTGGTTTATTTAGAACATCTTTCAAAAAACTGACTTGAAAGAGGGTGTAGGCTTCGGCCGTGAGCTCAGCCGAACGGGTGTGGGGTGTAGGGAAAGAAACCTCTTTCATCTGTGGGGGTGAAAACTTTTTCATCGGGACTGACTCTTGGCTGACGTTGATGGTAAGCTAGGACTCGTTGAAACTGGGTAGAGAGTGGGAAGTGGGGGAATGGGGAATTTCAACTAAAACCCCAACCCCCCCGCAACGGCTCGACTGAGCATCGCCGAACGTCGCGCACGCAGTGACCACCCCAAAACCCAACCCCTGAGAAACTGATAAATTTTACTTATATAGAAAAATTTTGCCTCTATTTGGGTACGCTGGTAGAGACACTTAACGATAAATACTTATGTCTTGGCATTCCCAAGTTGAACCGGCAATTATCCAAGGAGACTTCTGGCAAGTTAGCCAGTTTTACGAAGAACTGATAGAAAGAGAACCCTTAGAAATTAGTCATTATTGGTATTTAGGATTAGCCTATCTTTTGGAAGCTAGGGAAGAAGAAGCACAAACCACATGGTTATTCGTCCTCAGTCAAGGGGATGAACAGGAGGTGATGCTGTGGACAGTAGATTTAGTCAATATTTTGGATGGGGAAGCACGCAGACAATTAGAGTTAGGCAATTTAGAAACCAGTTGGTTAATTCGAGGACATATTCGCGAGATTAGTCCCGATAATGTTGATAATTTACTGCGGTTTATTTTATTAGGAATTAATTTGAATTATTTCGAGCAGGAGCAGTTAAAAGCTTGGTTATTTGTTGATGTGTTAAAAACAAATAATTTCCAGAGTCTAGAGTCAAGTCTATTAGAGGAAGTTCTCGAAAAATTTTTCGATTCTCAGATACCAGAAACCGTCCCTTACTTAGAGGTAATATTTCAATCTAACTGTCAGCGACAAACTTTTATCAAAGTAGTAGAAGCTAAAGTAACTTCTCTAGCCATGAATAATAAACCATTGGCTATTGATATTATTAATACTTGTTTAGCAGTAGAACCAGAGCAAATTTATCTGTTAGCTGAACTTTATCAATGTTATTTTGATAATCGAGATTTTGCTGCTGCTATCCAAGTAGCTAGTCAATTAAAAACAAGTTGTCAAGGGTTGCCTTCTCAAGCTGTCGCTGATTTTATTGCTCTTTATGTCAAATTATTTAGTGGTGATTGGGTCGATATTAAGGCAGATGTTGAAGAGTATACAGAATCCTTGCAAAAAAGCATCGCTAATCGAGAATGTCCAAGATTATTGGATAAAGCATCCTTAACAATTTTATCCCCCCTAACTTACCTAGAAGATAACCCAATAAAAAACCGTTACATTAGTAATTGTGTTGGTCAACTTTTTCAGGAATATGTTTGCAATAATTCTAACTGTAATTATCAGCAAGAAGCGACTATTAAGGATACCAATAAAGTTCTAAAACTTGGCTATATTGGCCATACTTTATATAATCACTCTATCGGATTAATCTCTAGATGGTTAATGAAGTATCATGACTATAATCAGTTTCACGTCTCGTTATACCTAGTATCTCAAAAAGAAGATTTTATCACTGAAAATTGTTTTAAAAATCAGGTAAATGCTTGCTATAACTTACCGATTGATCCTCGAATAATTGCTGAAAAAATTAGTCAAGATAATATTGATATTTTGGTAGATTTAGACAGCATTACCAATAACACAACTTGTCAAGTCATGGCACTTAAACCCGCACCAATACAAGTGACTTGGTTAGGTTTTGATGCCTCAGGAATTCCAGCAATTGATTACTATCTTGCTGATAATTACGTTTTACCAGCAGCTGCACAGGAATATTACCAAGAAAAAATTTGGCGCTTACCTAATTCCTATATTTGTGTGGATGGTGTCGAGGTTGCTTACCCCTCTCTCCGAAGAGATGATTTAGGGATTCCAGAGGATGCAATTAATTACTTAACCGTACAAACGGGGGTTAAACGTAACCCTGAAACTATTCGACTTCAGCTACAAGTTTTAAAGGCAGTTCCTAATAGTTATTTGAGTATCCAAGGGTTAAGTGATGCTAAATCAGTGGAAAAATTATTTTTCAAAATTGCCGAGGAAGAAGGAATTAATTATGAGAGATTAAAAATCTTACCCCTCTATCCCACAGGAATTTATCGAGCAAATTTAAGGATAGCTGATGTGGTTTTAGATACCTATCCTTTTACGGGAGGAATGACAACTTTAGATGTGCTGTGGATGGGGATTCCTTTAGTTACAAAAGTTGGTCAACAATGGTCATCGAGAAATAGTTATACTTTAATGGTTAATGCGGGAATTAGTGAGGGTATTGCTTGGAGTGATGAGGAGTATATCGATTGGGGAATTAAATTAGGTAAGGATGAACAATTGAGACGCAAAGTTATCGCTAAATTAGATGAATCTAGAAAAACTTCACCGATTTGGAATGCACGTCAGTTTACTAAAAATGTGGAAAATGCCTATCGTCAAATGTGGCAAATCTATTGTGAAAGTTAATTAGGGAGAATTAAACCATGTCTTGGCAAAATGAAGTTAAAACCGCTTTGGAAAACAATCAATACGATATTGTTAGTCAGTTTTACGAAAAACTGATGGAAAGAGAAACCACAGAAATTAGTTATTATTGGTATCTAGGATTAGCCTATCTTTTACAAGATAGAGAAGAAGAAGCACAAGCTACTTGGTTATTTGTGTTCACCCAAGGAGATGAACAGGAAACCGAGTCATGGCTGCTAGAATTAAGCAATATTTTAACTACCGAAGCTAACCGACAATTAGAGTTAGAAAATCTAGAAATTTCTTGGTTAATTCGTAAACATCTACAGGAAATTAATCCCGGTTATCTCGATAATTTACTACATTTAACCCTCATTGAAATCAAATTAAATAGATTTGATCCTCAACAACTGCAAGAATGGCAAATACTAGAATTAATTACCCAGGGTTCAGTTAACTCTCAATTATTGGAACGAGTAGTAATTGCCGTCATACCTTACGCTCATAAATATACCATAGAATTAGTTCGGTTAAGTTTACCCTATCTTGACAATTCTCCAGAATTACTTAATCACGTCATCACTGTCACCCGACACTTTGCTTTTGAGAAATATCAACCTATTTATTCCGTTGACTTAGCGGAAGCTTTTCTTCCCCTTTATCCCGAAAATTTGTACTTAATAGCTAATTTATTTTGGTTTTGTGTCTCTGTCCCTAACTACCCAACAGGGATACATCTTATCAAAGAATTTAAAGATAAAAGTCAAACAATTGATTTAAAAATGTTTAGTCAATCTCTTCTCTTTAATGGTTCTTTACGAGCATCAAAATGGAATGACATCCCTAGTATTTGTCAAGAGTATAAACACTTAATTAAACAATTTCTAAAAGAAAAGCCTCAAGATATACATCCCTTAGTTAGAGAAGGTTTACTAACAGTTATGAACCCGATTTCTTACTATGAAGATAACCCGAAAGAGAATCGACCGCTTTTAAGTCAGATTGGCAGTTTTTTTCAAGAAACCTACAAAGAAATGCTGGGTTTTCAGGAGGAAAGTTTTGACAAACCTAGAGAATATAATCCCAATAAAAAACTTAAAATTGGTTACATTGCCCAAACCTTAAAACGTCATCCCGTCGGTTTATTGAGTCGTTGGACTATTAATTATCACAATCGTGAACAGTTTGATATTCACCTTTATATGGTGAATCAACCTGTGGATGAAATAACTCAACAATGGTTTTCTAATCCCGCAGATAAAATCTATCATGCTACTGCTGATTCCCTAGCAACTTATCGCAAAATTAAAGAAGATAACATCGATATTCTGGTAGATTTAGATAGTGGGACTGGACCCATGGTTGTCCAAGTTATTGCCTTAAAACCTGCTCCTATTCAAGTTAACTGGTTAGGTTTTGATGGTTCCGGTTTACCCGCAGTAGATTATCTTTTAGCGGATCCTTATGTATTGCCAGAAAATGCCCAAGAATATTATCAAGAAAAAATCTGGCGTTTACCTAATGCTTTTGTCGCTGTGGATGGTTTTGAAATAGCCGTTCCTACCCTACGAAGAGAAGATTTAGGTATTAATAACGATGCGGTTATTTATCTAAGTTCTCAAACAGCAATTAAGCGTAATCCTGCGATGATTCGCTTACAAATGCAAATCATTAAATCTGTACCCAATAGTTATTTCCTGATTCAAGGAGTTGCTGATGATAATTCCCTCTGGGATTTATTCTGTCAAATTGCCGCAGAAGTTGGGGTAGAAACTAATCGAATTAAGATGCTTCCTCTCTATCAGACGGAAACCTACAGGGCAAATTTAGCCATCGCTGATGTGGTTTTGGACACCTATCCCTTTAACGGTGGTACAACCACCTTAGAAACCCTCTGGATGGGAATTCCTCTGGTGGTTAAAGTGGGGCAACAATGGTCATCCCGCAACGGTTATACTTTAATGATGAATGCGGGAATAACTGAGGGTATATCTTGGAGTGATGAAGAATATGTGCAGTGGGGAATTAAGTTAGGATTAGATAAAAATTTGCGGGAAGAAGTCCGTTATCAATTACGTCAATCTCGTCATACATCTCCCCTCTGGAATGCCAAACAATTTACCAGAGATTTAGAAAATGCTTATCGGCAAATGTGGAATATTTGCAGCCTTTCCCCTCAAGATGAAGTCTAACCTAATTTGCCATCGCCGACCGAAGACCGACTCCCTTCGGTTTGGTGGGTACAATGTATTCTAAGATACAGTGCTGCTGGCGAGCGAGTGCAAGGAACCACAGAGACACAGAGGACACAAAGATCGATCCTATGTAAGTTAAACTTATCACACAGAACCTAGAAGACCCCCCAAAAGAAAAACTTCGTACCTTATCACTAAGATAACTGTCATGGGTTGACTCGCTCGCTCCCACCAGTATTATGACCACAGAGATCATAATAGCTACAGAAACTGCACGATTAGATACCAAAGTCCCTCACAGATAGAAGATAATCAATATTTATCAGTATTGGAAGCCTTCAGCATGGTTCATTTAACGCCCAATCCTAGCTATAGTTTAAGTCTCAAGATAGAAATCCCCAATCAAGCGGGAACCTTCGCTTCTGTCCTCAATGCGATCGCCGATGTGGGGGGGAATTTAGGGCAAATTTCTCTAATCGAACGCAATTTAAAGATTAGCACCCGCGAGATTATGGTTGATGCCGCTAGTACCGACCAAGCGGAACAGATTATCGCTGCAGTTAAAGCTCTACCAGATGTTAAACTCCTGAAAGTTTCCGATCGCACCTTCGACCTCCATCGTCGGGGTAAAATCTCCATTGAAAGTCGTATTCCCCTCACCTCCCAAGATGACCTGGCCATGGCCTACACCCCCGGAGTTGGTCGCATCTGCACCGCTATTGCCCACCAACCCGAACAAGTGTACTCATTGACCATCAAGGGCAACACCGTCGCTGTTGTCACCGATGGTAGCGCCGTATTAGGATTGGGAAATCTCGGGCCAGAGGCTGCCCTACCAGTAATGGAAGGGAAAGCGATGTTATTCAAGGAATTCGCCGGAATTGATGCTTTTCCCATCTGTTTAGCCACCCAAGACCCCGAAGAAATCATCGCAACCGTCAAAAGAATCGCTCCGGTTTTTGGGGGTATTAACCTAGAGGATATCGGCGCTCCACGCTGTTTTGAAATCGAGAAACGTCTGCGAGCGGAATTAAACATTCCCGTTTTCCACGATGATCAACATGGTACAGCGATCGTTTCCCTAGCTGCCCTGATTAATGCCCTCAAATTGGTCAAAAAATCGCTTGATACAGCCAAAATCGTCATTAATGGTGCAGGCGCAGCGGGAATCGCCATCGCTACTCTCTTTAAAACCGCAGGAGCTACAGATATAACCCTCTGTGATTCCCTTGGTATCCTCTCCCAAAACCGGGACGATTTAACCCCAGAAAAACAAGCTTGGGCCGTGGCCGCCAATGGTAAGCTAGGGGATGCTCTTAAAGGCGCTGATGTCTTCTTGGGGGTGAGCGCACCGGGGGTATTGACTCCCGAAATGGTCAAGGGAATGGCTAAAAATGCGATCGTCTTTGCCATGGCTAATCCGATTCCCGAAATTCAACCGGAATTAATCAATGATTTGGTGGCAGTGGTGGCTACCGGACGCAGCGATTATCCCAATCAGATTAATAATGTTCTCGCTTTCCCCGGATTATTTCGCGGGGCCCTGGATTGTCGCGCTAGGGCAATCACCGATAATATGTATCTGGAAGCGGCCAAAGCGATCGCTTCTTTGATCACTCCTGCTAATCTTGATCGAGAGAATATTATTCCCTCGGTTTTTGATGGTCGTGTGGTTACGGCTGTGGCCGCCGCCGTTCAACACGCTGCTCGTCAAGATGGAGTGGCCGGGGAATAATGTAATTATCGTGCAGGAGGGCCAGTAAACCGTGAAACCGATCGATGATATTCCCGAAGCTTTGCGGGACAGCCAGTACAGAAAAACTACTAATCCTAATGGTCTCATAGCGATCGCAAGCGGTTTACTCGCTCTGGTGGGAACCGGCCTAATTGCCATAGCAGTCTTGAATCGTCCCCCTGCTACCGTAAAAAAACCAGTTATTAACCCCTCCCCCCTGATTAAAGCCACTCCTAGCCCCATTGAGAACATTCTAGGTCATTTACCCTACCAAGAGGCTCCGGAGACGGAATTAGCCCCTATTACTGGGGATGGTGGTATGCGTTTAAGGAAGGCAGCAGCCAAAGCTTTTATCCAGATGCAGAGTGACGCGAGAAGGTCGGGGGTGATTTTAATGCCGATTTCCGCATTTCGATCGAAAGCAACCCAAGAAAAGCTCTTTTTTGAAGTTAAAAAACAACGCAATCAGCAAACCCGCAAACGAGCAGAAGTGAGCGCACCTCCGGGTTACAGCGAACATCATACCGGTTATGCGATCGATATTGGCGATGGTCGCACCCCAGCCACAAATTTAAGTACCAGTTTTGATAATACTGCCGCTTTTCGTTGGTTGCAAAATAACGCTGCCCAGTATAGTTTCGAGTTATCTTTCCCCGAAAATAATCCCCAGGGTATTAATTATGAGCCTTGGCACTGGCGTTTTGTCGGGGATAGTCACAGTTTAGAAACTTTTTATAAGGCTCAACAATTAGGAAAACAAAAATAAGATAACCTTATCGGCAATTGCATCCTGTAGGGGCGAAGCATTCGGACAATAACCTATCGCTGAAACCAGAGATTTTCTATCCGAATGCTTCGCCCGTACTTTTTCAACTTTTTAGAAAAACCAACAATTAGGAAAACAGAAATAGGATAACCTTATCGGCGATCAATGGCATTTTCTGGAATTAATTACTAAGATAGGATTACATTGTCTTGTGAGCGTTTCTGATATGTCCAAGCTGATAAAATACTTAACAAATGAGCAGGGAGAACGAGTCGGGGTTTTATTAGACTGGAACACCTATTCTCGATTTGCCAATTCATTAGGACTCGATGAAGATTGTTTGGTTGGTTTGAGTGTGGATGAATTAAAAGCGCTGGCAAGTTGTCAATTGTCCCTCGTAGAACAAACCCGTTTAGATGATTTAGTGACGAGAAATGCAGAATCTTTACTCTGCGCTGATGAGGTAGCGGAGTTAGATGAGTTGTTGGCAAAAACAGATCAATTAACAATTCTTAAAACTCGTGCCAGATATACGCTAAAGTGTTTGCAACAAGGTACGACAGCAGCGTGAGTGTTTATATTCGGATGGGGTTTTCCCTGTCTGACAGGAGAGGGATGCAGAAACTCCGATTCTATCTTGTAAGTCATGACCAAATCTTCTTAGCCTACAATTAAAAATATTAGAGAGTTTCATCGGGATTCCTTCTCGAACTAACAGACAAGTAAATGATTGACTGGACTCCTTATCTCACATCAGTCTCTGAAAAGTACGCCCAGTGGGAGACATTTTACACCCTCACCGACGTAGAGGGAAAAACACGCCCGTCGAAAACTGCACCTTTGCTAAGGGATTTGTGGGTGCAGACGATTGAAAAAGAACGGGAAAACCCGCAAGAAAGACCAGAAAGACCAGAAAAAACCGAAAGATTCACGGTTTTAGATGGTTTACGCAAGTATAAGGCTAATCACGTTCTTTTAAAAGGTCGTCCGGGTTCAGGAAAATCGACCGCTTTAGCAAGATTGTTATTAGAAGAAGCGCAAAGCTTGCGCCCAAATCAACAAAATCAGGCTAAAATCATTCAAATTCCCATTCTCATCGAATTACGCTTTTATGAAACCTCAATTCTTGATTTAATTTTACAATTCCTGAAACGCCATAAATTAATTATTGATAGTAATACCCTAGAAAGTTGGCTGTTAGAAAATCAGAATTTTAGACCATTATTATTATTTGATGGTATCAATGAATTGCCCTCAGATACTGCACGACAGAAATTAAAAAACTTTCGCCAGCAGTATGCAGAAATCCCGATGATTTTCACAACAAGGGATTTAGGCAGCGACGACTTAAATATTGAGAAAAAGCTGGAAATGCTCCCCCTGAGCGAACCACAGATGCGGGATTTTGTCAAGTCCTATTTGCCCGAAAAAGGCGAAGAAATGCTTAAACAGTTGGGAAATCGTCTCAAGGAATTGGGAGAAACTCCTCTGCTTTTGTGGATGCTTTGTTCAGTTTTTGATAATAATGAGAACAAAATTCCTGCTAATTTGGGCTTAGTTTTCCAGATTTTTACAGGAATTTATAACAAGAAATTAAAAGCAGATGTTCCTACTTACCAAGAATCGCGGGATTGGTGGCGAGAATTGCTGCAAGTGTTAGCTTGGAAAATGACACAAGGGGAGTCAAAAACTGAGATTCAGGTGGCTATTTCCCGAACAGAAGCAGAGGAAGAATTAACGAAATTTATCAAAAATAAAGGATTTCCCGAATATTACGGTAAGCAGTGGTTAGAGGATTTACTGAAATATCATCTAATTCACCTAGAAGGTAATGATAAAATTGCTTTTCGCCATCAACTGATTCAAGAATACTACACGGCTGAGGAATTACAGAAAAAACTACGCCATCTCAAGGATGAGCAGTTAAAGTGGGACTATTTGAATTATCTCAAATGGACGGAACCTGTGGCGTTACTGTTGGGAATGCTGGATAAAAAAACTGATGCCCTACGAGTGGTGAATTTAGCTTTAGTGGTTGATAAAAAGTTAGGAGCGAGGTTAGCAGGAGAGGTTAAAAAAGACTGGCAACAGGAAACCGTTGCTTTAGTTTTAGGCTTAAATTTACCTCAATTGTTTACTATTGAATTGCTAAAAATGACTCGATCTGATGCGGCTATTTTTAGATTAATTCAATTCTTAAAAAACTCTAATTCTGATGTTCGTAGAAATGCAGCAAAAGCTCTTTTTAAAATTGGTGGCTCAAAAATCATCATTCCAGAGTTAATTAAAGCCTCAGAACACTCCTATATTCCAGAGTTAATTAAAGCCTTAGAACATTCATATAAGAAGTATTTTTGTAGTCAAGCATCTCTGGTTAATATCAAATTAAAAGCCGCCATTTCTAGTTTAATTGAAGCCTTAGAAGACCCCTATAGCGGTATTCGCTTGAGTGAGATACAGACAAAGTCTTGCCTAGACTGACTTATAGCTTGTTGCAGTATACCTCATTCGACTGCATACCGCTATATAAGTATGCTCGTAATCAGTCGGCAGAAGCCCTATTTAAAATTGGCACAGAAGCAGCGATTGCCAAGTTACTCAAGGCTTTAGAAGACTCTGATTGGGGTGTTCGTAGCAACGCAGCCGCATCCTTGGGTGAAATTGGCTCAGAAACAGCGATGACTGAACTTATCAAATGCCTGAAAAATCCTGCTTTTGTCACATTAAATAATGGCGAGACTCTCTCTAAAGCTAGAGAAGCACTAGACACAATTCAAAACAAACTTAAATACTATCACCCCCTCTGCCAACCCATGAATCAACAAGTTTACATCTCCTACAACTGGCAAGAAGACAGCAACGAAATGGCTAATCAACTCGTCCAAGCATTTGCCGCTAAAGGAATTGAGATTATTCGGGATAAAACCCACACCATCTATAAAGACTCCATCAAAAACTTTATGCAGCAAATTGGACAGGGGAAATGTGTCGTCGCCGTCATCAGCGATAGATACTTAAAATCAGAAAACTGTATGTTTGAATTAGTAGAAATTGCTAGAAATGGTGACTTTTATCAAAGAATATTCCCGATTATTTTACCAGATGCCAGAATTTATAAAGACTTCGAGCGCATAGACTACCTGAAATATTGGGAAGACGAAAAAGCAAAACTACAAGCAAAATACAAACACATTGATTTAGCTAAAACTAATAGTATCTTGGCGACATTAAACTTATATGATGAAATCAGGGGCAATATTGATAATCTAACTAACATTCTTAAAGATATGAATACTCTCAATATCGACTTACACCGCCAATCGGAATTTGCAGCTATGATTGAAGCAGTAGAAACTAAACTTGCAGAGGATGGTCAAACATCATCTAATCAATCTCCAGTCAAGTCAGAATCTAAATATACTATCCATGCCAAAAACCTCCAGATTATTGAAAAAGGTGATGGCCAGATTCAGGATTCTAGTTCGTAGTTGTGCTTAAGCGGGTGCATCTCAGATTTGCAGAAATACCGAAAACTTTTCGCTTTAAAAGGCGAGGTTTTAGACCAGATTTTTTTGATAACTTTTAATTGCTGACATGACTAAATATCTAAACATTACTGAAACAGGACAAAAGCTGGTTGAATGGTCTGAGCAAATGACTGACGAACCTATTATTACCAAAGAAGGTCAACCCATTATGGTTGCCCTGAATTACGCTCAAATTGAATCTTGGTTAGAAACTCTTGATATTTTACAAGACAAAGAGTTTGCCGAAATCCTATCTGAAGCGATTCAACAGGATCAATCAGGACAAAGAATTACTTGGGAAGATGCTAAAAAACAACTCGGTTGGTAACTGCTAAACCAATAGGTTCTTGCTGAATCGTCAGATATACACCTATTACTTTTTCAGAGATAGCTAGTTTTGGAGAGGATAGTCAAAATATTCCTACTTCTACTACAAAAACCTCGTCCTCATCATCTACTCAATCTCAAGGACTGTAGGATGCTATACTTCTCACAGGGATAAACTGGTAAATTGGAGGAAAAATCCATCAATAATGATACCCACCCCCGAACAGATGCTTACTTGCCTTAGAATGTGTCAAACCCTGTCTAATTTCTATACCGATATTCATCTATTTCGCTATGATGAAAAACGAAAGGAGATTTATATACTAGCAGGTGAAACTCTTAGCTTTATCATATTAACTAACGGAAATGTGGAGTTTGAAGATGAATCATCAACCTGATTTTTACCAAATGTCTCGCCCAGAATTAAGAAAATATGTCCTCTCCCATCGAGAAGATGATGAAGCCTTAAGAATTTATATGGATAGAATGCGAACTGAACCAGGTGTAACTCGATTTACCCTGACTCCTAGTCAAGAAGACATGAAGAAATTAGAAGAATTTCTCAGGGCAAAAATGGATAAATAAAGTTAATTTTCCTTACCAACTAATCACCAAATAGAAAACAATATGATTAAAATTAATGAATATACCAAAATCGCCATTAGCTCCCTCTCTAAAAAACTAGATGATAACCACTCCGAAATTCGAGCGAAAGCGGCTGAATCTCTGGGAAAACTTGGCAATGAAACCGCAATTCTTGCCTTAGCCAATAACTTAAATGATAGCCACATTAATGTTCGCCTAAAAATCATCCAAGCTTTAGGAGAAATTGGCAGTGAAACCGCTATCCCTAAATTAGCATCTACCCTCACCGATTCTAATCCTAGTATCCGCACAGCAACAGCAGCAGCCCTCGGTCAAATTGGTGGAGATCAAGCCATTTTATATCTTATTGAATTATTAACCCACGATCTGGAACCATCTGTTCGTATTGCCGCCGCACAGTCCCTCGGACAAATTGCTTCTGAAAAGGTAATTCCTCCTCTAGTTAATGCCTTAAAAGATAAGGACAGTCAAATAGTTCACTTTGCTGGACAGGGGTTAGCACAAATTCACTCTGAAAAATCGATTAATGCACTAATTCAAGCTTTAGAAGAGCCTGACGAGCAAATTCGCAGCAGTGCAGCAGAAGCTTTAGGACAAATTACCTCCGAAAAAACGCTCAATGTTCTCATAAAAACATTACAAAAAGATACCTCTCCTGAAGTGCGAACAAATGCGGCCAAATCCCTCGGAGAAATTGGCTTAGAAAATGCTATTCCCGCTCTAATAAATGCTTTATCTGATACGGAAGATACTGTCCGTTTCAGTGCCACCGATGCCATTGGTAAAATCGGCTCGCGTTACGCTTTGAGCTAACATGGCACTCAAACCTGACTATTTACAGATAGTTATCGAAGTCTTTTCAAAAAGACTACAACATCCGAATGTTCAAATGCGGATAAAAGCCGCTCAATGTCTTAGAAATATTGGCAATGAATCAATAATACCTCTCCTATGCCAAGCATTAGAAGAAGAGAATAATCTCGATGTTAAATTCTCCATTATGGATGCTATAGTGTTAATAAATAACTTAACTTCAGAAACACCTATGTCAGAAAATCCTCAAGGCTCTAAATACAACATTGTTCAACCCCAAAACGTCCAGATTATTGAACAGGGTGATGGCATTATTCATAATTACGCCACACCCCAAAATTTAGCCGAAGCCGCCCAAGAAATCCAACAACTTATCAGCCAACTCACTCAGAATTATCCCACTAATACCGAAGTTGAAAAACAAACTTTTGTCGCACAAGTTGACGCAGAAATCAAGAAAAATTCTCGCCTAAAAAGCATTTTAATCATGGGAGGAATTGAATTAATTAAAATTCTCTGTCCTCCCCTCGGTATTCCCGTTGAAATGGGTAAAAAATGGCTAGAAACTGCCAGTTTAAGTGATTAAATAGAGCATCTCAATCTTATTAGTTAGAAACGATTAAATCGGAATTATTCCATGATCAACATGATTTAAATAGACCTCTTGCATAAATCCGAAAACAAACGATAGAAACAATAATGGGAGGGACTTTCAGTTAATTATTTATTAGTAGTTTATAATCTTCAAAAATGTTGCTGTACAAGGATCGACTTAAGACTTTTGCAAGAGGTCTAATCTATCAATTGTATAGATCGATCACCTCAAGTGCTTGGGAATCGTTAATTCAATAAAAGAAAAAATCGGAATCGAAGGTTAAAAGGCGTTGCATGGCGTTGCTGATTTGAGATATGAATCTTCTCTTGTGGGATTTTTAAAACCTAGACCCAAACTAACTTTTGGACGGGTGCAAGGTTGTCATTCATACCTTGATTCAGCAACGCCTAGACTTACAACTTCAATCAATGTGCATGGTGCGTTCCCCAAAAATCGATCGCTGGAGCGGTAGAAGTTGCATTAGGGAACGCACCCTACAGGGATAGCGATCGCAATTCAAACTAACTTGCCTTTGCAGAATCAGCGCAACTCAACTAAACTTAGTACTAGGGCAAGGCGTTTCGGAACTGCGGATTGATTATAGACCGGGGTATCGGGTGTATTTCATCCAGCGAGGTGAGACCTTAATCATCCTCTTGGCAGGAGGGGATAAACGGACTCAGGAAAGGGACATCAAAACGGCGCTAGGTTTGGCACAAGACTTATAGGAGGTTTTTATGGCTACTATCCAAACCCACCCTTGGGATGCGGCGGAACGGAAACAAAAGAAGATATAGCTGCATATCTTGAAGCTGCCCTTGAAGATGGCGATCCAAGCTTAGTCGTAGCAGCATTAGGTGATATTGCTCGATCTAAAGGGATGACAAACATTGCCAGTGAAACAGGATTGGGGCGTGAAAGTCTCTACAAAGCTTTGTCAATCGAAGGTAATCCAGAGTTTGCCACGGTTATTAAGGTTATACAATTGCTTGGGTTACGTCTCCAAGTTGTACCAATTGCCTAACTTCACCGTTATCCCGCAGATCTATGGGCTCTTGTTCGTGAAGATTTTCTGTATTGCCTTGCTATACAGGCAGTATTTTGTAACCCACATTCCGCACCCTCAACTGTCACAGATCAAAAAAGCCATTAAAGTAGTACATAATAACTAAAATTAATTCAAAGGTTAAAAGGGTTAATGAGAATATATAGCAT
>JAADBR010000033.1 GCA_009995705.1 Microcystis aeruginosa W13-11
GTTTTAATTGCTTCTACGACTTCACTAAATGTCATATTTATCTCCTTAAAGATTTTATATATTTGTTTCTATATATAGTTTATCAGTGATCGCCGATAACTTCAAGGTTTTTTTCTTAGAATATCTTAGGGAAGTGTAACGTATAAATATTACAAATTTATCACAATTAAAAGTAAAAAGGTGCGTTAAGTAACGCACCCTACCAGATCGGCGATCGCATACTGAGATGATGCGATCGCTGCTTGGTCTAACGTTCCCAATCACCCGCCGCAGATAGACTTTGCATCATAACTGATTAGCTTTCGTCGGTCGGTGTGCATTGGGGTTGTTATGCCGTGTCACCAACAGATATGATGCGCCAATCACCTTATGGAATAAACAACCGACCAGCCCCCATATAGTCTTGGATATCGATCACAATTTCTACAAGCCTTTCAACGCAGCGTTCTCGATAGTCAGATTCATTGACCCTATCCGGATCGCCAATCGTAATGATCGGAAATGAAGTCGGTTGATTTTCTTCACGCATTACTTGTTCCAACGAGTCTTCACCCTTCGCATTCCGGTTTGCCGTAAGTAAGAGCATCCCGTTGGTTTGGGCAAATCTCCAAACTACTCGATCATTGCTGTCTGCGGGTAAGCCAACGTCTTCAAATGTCCTCAACCGAATTAGAGCGAGATCTAATAACCCGCTAACAACAAGACTTCCAGAGATCAGAATTGCCTGCCGATTCAAGTTGTAATCAGCCAGAACAATCATTGCTTCTTCGCTTCCCGCTTTGCTCTCCGTTCCTGAAGTTTAGCTCTAACCGCTTCATAGCCTGGACGAGGAGGAGTAGCAGCGATTCGAGCAAAACGTTCGCGATTCCTCTCTTCCCAAAATTGTTTAGTTTCTGCGGCAGTCTTTAAAACCTCCTGATACTCTGCTTCCACTTCTGTTCGATGTGTTTCAATGTAGGAAAGGGCAGCATGAATCTGAGCATCTGTAAGATTGAATGCATCACGAATAAACTTGGGTGGGTACTGAGCTTTGAGATAATCCATCACGTCATACAGAGTAATACGAGTACCCGCAATTGTAAGCCCTCGTTCTGTGCGGATTATAGCTGTTTGTCCACTCGATGCCAGTGCCATAGCAGTCTTAGCTTTTAACCATTTAGTTCCATAGTAGCGCACAAAAAAAGCAAGGGGAGCCAACGCCCCCCAACGACTGATTCACAAAATCCTTAATCCTCGACCCAGACTGCTTACCATGATTTTAGTTTATCATTGATCGCTTTATCAAGTCAGGTGCAACGTTGTGTTATGCCTGATCGCTTTGGCAATCACTTAATCTTCAAGATCGATATGATGTAGCCTGTGTTAGCGTCAGCGTAACGCACGAATTTTGAACATTAGGTAAGGTGCGTTACATTTCATTAACGCACCCTACAAGATCGGCGATCGCACTACTTGATTAATTTTTTGATTCATATAAAAGATTTGGATCAATATGTAAAGCATTAAGAAAAATCTGAAAACAACAAATGTAGGGTGTGTTAGCGTCAGCGTAACGCACGAATTTTGAAGATTAGGTAAGGTGCGTTACATTTCATTAACGCACCTTACAAGATCGGCGATCGCACTTCTTCAAGGCAAGTACTAATCCCGCTCCTCCCAGAGTGGTTAATATCCATTTGGGAAATCCTGACATTCCTCTTTTCTCAAGCTCATTACCAACAGTATCTGACGAAACAGCACCGAGGGTAGCTTCTGCAATGAAATCAATAATGGGGTTAATCATGGTATTCGTAATTTCCGATGAAAGTCTAACGCCAGGCCTGAGCTGCTGGGAGCAGCAGGAGCGGACGCTGTTCCCAGTCAGCTCCAGGCCCTTGTTCGGCTCCGATCTGCGCCCCCGCACGACTCTAGCCTGCCGTGCCCCCTACCCGTGTCCTCATGGAAAAACGGGTCCTGATACCTTGTCTTCGTTTCGATCACGCCTGGCGCGTTCCGATGGCGACGACTACGGCGACACGCCCTCAATCACGAAGAAACGCGATTTGGATGCCCCGCGACGAATGGGCGCCACCTCGCGGTACTCGGGTGAGTTCCAGAACTTTTGCAGGTCTGCCATGCTGGGAAACTGCACCACCGCGACGCGGCCCGCAGGTTCTGCCCCTTCCAGTGACTCAATCTTGCCCCCGCGTGCAAGGTATTGCCCGCCATATTGCGCAACGATTTGGGCTGCCTTTGGGATATAGGGTTTGTAGGCCTCGGTATCCGTGACCTGCACCTCGGCGATGAGGTACGCGCGCGGAGTGCTCTGCGCGTGAAGCATCTGGACCCCTACTGCGCCAATGACCGCACCGGCTACTGCAACAACAGCGAGTTTCCACCACACTCTCATACGGTCCTCCTTTAATAGTGCTCCGGACATGGATGGCCTCTTTCTGGGTACATTGGACATAGGACGGTTGCAGGATGAGCACTTGCGGTGACACACGTCAGGACATAAAGCACCACCTCCCCTCACTCCCCTTCGTTGAGTGGCCGAACTATATAATATACAGAAACTTTCCTTATACTGCGCTAAATACGCACTTTTTCAAGAATCTTTCCGTATATTACGCTCAAGTGGAGTGATCGCAAGAATCTTTCCGTATATCACGTCCAAAAGCGTGTTAGCTAGAGCAGCATACTGTAAACAGCACTAATTGTTGTCGTTTTT
This sequence comes from Microcystis aeruginosa W13-11, assembly GCA_009995705.1. GTDB lineage: Bacteria > Cyanobacteriota > Cyanobacteriia > Cyanobacteriales > Microcystaceae > Microcystis > Microcystis aeruginosa_F. The sequence goes on from JAADBR010000033.1 coordinate 2,711, forward strand.
TAGGGGTGATCGGCAACATTGCTGTCATTTTACCCCTAGTTTTCTCTCTTGGCTCAGTCTGTAACCAATCTTTACAAAGCTGTAACTTGATCCCAGGGAATAAGTTAATCCAGCATTAGGCGATCGCTCCTCAGCAATTGAGAAAGTTTTCACAACGTCCAATGGTAGAAAGCAATTATTGTCCAGATCAGCGATCGCTGAATAATTGCCTCACGATTAGCATTGACGTTACCGATAATCATGGAAATAAATTTGCCCCCATCAAACCCACTCGATCAACTGCGCTCTTTTTGGTCCCTAACATCGGAAAAAATCCTCAATAAGGCTTGACAAACTAGCTAGACTTGACTTATAATTATTTTTATAATGGGGATCCGTGTCGTCCTGGAGACCCTCTCTTTTCGGGTCAGATGCAGAAGTAACTTAAAGATGACAGAATTTCGCATCGAGAAAGACAGCATGGGAGAAATTCCCGTACCTACCGATAAACTTTGGGGAGCGCAGACCCAAAGATCCCTACAATACTTTAGTATCGGTGATAATCTCATGCCCCGGGAGATGATCCGGTCCTATGCCATTCTCAAAAAAGCCTGTGCAATTGTCAATCAGCAAAAACAGCGCTTGAGTGAGGAGAGAAAAAATCTTATCTGTCAAGTCTGTGATGAAATTTTAGCCGGACAACACGCGGATAACTTTCCCCTCTACGTTTGGATGACGGGAAGTGGCACCCAATTTAACATGAACATCAACGAAGTCATCTCCAATCGTTGCAGTCAACTGACGGGGAATCCTCTGGGGAGCAAAACCCCCGTGGATCCCAACGATCATGTTAATATGTCCCAATCGACTAATGATTCCTTTCCCTCGGCCATGTATATTGCCGTTGCCTTGGCAGTCAAGGAAAAATTAATTCCCAGTCTGCAACTATTACGGAATAGTCTCGATGAAAAAGCCCAATTATGGGCAAATATAGTTAAAATTGGTCGCACTCACCTACAGGATGCCACTCCCTTAACCCTCGGACAAGAATTCTCCGGTTATGTGGGTTTATTAGATGATGGCAGCGATTGGCTAGAAAAATGTCTAGAAAAAGTGTATCGTTTATCCTTGGGAGGAACAGCAGTCGGTACGGGAATTAATGCTCCTCTCGGTTTTGCTGAAGATGTGGCTGCCGAAATCGCTAATCTGACCAAATTACCCTTTATTACCGCTCCTAATAAGTTTACCGTGCAAGGTTCCCACGATGCTCTGGTTTTTTTGAGCGGAGGACTGAAAACTATCGCTAGTTCCCTCTATAAAATTGCTAATGATATCCGTTTACTTAGCTGTGGTCCCCGTTGTGGAATCGGAGAATTACAGCTGCCAGAAAATGAACCGGGTTCTTCAATCATGCCGGGGAAAGTTAATCCCACCCAATGCGAAGCTTTATCGATGATAGCAGTGCAGGTGATGGCTAATGATTTAGCGGTGACGATGGGAGGCGCCGGGGGATATCTGGAGATGAATGTCTATAAACCGCTCTTGATTCATAATCTCATGCAGTCTATCCGTTTGCTCACGGATGGTTGCGCTAATTTCTGTCAGTTTTTGGTTCAGGGGATGACTGCTAATCAAAAACAAATTGAGACTTTTTTAAATCAATCCTTGATGCTGGTAACTGCTTTAAGTCCCGTGATTGGCTACCAAAAGGCTGCCTACGTCGCTCATTATGCCCTAGAAAAGGATTTAACCCTGAAAGCGGCAGCCTTGCAACTAGGATACATCGAGGAAGAGGATTTTGATCGCATTGTTGACCCCGCTAAGATGGTCAATCCCTACGTTGCCGATGGTTAATTGTCTGAGGGGATAACTGCTGTAAAAATCAGAGGTCGCAGGCAGGCACGGATTCCGATTATACATACAAGTGTAAAGCAAGCGGCGGGATTTGTCAAGCCCCGCCGGTCAAAATTTCTCTTAAACTTGGGTGATGACAGCGAAGAAAACAAACAGAAAAATCATCAATGCTCCTGTCATGCGAAAGAAGGATTTAGGAAGATTAATAATTTTCTCCAGTTTCAGGAAACCCACCAGAAAATAAGCGGCGATTGCCAGGAGAATTGGGATAACTAAGCGCAAGATTGCACCAAGGGGACTAAAGAAAAACTCACCGATTTTATAGCGAGGTGTATCTTCTTCCGCGTGAGGAGGAATAGTTACACTTGTCCAAGTTTCTCCCCCATCGGTGGAACGAAAAACTGTAGTTTTAGCGCCACCAAAACCGAATAAAGTTTTATCTTGAGCATAATTAGGAGAAAACTGGACGGAGATACCAGAGGAAGGGATACTATGAATTTTCACTAGGGGTATTTTAGGATCACCAATTGATTTAAAAGTTTCCCCGCCATCGGTAGATTTAAACAAACCATCTCCCTGTAAACTAACCATTACCGTGCGATCATTAGCATAATCAGGAGAGATAGCAATGGTTTCTACCGAAGTATTGGGATTAAACCCCGGTTTCTCTAATTTTGTCCAATTTTTAGCCCCATCTTTGCTGACAAACAAACCAGAAACTGTCCCAGCAAAAATAGTTCCATCACTGGGATAATTGGGAGACATTGCCAACTGTACATTAGGGGTTTTTGATAGAGGTGTTCCTTGGCTGACATTTTTCCAAGTTAGTCCACCATCAACACTTTGATAAATCCCCTCTGTTCCCGTGACAAACAAAGTTTTATCCTTAGCAAAATCAGGGGAAGCTACCATGGCAGGGGCATAATTACCGAAAATTCTGCCCACTTCACTGATATTTTTAACCGTATTTCCTCCATCGGTAGAACGAAATATTCTCCCCTGCTGATTGGTGAGAAAAAGAGTTTTATCCTCGGCAAAATCTGGAGAAGGAACTATTCTCGGACCGCGGACTCCTTCATCGATTTCGATAATTTTCCATAAATCACCACCGTTATCGGATTTGACAAATCTATTGCGTAAAAACCCAGCAAAAATAGTTCTATCTTCTCCATAGTTAGGAGAAAAGGAAATGTCAAAGAAACGCCGAGGATCTTGTCCTGATTCTTCGGGATCCTTACCAAGTCGATAAACCTCTAAACCGCGATTAATTGGTGTCCAAGTTTCCCCTTTATCCCGACTGATGAAGATATTGCCTACATAATTGGCAATGACGACAGTACCATCCTGGGCATAATTAGGAGAAACCGCCATAGCGATAACTGTTCCCCGGGCTAAAGTTTCTATTTCCTGCCATTGTTTGCCGCTATCCGTGGTTTTAAATAAGCCATTAAATCCCCCCAAAAACATCGTATCTTCAACGACTTTTAAATCCATAAAGTGGGGAACTTTATAATCATCAGCCTGTTTATCTTTGGTTAAACCCTCGCTCATTTTTTTCCAACTTTTGCCCCCATCCTGAGAAACATACATTCCGTCATGCCAAGTAATAGCATAAAGAGTGGAGTTTTGAGCATAGTCGGGAGAAATAACGATGTCTTCGATGATTTTATCCTTAATTCCTTCGTTAACAGCTTGGAAGGTTTTACCATCATCAACGGTTTTAAAAATACCCGCTTCTTTTGTGCCGACAAAAAAGGTTTTATCCCTGTCTAAATTAGGAGAAAAAGCAATTGTATCTACTGCCCCCATATTAGCAGGTAAGGGGAGATTCTGCCAAGTTTTTCCCCCATCGGAGGAAGTGTATAATTTACCCTGTTCATCCCCGAAAAAAATGCGATCAGGATTGCTGGGAGTAATAGCTAGAGAGGTTATCAGTGCCGTGGTGGGGAAAATATTTGACCAATTTTTACCACCATCTTCGGTTAAATAAACCCCTTTTTCTAATCCCACTGCTGCTGCTATATTGGGATCGGAAGGAGCAATTTGTACAAAGTTAATAAAGTTAGTTGCTAAACCCTGATTAACTTTCTGCCAAGATTCCCCCGCATCTTCACTTTTATAAATACCATTGGATCTTGAAGCTAAATAAAGAATATTTTTATTGAGGGGAGATAGGGACAGGGAACTTAATTCCCCCGTATAATCTAAACCTTGAATTAATCTTGTCCAGCTGCTACCTCCGTCACTAGATTTATAAAAGTTATTTCGCACCAAGATATATACCGTATTATCTGTCTGGAAATCGGGAGAAACTTCCAATTGACTAATTACATCATGGGGACGATGGGCAAAAGCAGGATTACTCCAAAGACAAAAAACTGTAGCGATTATCCATAAAATGAGATTAAACTTATGGGCGAATCTCCGCAAACTTTGGCGATTAATCATACTTAAACTACTAATATTGAGGATAAAAATTGACTTAATCTAGCAAAGGGCGATCAAAATTTAAGCAAGGGTTCTGTCGGATTATAGACGAAAATGGCGATTATAACCATTACTAAAATCGGGCTTATTTGCTATCAGCATAGATTAGAGCCAATCTCTACACTTTGATTATTGTAGAGACTCATTGCCTTTTGTAACCCTTGTTTGAGACCAAGTTCGATCGCTTTTCTGGACAAGTCTAACACTTTCAAGATCACTTGGTTTTCTTCGGCAGTGAATCGACCTAAAACATGAGAAATTGTCGCTTTTTCGGTTGATTTACCGATTCCTATGCGTAAACGAGCGAAGTTTTCCGTGCCAACGTGGGCAATCATCGATTTAATACCGTTGTGTCCGCCTGCCGATCCCGATAGACGGATTCTCAACCGGCCTAGGGGCAGATCCATATCATCGTAAATAACTAAAATCGACTCTGGACCCAGTTTATACCAGTCCAGCACCGCTCGCACCGATTGCCCGGAGCGATTCATATAGGTTTGGGGTTTTAAAAGACGAATTTTGCCTAGGAGAGAACCGTCACCCTCGGCGATAAAACCTTGAAATCGCTTGTTTTCCTGCCAAGATAACCCCCAATCCCGCGCTAATGAGTCCACAGCTTCAAAACCGATATTATGACGGGTGCGATCATATTTGGGTTCGGGATTTCCCAAACCGATAATTAGCCGAGGAATAATTAAATTAGGGATTTTATCGGAATTCATAGGGGAAAATCGGGTTTTTAACTAGGACCCGACTCTTATTATCACCGAATTAGCACTCCGAGCGCCGGAACAAAGTTTCTAGATAAACCTTGGCACAGCTATTTTGCTCCTCAAAATTCATCCTTTCGGGGGATTGACAATTAAGCAGAAAAAATGATAGAGCCGCCGTAAACACACCATCTTGATCCCAACCGGGGTGAGTTTCTAGGTATTGTTGTAGGGATTGGTGGAGAATTTCGGGGATTTCTGCCAAGATACTGACGGATGTATTCATATCGTTTACCTCTGATCGGAAGTGGGGAAATCCCTGACTTGTGTAGTGGAAAGTAAGGACTATTGTGAGCCAAGTTGGGGGGAGTTGCAATATTACCAGATGTAAAGGAATGCTTTAGAAAAACTTAATATTTACGAGGGAATAAGGGTTAGAGCTAGATTTTATTTACTTAACTTAACAGTAACTCAGTATCTATCGATGGGAATTTTTACAATCAAGATTAATTTTTTCTGGAAGCAAGTGCCGATTCCATCGCTCTTGCCTGTGGAAAAGTCTGGGTAAACTGTGGAAAACTGGGGAGTGAGTGGGGAAATACCGGGGAATGTATGGGGGAAAACATCGGGAAAAAATAAGATTTGCAAATTTTAGTCAGCAGTGCTGCTCAAGACTACTTAGGGTTTGCGGCAAAAAGTTTTTCGTGGGTGCAGGGTGTGGGGTGTAGGGTTTTACCGATTTTGAGGTAGTCAGTTACCTAATTTTCAGGGAAAAAGTCCAGGAATTTTACCCCCGATCACTCCAATGGTCAGCACTTTTTGAGGTCAAAAAAGTCTAAAAGCCTTATCTAACAAGGTTTTAAGATTTATTCAGCCAATCCTACTTAGGCACTCTTGCCAGAGGACCTTTTCTAGCTTAATGCTGGCTGCTATCCTTTCACCACCAATACGGAACAGGTAGCTTCTGCCACCACGAGACTACTAACAGAATCTTCGATCACCCGTTGAACTCCCGTTAATCCCCGGCTGCCGATCACGATCAGATCAGCTTGATAGATATTAGCTAAACGAATAATTTCCTCCGCTGGATCGCCAAAGATGACTTCGATTTCACTAGGGGTAGCAATCTGGGATTGATAGCAGCGCAATTGATCTTCAATGATCTCACGGGAGGGATGAGGGCGATCCACTACCGATTCATCTCCCTCCTTGCTGAGAATATGGGTGATGATGATGTAAGAATTTGCCGTTAGAGAGAGGGAATTCAAAGCATGAAGGACTCTATGGGATGATTCCCCACAATCTAAGGCAAGAACGATATTTTTAAACATTTTGACTAAATCCTGCCGCTAAATAAATTTCCAATTAAGATTCCGGAGCAAAAAATCTATAGACAATTTTATAGGTTATTGCGATCGGTTAAGATTTCGTAACCTGTAGCGGTTACTAGGACAGTATGCTCAAACTGAGCGGAGAGAGCATTATCCATCGTCACCACCGTCCAACGATCGCGCAAAGTTCTGGTATGTTTAGATCCCGCATTGACAATTGGTTCAATTGCCAGAGTCATCCCAGCGCGGAGTTTGACATTGGGTAACTCATTAGTGCGAAAATTAAATACCGAGGGTTCTTCGTGGAGATTTCTGCCGACTCCATGGCCAGTAAAATCTTCTACCACTTGGAAACCGTTAGCTTGAACGTGATCTTCGATCGCTCCTGCAATATCGAGCAGATAATTGCCAGCTTTTACCTGATTTATGCCTTTATATAAAGCTTCTTCCGCTACGCGGATTAATTTTTTGGCTTTGGGAGAGACGGAACCGATCGCGATCGTGATACAGGAATCCCCATGATAACCTTGGTAGTAGGCCCCTGTATCTACCTTTAACACAGAACCAGCTTTGAGGCGTTTTTTCGGGCTAGGGATACCGTGAACGACTTCGTTATCGACGGAGGCACAAATCGAGGCAGGAAAGCCATAATAACCTTTAAAGCTGGGAGTAGCACCCATTGCACGGATACGTTTTTCCGCATGAGTATCCAGATCCGCCGTCGTCATCCCGGGTTGAGCGATCTCGGCAATTTCCTTAAGGACTGTGGCGGCAATTTTACCCGCTTGTCGCATAATAACGATTTCTGCGGCGGACTTGGTCTCGATTCCCCGTCGGCTTTTCTGTACTCGCGGTGAACCTACTTGCTCTGGGGTTTTAGTTTCGGGAAAAAGCAGCTTGGTTAGGATGTTCATGGAAGGTTAGCTCAGAGTCTTTACTTAACTTAGCATTTTCCCGGCGATCGATGACCACTCTGGGGAAATCAAGGAGCATCTAGAAAAGCTATAGTAGGAAAAAGGCTATTTTTCTGGCGAGGTGACAATTTATGGCAGTCAAAAAAGAGTTTTCCAGTTTTCAGGAACTGTTGCAAACCACTAATCTTCCCGTGTTAGTGGATTTCTATGCCACTTGGTGTGGTCCTTGTCAAATGATGGCTCCGATTCTAGAACAAACGGGAATGTATTTCAAAAATCGCCTACAAATTGTCAAAATTGATACAGACAAATATCCCAATTTAGCCACTAAGTACGGTATTCAAGCTTTACCGACTTTAGTAGTCTTTAAAGATGGTCAACCGATCGATCGAATCGAGGGAGTGATGCAGGTTAACCAACTGGTTCAACATTTACAAACTCTGTTGTAAGATGATTTTGAACCAGAACTAGGAGTTAGTGTCATGGCAAAGGCGATTTGGAATGATGCAGTGGTAGCGGAAAGCGATAACTGTGAAATTGTCGAGGGAAACTACTATTTTCCCCCCAATACCATCAAAGCTGAATATTTTCAACCCAGTAACACCCATACCATTTGTTCTTGGAAAGGAGAGGCTAGTTACTATACTCTCAGGGTAGATGGACAGGACAATAAAGATGCCGCTTGGTATTATCCCGATCCTAAGCCAAAAGCCCAAAATATTAAAGGATATATCGCTTTTTGGCGAGGTGTGAAGGTTGAGAAATGATCGCCATCTACCCCGGCAGCTTCGATCCAGTTACACTCGGTCATTTAGATATTATCGAACGCAGTGTGCCACTATTCGAGCGAGTAATCGTGGCAGTTCTCTGCAATCCCCATAAAAACCCCCTGTTTACCGTTGAAAAACGCATAGAACAGATTAGTTACTGTACAAGACACCTGAAAAACGTTGAGATAGACAGTTTTTCAGGATTAACGGTTGAATATGCCAGATTGAAAGGTGCTAAGGTGCTGTTGCGGGGGTTGCGGGTTCTCTCGGACTTTGAAAAAGAACTGCAAATGGCACACACCAATAAAACTCTCTGGGAAGGAATCGAAACGGTTTTTTTGGCCACCACTAAAGAATATAGTTTTTTAAGTAGTAGCGTGGTTAAAGAAATCGCTCAATTTGGTGGCTCCGTCAGTCATCTAGTCCCGGAAAACGTTTCTAGGGATATTTACTCATACTACAGTTAACATACTAAAATACAGTAATGAGGACGATCTGAACCTATGGCGCGCCGAGAACCTAATGATCCCAGAAAAGCAGTACCTAACACTTCTAACAGTGGGGTTCCCAGTCCACCCGTCGATTTCGATATCTATCAGGATCTGGCGCGTCTGCAAGAGATGATTTTTGATAGTTTCCATATCCCCCTCACCCGTTGGACAATGATCGATGAGGGACAGATAGCCGAACAAATCGATCTTATCTATGAAACCGTGCCACCGGCAGTACAGAAAGCTTTAGCAATTTTGCAGGAAGAACAGGAAATTATCACCAAAGCAGAGGAATACGCTCAACAAGTCCTCCGTTCCGCTCAACAAAGAGCCGCCCAAATTCTCGACGAGTCTGGTATTATTCAACAAGCAGAACGGCAAGCGGCCCAAATTCGTCAACGGGTTCAACAGGAATGCGAATCCTTGCAACAACAAACCCTCGATGAAATCGAACAGATGCGTCACAGCACCTTGCAGGAAGTACAACAGTTACGACAAAAAACCCAAGCTGAATGTCATGAAATTCAAAAAGGCGCTGACGACTATGCTGAAGCGGTTTTAGAAGATCTCGATCGACAATTAGGGCAAATGTTACAAGTTATCCGCAACGGTCGTCAACAGGTAAGATCGAAACCAACATCTTCAAAAAATCTACCCAGAGAACGTTCTTAATCAGTGATCAGTGATCAGATGGAAGTTTTAAGTTAGTTAGTTAGTTAGTTAGTTATCTTTATCCCTGATTACTGATTAATGTTTACCGGTCGCTGAAAAGAACCAAACCTCCGATTCCTCACCGATAACTGATAACGGAATTTCATGAATAACTTCTCCTCGAATTCCCATCTATTCGGACGCTTTCTTAGCGGGTTATTCAGCTGGAAAATTTGGTTATTTCTCCAGATATTTCAAGGTAGTAAAAGCTTTTATCGATTCCTGTATCATTATTTATATCGTCGTCCTAAAATTGATCGCATTCTCGGTAGCGATGTTATCTATATCCCTGAGAAAAAACTTTATAGCATTCCCCTCGATGTGCTGAAAATGGAGCAACAAATGGTTAATAGTGATCGCCAGCAGTTGACTTCTGTTACCACTTGGAAAGTTAAAACAATTCATCCCACCATCACCGAAACCGAAATCCAATTCCATGATATTACCGTCGATTTACAACAGGTACACCTGATTAAATCAGATCTTAATAACTACGATTATACTAACACTCGCCGCTTGGCTCCTCTGGTGAAAACCTTACTTTTTGAAATTAACCCCAAAATTGCCAGTTTAGTAGAAAAGAAAAATCAATTCCATAGACTGCGAAATCTGGCCGCATCTTCCGAAATTTTTCATTCACAAACTCCATTGTATGATCGAGCAATTAATCAAGTCCAGCTAATTATCGATCAAGCGGAAATTTTGAGACAAGAATGTTTAAAATTTATCCGAGAAACCCTAATCGAAAGGGAATTAGTCCAATCCGATATCGATAGCAATCTCTTTGATTGTCACCTCGATTTTGCTAGTCAATATCAACTAATTCAAGAAAAATATCAACTCTGGAAAGAAGAAGTACAAGCTTATTTTGAATTAAAAGATTCTTTTCTACTTAAAAATTAACTATCACCGTCAGTAATCAGTTATCAGTTATCAGGAGATTATTTTGATTTATTCTCCCCACTTCATAATTCATAATTCATATACTTTCTCAACAGGATTTAGTATTATGTCTAATTTAACGGTAATTCGTGAACATATTTTTGCTTGGGGAAAACGCACCTATATCATGGGTGTTTTGAACGTTACTCCCGATAGTTTTAGTGATGGGGGAGAATTTGACAATGTTGAAAATGCCCTGCTACAGGCGATGAAAATGATCGAGGCTGGGGCTGATATAATCGATATCGGTGGTCAATCCAGCCGTCCTGGAGCGCAAGAAATTAGCCTAGAAGCAGAATTATCGCGAGTTATCCCCGTAATCACCGCTATTCGACAACAAAGTTCTATTCCTATCTCTCTCGATACCACTAGGGCGATTGTAGCAGCCCAAGGTATCGCCGCTGGGGCCGATTTGATCAATGATATTTCCGGGGGAACCTTTGATCGCCTATTATTGCCTACGGTGGCTAAATTGACCGTTCCCATTATCCTCATGCACCTGCGGGGTAATCCGCAAACCATGCAATCACTAACACATTATGATGATTTAGTCAAGGAAATTAAAGAATTTTTACAGAATCGCGTTAAGGAAGCTTTACAGTGGGGTATTACTAGGGAAAATATTATCATCGATCCGGGGATTGGTTTCGCCAAAACTGGGACACAAAATCTTGAGTTATTGCGAGAATTAGGGCAATTTCGGGATTTAGATTTACCTATTTTAATTGGGTTGTCAAGAAAACGCTTTATTGGCGAGATTACAGGCAAAGATGACCCAAAAAAACGAGTTTTCGGAACGGCGGCGGCCTGTGCTATAGCGATCGCTAAGGGGGCCGATATCCTGCGCGTCCATGATGTGGCTGCGATCGTAGATGTGAGGAAAGTGGTGGACGCAATCGAGCGAAGTTGAAAATTTTTGCTAGTCTTAGAATCATCCACAGTTTGATCGAAATTAGCAATGAATAGCCAACTGACCAGCGATTATTGTATGCTACCCGTGATTCGATCTCCCCGGGATTATCAAGTTTTTCGCATTAGTGCCGGGGATACGAATCGTTTAGCGATCGTCTTTGATTCTACCGTAGCGGGGGATTCCTTAACCGTCTGTGTGGAAATTTTCGATCCCCACGGTCGCACCCCTACCCATCGTCATCATTTTGCGGTAGAAATGTTTTTTATCCTCAAAGGGGAGGGAATGGCTATCTGTGATGGTAAACCGATTCCCCTGGGGCCGGGGGATAGTTTATTAGTCCGTCCCACGGGTATTCACGAGATTAGAAATGTGGGGGACGGAAGACTTTATGCACTATGTTTTATGGTTCCCAATGAGGATTTTTCGGAATTAATTCGCAATGGTATCCCAGAGGAGTTAGACGCAGAAGATTTAGAGGTGTTGATGGGAACTATTAAAGGATAATCAAGCAATATCGTTCCTTAAATTTTGGCCTTTTTTTTCAGGAAAAGAGCGATAAAAAAGGTAAAGGTTCCTCCCAGAAGGCCGAAGATTAGCCAATTTAATCTTGGATAGCCTTTATTGATAGCGATGACTGTAGCAATGGCACCGATGAGACAATGCCAGAAAAAAAGCAACAAGAATAAATCCAAGCTCGGGGAAATATCATCAATTAGTTTCATATTTTATCAGTAGAGCGAATAGAATCTTTCCAATGGCCGAGTCCCTTGACCCGTGTTATGTTTATTAACCTCTATAAGTATTTCTATTTTTTTGTCCAAGGCCATTTTGTTCCCATTTCGGTTAAAGCTGAAAAAACTAGATAGAGAATGGGAAAAGCAACACCAAAGAGAAAAGTCAATAAGTCGTTATTCATCGAGTTATCACTGATAGGTTAAAGGTCACTGATTCGCTACTATCCATTTGTCCACTACTTAGCAATTACTACTTTTCTAGACTGTTGAAACAGGTTTGATTATTGTTGCTGTTGTGCCAAATAGTTAAGCACTTTTTCCCAAGTCAGGTCTAAGCGTTCCGAGATTTGTAGCGGAGTTAAACCGAGGTCTTGCAGTAGAGGAATTGTTTTCAATTTTTGCAAGTTTATTCCCTGTTCAATACCATCTCCAAAAGCTTCTTGATAGAAACGAGTTTGTTTTAGGTCTTGTAGTTCCAACATAGCTTCAATTTCCTCTCGACTTTTTTGGGGTAACTTATAAATGATTATGGTTTCGATTAAATCAATGACATTTCTCTGCACTAAGCGATCGCTGACTTCTCTTTAAGCCTGTTTAATTAAAATCTTAGCAGAATTAACAGCTTGACTCTCACTTTCCGTAACCAATTTGACTATGGCACTCGCTAAGGAAGGAGTCTCGTCATTTGGCAATTCATCCAGATAGATTCTTTTAACCCTTGCTAGGGATAAAAAATCGGCAAATTGCCGGGGATGTTCTCGCTCAATTTCTCGGCTAGGATAAATAACAACTATCTGCCACGGTGACAAAGGTTTATACTGTCTAAGATACAGGAAAAGTTCCGAAAATAATCGATAATATGGGTCTTCATCCTTTTGAAACTGCACTTCTACCAGATAAAATGGCAAATTTTCTAGATTATCGAGCGGCAAAAATAAACCATCTAATCGAAAAGCTAGTTGTTTGACTTCTTGGGAAGTAAATCGATAATTCCTAACCCGAGCATCGGGTCGCTCAATTAATTCAAAGAACGAATCGGGAAAATCGAGAAACATTCGATAGAATATGCTGTCAGTTTTCATGCTGTCACAAAATTGCCTGTAATTTCAGCTTAATCTGCCTATGATCATCCCATCCTTTCTCCAACCCGGTGCTAAAGTTTCTCTGGTGGCCACCAGTGGCGCAGTCAAGGAATTAGCCGCCCTAGAAAAAGGCGCAGAAATCTGGCGATCGAGGGGTTATCAAGTGGAATTTAGCGAGAATTGGGCTAATCGTCTCGGTTATCTCGCCGGTAGCGACGAGCAACGTCGTCAAGCTTTAGCCCAAACATGGCAAGCTCCCGATTGTCAAGCAATTCTCTGCGCTAGGGGGGGTTACGGTAGCGCTCGCCTCTTGGAAAATTGGACATGGGCAAAAACTAACCCCAAATGGTTAATCGGTTTTTCCGACGTGACGGGGATTTTATGGAGTTTAGCGAAACAGGGCATTTGTAGCGTTCACGGGCCAGTTTTAACCACCTTAGCCCAAGAAAGTCCCCAATCAATCGATCGCCTCTTTTCTCTTCTGGAAGGTCGTCCTTTAGCCCCTCTTGTCGGTCAAGGTTGGGGTGGGGGCAAAGTGCGGGGACGCTTATTACCAGCTAATTTAACCGTAGCTACCCACCTCCTCGGAACCTCGGTTCAACCCACCCTAGAGGGGGTAATTTTGGCCCTGGAGGACGTAACCGAGGCCCCCTACCGGATCGATCGAATGTTAACTCAGTGGCGAATGCTGGGCATTTTCTCCCAAATTAAAGCCATTGCCCTCGGTCGTTTTAGCCGTTGTCTCGCAGCTCCCAGTAGTGATAGTCAAAGCGTGGAGGAAGTCTTAAAAGAGCGTTTGGGCGATTTAGGCATTGCGGTTATTGCTGAGTTACCTTTCGGTCATGATGGCGATAATGCCGCTTTACCAGTGGGAACAATGGTAGAACTGGACGGGGATCGGGGAATCTTAGAATTTTTCTATCCCTAATGAGCCACTTTTTTGATAGTATCTTAGAGAAGTGTTAACAAATGTAACAAAAAATTAATTATAGATGAAAGTATTAGTTGTCGGTGCGACGGGAACCCTAGGGCGACAGATCGTGCGTCATGCCATCGATCAGGGACATCAAGTGCGTTGTTTGGTACGCAGTCAGAGAAAAGCGGCTTTTTTGAAGGAATGGGGCGCGGAATTAGTCGGGGGAACCCTACGGGATAAAAGTACGATTATTACTGCTTTAGAGGGGATGGACGCGGTGATCGATGCCGCTACCGCCAGGGCGACGGACTCAGCCAGCATTAAACAGGTGGATTGGGATGGTAAAGTTAATCTGATTCAAGCAGCAAAAACTGCGGCAGTCGATCGCTTTATTTTCTTCTCGATCCTCAATGCCGAAAAATATCCCAACGTGCCTTTGATGGAGATAAAACGCTGCACCGAGAAATTTCTAGCAGAATCGGGTTTAAAATATACAATTCTCCGTCCCTGTGGCTTTATGCAGGGTTTAATCGGTCAATACGCCATCCCGATGTTAGATAATCAAACGGTGTGGATCACGGGAGAAAGTACAGCGATCGCCTACATGGACACCCAAGATATCGCTAAATTCGCCGTTCGCGCTTTAGAAGTCCCCGAAACCGTCGGTCAGTCCTATCCCGTGGTGGGCAGCAAAGCTTGGAAAGCTGAAGAAATTATCGAAGTTTGCGAGCGCCTATCGGGTAAAGAGGGGAAAATTTGGCGTTTACCCATGGGCTTACTGCGTTTTATGCGAGGAATAAGCCTTTGCTTCCAATGGACTTATAATATATCTGACCGACTAGCTTTTGCGGAAGTTCTCGCTAGTGGTCAAGCTCTTGATGCCCCGATGGCAGAAGTTTATCAAGTATTTGGCCTTGATCCGAATCAAACAACTACTTTAGAATCCTATTTACAAGAATACTTTAGCCGCATTCTCAAGAAGCTCAAGGAAATCGACTTCGAGAAACAAAAAGCTCAGAAGAAGAAGAAAACCCCTTTCAAAAAGAAAGCGTGATTCAGCAGTAGGAAAATTTGTCAATGCCCAAAATCGGCATTATTTACAACGATATTAAGCCTATCGCTTGTAAAACAGCCCATCAGATACAAGATCAGCTACTTTCCCTAGGTTGGCAGGTTTTTATGGCTACCGGCAGCGGTGGTCTGCTAGGCCATTCTAAACCCTCTCGTCCCGTTTGTTTTACTCCGATCGATCAGTTAGTCCCCCCCCATTTCGAGCAAGATTTAAGTTTTGCGATCGTATTGGGGGGCGATGGTACAGTCCTATCGGCAGCCCGGCAGTTGGCTACCCTCAATTTGCCCCTGTTAACGGTCAATACGGGACACATGGGCTTTTTGACCGAAATTTACCTAAATCAGCTTGAACCCGCCTTAGAACTGGTTTTAGAGGGGAATTACACCATCGAAAATCGCTCGATGATTACGGTGCGACTGTTTCGCGAAGATACCCTCCTCTGGGAGGCACTTTCTCTCAATGAGGTGGTCGTCCACCGGGAACCCCTCACTAGTATGTGTCATTTTGAGATTCAAATTGGTGAACACGCACCCGTCGATATCGCTGCCGATGGGGTGATTCTCTCCACTCCTACCGGTTCTACTGCCTATGCTCTCAGCGCCGGTGGCCCGGTAATAACTCCCGATGTGCCAGTATTACAATTAGCTCCCATTTGTCCCCATTCTTTAGCTTCCAGATCCTTGGTATTTTCTGACAAGGAAATTGTGAATATTTTCCCAGCAACTGCTAATCGCATGGTGATGGTAGTGGACGGTAATGGCGGTTCTTATATCTTGCCAGAAGATCGAATTAATGTGCAGAAATCGCCCCACCAAGTCCATTTTATTCGTCTGCAATCGACGGAATTCTTCCGCATCCTCCGGGAAAAATTGGGTTGGGGTTTGCCTCATATCGCTAAACCAACTTCGGTGGAATTGCCTTAATCAGTTATCAGTTATCAGTGATTCAGTTATCAGATGTGAGCTTTCAGTTCACTGATTGCTGGTTACTGTTTACTGATAGCTGAATTTATGCTCTCTTTTCGTGCCAAAATAGCTTTTTATTTAGAGGATGTCACCACGGCGATCGGACTGACGGTAAATCTGCTTATCCTAGTATTAATTTTACTTTCGTTGGGGATTTATGTGGCGCAAACCTATCCCTTATCCGTCACCTGGCAAATGTGGTTACGTCAGCTTGATGGGGGAATTTTAAGCTTATTTTCCCTAGAGTATTTAATTCGGTTTTGGTGTGCGGAATCAAAACTAGGCTTTGTTTTTAACATTTTTTCCATCCTAGATTTATTATCAATCCTGCCCCTATTCTTTGGTTTTTTTGATATTAGGTTTTTTAGAATTTTTCGCTGGTTTAGAATTTTGCGGGTGATTCGTTTTTTTGGCTCCGATCTTTCTATTTTTCAAATTAAAACTTCCGATCAAATAGTATTTACTCGCATATTACTAACTCTATTTTCGATTATTTTTGTCTATGCAGGTTTAATTTATCAGATCGAACACCCAATTAATCCTCAAGTCTATCGGACATTTTTTGATGCTTTTTACTTCGCCGTTGTCACTATGACTACCGTGGGATTTGGGGATGTAACTCCCCTTTCCGATGGGGGCAAAATGGTGACAGTTTTAATGATTTTAACGGGAGTTTTGTTAATTCCCTTACAAATTAGCGATCTGACTAAACAACTATTAAAATCTGGCACTCAAACTGATTATCCTTGTCCAGATTGTGGCCTACCCCGTCACGATACAGATGCCAATTTTTGTAAAAACTGTGGCGCAAAACTCTTAAAAAAACCTGATTGAGACTAATTATGGCGAAATGGGCAGCTTTTCAGTGATCAGTAAACAGTAATCAGTGAACTGAAAAATCTCTCTTGGATATTGGCTGAAAAATGTTCACATTGTCACATTATGGGCGCAAGCAGTTCGATCAACTCACTGACCACGTTGCGCCCCCCTACATTGCACCTGTGTGATTGGTAGGGATCTATACGCCCTTTCTTCGATAAGAGCTGCTCATCACTATAACCCCAAGAGAGCCACTGATAATTGATTCAAGGCTGATGGCTGAGAGCGGGGGGAATCATGACAATTTACAATTGCTTAATAATTGTTGCCGCTGCCGTGATAATATGTCTTGTGGCTTACCTGAGCGTCATAGCTGGGAAAGCAATCCAGATATTGAGATTAGTCTATCGCTGATTTAGGTGTACCTTGTCTGACCCATCGATCGAATCTCCCCCAACCCCAGAAACCAACCCGCCGTCAGATCCGATGCGGGAATACTATCAACTACAAAACACCCTATTGATCACCACCCTGATCTTAAGCAGTGTGATCTTTATCTCCGTGTGCTTGTTTTATTCCCTCAATACCGCCCTTAATTACCTATTAGGGGCAATGGTGGGAGTTGTTTACCTAAAACTCCTCGCCGGGGAAGTGGAAAAATTGGGGGTAACGAAAAATCGGGTAGGCAAAAAAGGATTAGCCCTATTCGCTGGATTAATCATCATCGCCAGTCGTTGGCAAGAACTGCACATAGTGCCAGTTTTTTTGGGTTTTTTGACCTATAAAGGCGCAATCATCGTCTATACCCTGCAAACCATCTTCAAGCTGGAGCAGAAAGCCGATTCCTAAACCTTTTGTCCGTTAAAAATAACCCTGATTTGCGAACCTGAATCTCCCCAAGGTGGAAATGTTAGACAGTTTAAGTGTGCTTAATTTTTATAGTCTCGCTTCCCTGGAAGTGGGACAACACTGGTACTGGCACATCGGCGGACTAAAAATTCACGGGCAAGTGATCGCGGTCTCCTGGATCGTCTTCGCTATCTTAATCATCGCCTCGATCGCCGCTACCCGCAAGATCCAGAAAGTCCCTAGCGGTATTCAAAACCTCATGGAGTACATCCTGGAATTTCTGCGCGATTTAGCCAAAAACCAGCTAGGAGAAAAGGAATATCGACCCTGGTTGCCCTTCATCGGCACCCTATTTTTATTTATTTTCGTTTCTAACTGGTTAGGGGCCTTGATTCCTTGGAAGTTAATTGAACTACCCGAAGGAGAATTAGCCGCCCCCACTAACGACATCAATACCACGGTGGCGTTAGCCCTACTGACTTCCCTCGCTTACTTCTACGCGGGCATCAGTAAAAAAGGACTCGGTTACTTCGCTCACTACCTAGAGCCGATTCCCGCGCTATTACCGATCAAAATTTTAGAAGACTTTACCAAACCCCTCTCCCTCAGCTTCCGTCTTTTCGGAAACATCCTCGCGGATGAGTTGGTAGTAGCCGTATTAGTCTTCCTTGTCCCCCTAGTCGTACCCCTACCCCTGATGGCTCTCGGTTTATTTACCAGCGCTATTCAGGCCCTGGTCTTCGCCACCCTTGCCGGGGCCTATATCCATGAGGCCCTAGAATCGGAACACGAAGAAGAACACGCTTAAAAGCGAGGGACGAAAAAAGAAAAATTTCTTAGGAAAAAGTGTCCAGATAATAGGATAATAACTAAGAAATTATTGGTCGAATTCAGGATGAGCAACTGAATTCCCAGATCGTTCTTTCCCAAAAACTCTTTCGGGAGTTTTGAGCAGAAAACCAGCCATTTTTTAGGGCTGAGAACGCGCTCTGTAAACAACAGATTGAAATTGATTAGTAAATAGAGGAAAAAATCACAATGAACCCCACAGTAGCTGCCGCTTCCGTTATCGCCGCCGCCCTCGCCGTTGGTTTAGCCACTATCGGCCCCGGTGTTGGTCAAGGTAACGCTTCTGGAGAAGCTGTTTCCGGTATCGCCCGTCAACCCGAAGCTGAAGGAAGAATTCGTGGTACCCTTCTCCTCAGCTTGGCATTCATGGAATCCTTAACCATCTACGGCTTGGTTATCGCTCTCGTTTTACTGTTCGCTAACCCCTTCGCCTAATTAAAAAAGCAGTGGGCTATCAGCCCCCAGTCCCCAGCTTGGCAGCAGAGTTTTCAAAACTCGAAAAAACGCCGAAGGAGCCAACTTAAAAATCTGGTTTTTGGGACGGAAGGCTGATAGCTAGTTAAGGGAATTTTAGTGATTCCCCCTGACTGTTTATTGTTAAAGCAGGGGGATCATCTTCCTTTTTTGAACCTGTTTATAGCTTCTATTTATCAGGAATAAATCAATGTTTGATTTCGATGCCACCCTGCCAGTGATGGCACTACAGTTTATTCTTTTGGCAGTGATCCTGAACGCCGTTTTTTATAAACCCCTCAGTAAAGTTTTAGATGAACGGGCGGAGTATATTCGGCAAACCGAAGGCGGAGCCAAAGAACAACTAGCCAAAACCGAAGCACTGGTACAAGAGTACGAGTTGCAATTAAGTTCGGCTCGTAAACAATCCCAAGAGATTATCGCCCAAGCGCAGGCTGAAGCCCAAAAACTAGCCAGCGAACGAGTTGCCGCAGCCCAAAAAGAAGCGATCGCCCGTAAGGAAGCCGTCGCCGCCGAAATTGCCCAACAGAAAGAAGAAGCCTTTCGTTCTCTAGAAGGACAAGTGGCCTCTCTTTCCCGTCAAATTCTCGAAAAACTCCTCGGCCCCGAACTCGTTCGCTAAACCCCAGCCCTTGGTTAATAACAGTAATCAGTAAAAAGATAGAACTCAGTCGTCAGGAGTTAGAAGACTGGAAACTTACCTCTGATAACTGAATAACCTACTCCCCGCCCTCAATAACCATGATCATCGACACAGTTTTATTATTAGCCACGGAGGCGAAGGAAGCGGCAGCAGAAGGATTCGGCATCAACACCGATATACTAGGAACTAACCTATTTAACCTCTCAATTCTGCTCGGTTTAGTCATCTTCTACGGCCGCAAAGTTCTCGGACAAATCCTCGGAGAACGTCAGTCAAAGATTGCTGAAGCTTTAGCCGAAGCTGAAGACCGGAAGAATATTGCCGCTAACGCCCTCGCCGAAGAACAGAAAAAACTCGCCCTGGCAAAACAAGAGGCGGGACAAATTATCAATAATGCTCGATCTAGAGCTAAAACTGTCACCGCCGACATCGCCGCCCAAGCCGAACTCGATATTCAAAGAATGCGCGAAAGTGCCGCTAAAGATCTCTCGGCGGAACAGGATCGCGTTTTAGTAGAATTACGCCAAAGAATTACCGCTTTAGCCCTAGCTAATGTGGAATCCCAATTAAGCGCCGGACTGGAAGAATCGGTACAACAAACCCTAATTGATCGCAGTTTGGCCAACCTAGGAGGTAAATAGATGCAGGGAAGTTTAATCAGTTCAGAAATAGCCGAACCCTACGCCCAAGCATTACTTTCCGTCGCCCAAAGCAGCGGACAATTAGAAGCGATCGGCGGCGAAATTAAATCCCTCTTGGAATTGCTAGAAAATGCTCCCGATCTAAGAGCTTTTATCGGCAATCCCGTCATCAAAGAAGAAGCTAAAAAAGCTGTTCTTTCCCAAGTAATGGGGACCAGTGCCAATCCCTATTTAACTAACTTCATGATGTTATTAGTCGATAAACGTCGGATTCAATTTTTAGAACCCGTTTGTCAACAATATCTCACCCTGGCCAGAGCGCTGACTAACACCGTTTTAGCGGAAGTTTCCTCGGCCACCGAATTGAACGATAGCCAAAAACAAATCGTCATCGACAAAGTGAAAACCCTAACTGGGGCGAACGCGGTCGAACTGAAAACCAAAGTTGATACCAGCCTCATCGGTGGTGTGGTGATCAAAGTCGGTTCTCAGGTCTTTGATGCCAGCATTCGCGGTCAACTACAACGCCTCAGCCTCTCCCTGCGCTAAGGTCATCTAATCTCTCTTTTTTGCCGTTTTTTCACCTTCTAATTTTTTACTTTTTCCCAGATTAAACTATGGTAGCTATCAGACCGGACGAAATTAGCACGATTATTCGTCAACAGATCGAATCCTATAACCAAGAAGTACAGGTCTCCAACGTGGGAACCGTCCTGCAAGTGGGTGACGGTACTGCCCGCATCTACGGCCTACAACAGGCCATGTCGGGAGAACTATTAGAATTTGAAGATGGAACCGTCGGCATCGCCCTTAACCTCGAAGAAGATAACGTCGGTGCGGTGTTAATGGGTGACGGTTTCGGGATCAAAGAAGGCGGTACGGTGAGAGCTACCGGTAAAATCGCCCAGGTTCC
Organism: Microcystis aeruginosa W13-11; assembly: GCA_009995705.1. GTDB lineage: Bacteria > Cyanobacteriota > Cyanobacteriia > Cyanobacteriales > Microcystaceae > Microcystis > Microcystis aeruginosa_F. The sequence goes on from JAADBR010000033.1 coordinate 23,770, forward strand.
CGTGGGTGACGCCTTAGTCGGCCGCGTGGTTGATGCTCTCGGTCGTCCCATCGACGGGAAAGGAGACATCCTCGCCAGCGAAACTCGTCTGGTGGAATCCCCCGCCCCCGGTATTGTCGCTCGCAAATCCGTCTGTGAACCGATGCAAACTGGCATCACCGCTATCGATGCCATGATTCCCGTCGGTCGTGGTCAACGGGAGTTAATTATCGGTGACAGAAAAACTGGTAAAACAGCGATCGCCATTGACACAATCATTAACCAGAAAAGCGAAGACGTGATCTGTGTCTATGTCGCCATCGGTCAAAAAGCCTCCACCGTCGCCCAAGTAATCGACACCCTCACCCAAAGAGGTGCCATGGATTACACCGTGGTGGTGGCCGCTAACGCTAACGACCCCGCCACCCTCCAGTACATCGCCCCCTACACCGGAGCTTCGATCGCCGAATACTTCATGTATAAAGGCAAAGCGACCCTAGTTATCTACGATGACCTCACCAAACAGGCTCAAGCTTATCGTCAGCTATCCCTGCTCATGCGTCGTCCTCCCGGTCGGGAAGCTTACCCCGGCGACGTTTTCTATCTCCACTCCCGTTTACTAGAACGTGCCGCTAAACTCAGCGATGCCCTCGGTGGTGGTAGCATGACCGCCCTGCCGATTATCGAAACCCAGGCCGGTGACGTTTCTGCCTACATTCCCACCAACGTAATTTCGATTACTGACGGTCAGATATTCCTCTCCACCGACCTCTTTAACGCTGGTTTCCGTCCCGCTATTAACGCTGGTATTTCCGTATCCCGCGTGGGTTCAGCAGCCCAAACGAAAGCGATGAAGAAAGTGGCCGGTAAATTAAAACTAGAATTAGCCCAGTTTGACGAATTAGAAGCTTTTGCTCAATTCGCTTCTGACCTTGATGCGGCCACCCAAGCACAACTCGCTCGCGGTCAGCGTCTGCGTCAAATCCTCAAACAGCCCCAAAACTTCCCCCTGGCCGTTTGGGAACAGGTCGCGGTGGTTTATGCCGGTTTAAACGGTTATCTCGACGATATCGCCACCAATAAAGTTATCGATTTCTGCACTGGCCTACGGGAATACCTGAAAACCAGCAAACCTCGTTACGTTGAGATCGTCAGCACTGAAAAACAACTCAACGACGAAGCGGAAGGCCTGCTCAAAGATGGCATCAACGAGTACAAACAGGCTTTTAAGTAAACTTCTGTGAGCTTTAAGCTGTCAGCCTTTTCAGTTATCAGTAAACAGTGATCGGTAAACAGTGAAAAGATGGCAAGAAACTGCTATTTAATACTGCTCACTTAAAACTCCAAACTGATAACTGATGACTGATAACTGATGACTGATAACTGATAACTGATAACTGAATTATGCCTAATCTCAAAGCGATTCGCGACCAAATTCAATCGGTCAAAAATACCAAAAAAATTACCGAGGCCATGCGTCTGGTGGCGGCAGCAAAAGTGCGTCGCGCCCAAGAACAAGTTCTCTGTACCCGTCCTTTTGCCGATGCCCTCGCTCAGGTACTTTATAATCTTCAAGGTCGTTTAGCCTTTAGTGATGTTAATTTACCCCTGCTGGCCCAACGGGAAGTAAAAACCGTCGCTCTATTAGTAGTGACAGGCGATCGAGGTCTTTGTGGCGGTTATAATACTAACGTCATCCGCCGTGCCGAACAACGGATGAATGAATTAAAAGAGCAAGGGATTAACTATCAATTAGTTATTGCCGGCCGGAAAGCAGCACAGTATTTCGAGCGCCGCAATGCTCCCATTGCCGCTAAATTTATCAACCTCGAACAGATTCCCACTGCCGATGAAGCTGGCACGATTGGGGATGAGTTGCTTTCCTTATTTTTATCGGAAACAGTCGATCGGGTGGAGCTGGTTTATACTCGTTTTATCTCCCTGATCAGTTCCACTCCGGTGATTCAAACCCTGTTACCTTTAACTACCCAAGGTTTAGCGGTACAGGATGACGAGATTTTCCGTTTGGTGACTAAAGAGGGAAAATTTAAGGTACAACGGGAAAAAATGGCCAGCCAAACGGCGCAGGTTTTTCCCCAAGACATGATTTTTGAGCAGAATCCCGTCCAAATTCTCGATTCTCTCCTACCTTTGTACTTAAATAACCAATTACTGCGCGCTCTCCAGGAATCGGCAGCTAGTGAATTAGCAGCCCGGATGACGGCGATGAGTAACGCCAGCGAGAACGCCAGCGAGTTAATTGGGACTTTAAGCCGTACCTACAACAAAGCGCGTCAAGCAGCTATCACGCAAGAATTGTTAGAAGTAGTAGCGGGGGCTAATGCTCTCTAGGTTTAAGCCAGTTTTTCTTGTGATTATCAGTGGGAGTGATTATTTTCACTCCTTTTTTCATATTAGCTGGCTTAATACTAAATCCAGTTATTAAAGACTGATTATAGCGGTGTGCAGTCGTATGAGGTACAGTGTCACGAGGTATAAACCATGCTAGGCAAAGCTTGGTCTGTATCTCACTCAAGCGCTTAACGCTATATCTATTCCTCCTCTTTCCCCTTGCCTATCTGATATGTAGCCTATACTCAACGGATTTGGTATTAGATAACCGTAGTTTAGACTTCTCTAGCCCGAATTAGGTTCAAATAGAGTCAGGGCAATCCCTTTTCTGATATCTTCTGGCCCCTTGAAAAACCCCATATCATCCTGTATTGTAAGTCAGCGTGAGAACTATAAATGTCAATCGATTAAGCTAAATCTTAAACTATAATCCTTAAACTATAATCATTACCCGATCGCCCAGGAGGGACAAAACAACTCGTGAGTATAACTGATTTAATCCAAAAAGGCGGAGTGGCCATGTGGCCGCTGCTTTTTCTGTCTATTTTAGCTCTTAGCACTATTATCGAACGAATTTGGTTTTGGAGTCGCACCCTCCTCAGTGAGGGCCAGATTTTAAACCGGATTATGGAATCGGCCATGCGTAACTGGGATTTGGCAGCAAAAGTCGCTAGAGATTCCCGCAATCACCCTATTGGAGGCTATCTTTATGCTCCCCTGCGCTTAGAAAATCCAGATCCAGAGGTTTTTCACTTTGCCCTCGAGTCAGCTGCCGATGAACAATTATCCTTAATGAAACGGGGCGATAAAATCCTTGAGGCAGTCATCGCCCTTTCTCCCCTGCTAGGATTATTAGGGACGGTACTCGGTTTAATCACCTCTTTGGCCAATATTCAACTGAGTGATCTCGGAACTTCCTCCACAGCTGGAGTAACTTTAGGTATTAGTGAAGCTCTAATTTCCACCGCTACCGGCTTAATTGTCGCTATCTTTAGCCTGGCTTTCTATCGTATTTTTCAGGGACTCTGGTTCAATCAAGCTAGAATTTTTCGCAAGGCTGGCAGTGATTTAGAAATTATCTACCGTCAACGTTGGCTAGATGGAGAAGACCAACAATACTCCCTCAGTGCTAACCTAGAAAAACCCCTCGATCGCTAAGTCTCCCCCTTATAACCCATGGCCGAAACTAAATCTCTTAACCACAAAAAGCCCAAAAGTAGCCATATTACGGCTCGTCCCCTGAAATTATGGCATGATCAACACCGCATTCAAGAGGATGTGCAGGTTAACATCATTCCCTTGATCGATGTAATTTTCTGTATTCTCACCTTCTTTATTCTCGGTGCAGTGGGATTATCTCGCCAACAGGCTATCAGTCTTGATTTACCGAAAGCTAGTACGGCCACCACCCCGATGCGGGAAATGTTGGTGGTTAGTCTCGATGATTTCGGACAACTCTACGTCGAAAAACAGATGGTGACTCGCCCCCAGTTATTCGAGGCAATCAAGAATTATCATCAATATAGTCCCAATGGACTGATGGTACTGAATGCTTCGCGTAATGCCAGTTATAACGAAGTGGTTGGGGTTTTAGACCTACTGCGACAGGTGGGCGGCGATCGCGTGGCTTTAGCGACTCTATCGGGGGAAGCTAACAATCCCACAATAGAAAATAGCAATCCTTTGCCCAATTTACCCACTAACCCCACCTTACCCAGTTTAACCAATCCTCTAGGCAGAAATTAACTAGGAATGGATGCGATAGCTGAGTAATTGTTCTTCGAGAGCTGCAATGCGATTGTAGGCTGCTGTCAATTGTGCGGTTAATCGGCGAATTTGGATTTCATCGGAAAAAGGATTATCGCCATTAACAGCCGGGGATTGTTTGCCACCGTGATCTCGGAGAATATCTTTATGGTCGTAGAGGCTATTATCGGATAACTCGGAAAACCCGACCATTTCCAGCGATTCACGCGGGGAACGACTCGATTTATCCCCAGCTAGGATAGCAATTTGCCGGCTGAGGCTCTCGACAATATCCTGTAGATGATCGACTTTCCGATCGAGACTGATAATCTGTTGTTGTAGTCCATTCATGCAATTACCTGGGGATAAAGGAGGCTTCCCCTCTATGCTAGGCTCTGGAGGAAATGGACTATGACAATTTATGATTGATTTAACGATTCCTTTACTGCCCTTAACTAATCTTAATATATTGCCTGGGTCAACCGGCTGCACGCGATAGCACTTCTATTAGAAATTAAGGTAAGCTGTTGAGCAGTGAGCTTCGATTTTAAGGAACTAAATTATGTTTAAAAATTGGTCTTTCGATGATTGGATGAATCATATCCTTTTTCTGGCTACAATTATGGCTTTGCTGACGATTTGGCTGGGTAGATAAATAAAAACTATTTTTCTTTCCTTGCTTTACCAAAAATTTGGGTTTAAGGTTCCCCGTCCATTTTACGGCAGGGAGTGTCAAAATAAGAAACAAAACCCTCAGCGATCAATATGACTGACTCAAACCCCAAAATTTGTATTCTCGGTGGTGGTTTTGGCGGACTCTATACTGCTTTACGTTTGAGTCAATTGCCTTGGAGCGATCAACACCCTCCCCAAATTACCTTAATTGATAAAAGCGATCGCTTTTTATTTTCTCCCCTTCTCTACGAATTAGTCACCTCAGAACTACAATCCTGGGAAATTGCTCCCCCTTTCAGCGAATTGCTCGCCAATACCCCGGTTAACTTCCAACAGGGAACCGTCGCGGAGATCGATGTTAATAATCATAAAATAACCCTTGACAATCAAAACGATATATGCTATGACCGCCTCGTCATCGCCCTCGGTGGCCAGTCTTCCCTTGAATTCCTACCCGGGGCCAAAACCCACGCTATCCCCTTTCGTAGTCTAGAGGATGCCTATCGTCTTCGGGATCGACTTAAAACCCTAGAACAATCCGATCGCGATAAAATTCGGGTCGCCATTATCGGGGGCGGTTATAGCGGCGTAGAATTAGCCTGTAAGCTGGCTGATCGCCTCGGAGAAAGGGGAAGAATTCGTCTGATCGAAAGAAATAGCGATATACTTGGCCCTTCAACCCAATTTAACCGCGAAACTGCCAAAAAAGCCCTAGAAAAACGTCTAGTTTGGTTAGACCTAGAAACCACCGTCGCCGACATCCAAGCTGATTGCCTCTCCCTTGACTACAAAGGACAGATCGACAATATCCCCGTTGATCTAATTCTTTGGACCGTTAGTCCGATCGCCTCCCCACTGCTCGCTAATTTGCCCCTAGCACATAATGAGCGCAAATTACTAAAAGTTAATCAATATTTACAAACTGTCGAAAACCCCAGTATCTACGCGATCGGCGATGCGGCCGATAGTCGCGACCAAGAGGATAAACCCTACGCTGCTACGGCTCAGGTCGCCCTTCAACAGTCCGACTACTGCGCTTGGAATATTTGGGCGAGTTTCCACGATAAACCAGCTTTACCCTTCCGTTATCAACCTTTAGGCGAAATGTTGACCCTCGGAGTCGATGAGGCTACTATTAGCGGTTTAGGACTAGAATTAGCCGGTCCCCTTGCCCATCTTACCCGTCGCTTAGTCTATCTCTACCGTCTGCCCACCCTCAACCATCAAATCGCCGTAGCATTCAACTGGATTACCCAACCGCTTCTATCCCTCATCTCTGAGTAACAAGTTCAGATATTCCTCCACTAACAAACTATCTCGATCGGTCAATTCCTGACCATCGAGACGGTTTAAGAGCATTACTGCACCAAATAACCGATTATTAACCCTAATTGGCACAGCTAAAGCCGTTTTTATCCCCAAAGCCACCGCTATATCCTGACGAATGCGATTATCTCCTAGGGTTTGTCCCACCACCACCGGACAACTCCCCTGGTAAACCAGCGCACACAGTCCCGACGTGGCAATATCACCCCTTTTGCCCACAATTGCCCCGGTGTTTTCACCTGCACCCGCGCGATAATCAATACTATCACCGTCAAATTCGGCAATGATAACCGTTTCTGTTGGAATTAAACCTAAAATTTCTTCAGCAATGCGATCGAGATTAGTTAATTTTTCCATAAGGGGTGATAGGGTGATAGGGTGTTACACTTAAAAAAAGAGCAATTCATCAACTTTAGTCTATAGAACCTATTTGGTATCTTAGGATACAGCTAATCGTCGTAGTAGAAGTCGAAGAAAACAGAGATGAATTTTGGTAGTGGAGTGCTGTAAAGTACGCTCAAAATTTTTGACT
>JAADBR010000034.1 GCA_009995705.1 Microcystis aeruginosa W13-11
ATTAGATTTGAGCAGAGTTACTAGAGGCATCTTGACAATGCCCATCAGAATTAGATTTTGGTCTAATTCTGTGCTAGAATCTGCGTCGCTTTAGCGCGCAGAGTGTCAACCTATATCCTCTTTCCAGTCAGGAGATACTAAATCTGTTGGGTATAGACTATTTATAGAGGAGAGGCACTAATGCAAAAGGGGAAATAAATAATCAAGTGTCAGCAGCGGGACAACCGAAGAACTAAACTAGAGATATAGCCCTCGATAGGAGACAATTGGGATATGGGTATCGCTTCAGTCAACCCTGCCACCGGAGAAATTCTCAAGACTTTTACCCCTCTAACCTCGGAGGAATTGGCGGCGAAATTAGCCCTAGCTGAGACAACTTTTCAGCAGTATCGCCGCACCGCCATCAGTGAACGGGGACAGTGGTTACGGCAAGCGGCGGATATTTTGGAACGGGATCAGGTGGTATTGGCTAAAACCATGACTTTAGAAATGGGGAAACCAATCAAATCAGCGATCGCAGAAGTCCTCAAATGTGCCTTGGTTTGTCGTTTTTATGCCGATAATGCCGCCGGTTATCTGGAAGATGTGCTGATTGCCACCGATGCTAGTCGCAGTTTTGTCCGTTATCAACCTTTAGGGGTGATTTTAGCGGTTATGCCCTGGAATTTCCCTTTATGGCAAGTATTTCGCTTTGCTGCTCCCGCTTTAATGGCGGGAAATGTCGGCCTACTCAAACACGCTTCTAATGTTCCCCAATCAGCTTTAGCGGTGGAAAGAATTTTATTAGAAGCAGGTTTTCCCGAAGGCGCTTTTCAAACTCTTTTGATCGGGGCCGATCGCGTTAGTGATTTAATTAACGATGAACGGGTAAAAGCCGCCACTTTAACCGGTAGTGAACCGGCGGGGATCAGTTTAGCAGCCGCCGCCGGAAAACAGATTAAAAAGGTGGTTTTGGAGTTGGGAGGTAGTGATCCTTTTATCGTTTTAGATAGTGCTGATATCGAGGCGGCAGCGGCTACGGCAGTGACGGCAAGATTGTTAAATAATGGTCAGACTTGTATCGCCGCTAAACGGTTTATTGTTATGGAAACTGTCGCCGATCAATTTGAACAGTTATTAGTGGCCAAATTCCAAGCTTTAAAAGTTGGTGATCCCCTCGATGAAACTGTTGATATTGGTCCCTTGGCCACGGTATCGATCGTCTCGGAAATTGCCGCTCAAGTGGAAAAAACCGTGGCTATGGGTGGTAAAATCCTTGTAGGGGGTCAACGTTTAGAGGGAAAAGGTAACTTCTATCTACCGACGATTTTAACCGATATTCCTGCTGGTTCTCCTGGGGAAAAAGAGGAATTTTTCGGACCGGTGGCTTTACTATTTCGAGTCAAAAATATCGAGGAAGCGATCGCTTCAGCTAATGATAGTCCCTTTGGTTTGGGTTCTAGCGCTTGGACGAATAACCCCGAAGAAATTGAGCGTTTAATTAGCGAAATTGAGGCCGGTTGTGTGTTTATTAACGGTATGGTTAAATCCGATCCTCGTTTACCCTTTGGGGGTATTAAACGTTCTGGTTTTGGTCGGGAATTAAGTGTGGAAGGCATTCGCGAATTTGTCAACGTTAAAACGGTTTGGATTAAGTAAATAAATTCAGTTAAGTAGTTAGGTGTTAAAAACTATCAAATCCCCCCCTTATCAAGGGGGGAAAGGGGGGATCGAACCCGACATCTATCTTCAGTAGTAACCCACCACCATAACCAAAATCACTCACCATAATTATCGCTAGTTTACACTATCGAAGAGCGCACCCTACGGATTAAAAATATGCCGCGCATTTTTGATAATATTGAGTCCCATTTATTGCCAATTTTACAGGAAAGTTTATTAGCATCCCAACGCGCTGATTTTTGTGTGGGTTATTTTAATTTGCGCGGTTGGCAATCCATCGATACCTATATTGATCACTTTCTCGGAGGTGATTTGTCCTGTTGTCGTCTCCTGATTGGTATGCAGAAAGCACCCCAGGAATTACTACAGCAATCCCTGTCTTTATTGAACCGATCAAATAATATAGATAAGGCTACTTCTGCTCGTTTTAAAAAACAAATTGTTCAGGATTTTTGCCAGCAATTAACTTGGGGGAATCCTAGCAATCGAGATCAGGAAGCTTTGCAACGTTTGGGGAAACAAATCCAAGCGGGTAAGTTAGTAATTCGCCTATTTTTGCGCTACAATCTCCATGCTAAATTATACCTTATTCATCGACAGGATGTCAATAACCCAACGGTGGGATTTTTGGGTAGCAGTAATCTAACTTTTGCGGGATTACAACAGCAGGGAGAATTAAATATTGATGTGCTTGACCATGATGCTTGTGCCAAGTTACAAAAGTGGTTTAATGATCGTTGGTTTGATGCTTGGTGTTGGGATATATCCTCGGATATTGTCGAGGTAATTAACCAAAGTTGGGCCAGGGAAAGTCTGATTCCTCCCTATCATATCTATTTAAAAATAGCTTACCATCTTTCCTTTGAAGCGAGAGCCGGTTTAGCAGAATACAAAATTCCCCGACAGTTTGACCAAGACTTACTAGATTTTCAGAAATCGGCCATTAAAATTGCCGCTCGTTATGTGCAAAGACGCGGTGGGGTACTAATTGGCGACGTGGTGGGGTTAGGAAAAACGCGCATCGCTTCCATTCTAGCATATATTTTGCAGGAAGACTACGATTTAGAAATCTTAATTATTTGTCCGAAAAATCTCCTGACTATGTGGGAGGATTACAGCTATAAATATAAATTAAGAGCGAAAATTATCCCCTTAAGTCAGGTTATGCAGGAGTTACCCAATCTGCGGCGCTATCGGGTAGTAATTATCGATGAAAGTCATAACCTGCGTAATCGAGAGGGTAAACGTTATCGGGTGATACAGGAGTACATTAACACCAATGAAAGTCGCTGTATTCTCTTGACTGCGACTCCCTACAATAAAAACTATCTTGACCTGTCCAATCAACTGCGTTTATTCATTCAAGAGGATACTAATCTCGGAATTCGTCCCGAAAGACTACTAGAATCTCTGGGAGGAGAAATCGAATTTAACCGCAGATACCAATCTGCGGTTAGGTCCCTAGCTGCCTTTGAAAAAAGTGACTCTCCCGACGACTGGAGAGACTTAATGCGTCTCTATATGATTAGACGGACTCGCGGTTTTATCAAAAATAATTATGCTACAGAAGACGAACAGGGTCGCAAGTATCTAAAATTTGCCGATGGGTCGAGAGTCTATCTTCCCCAACGACAACTAAAGACAATCAAGTTTGACCTACAAGACTCGGTTTATGCGCGTTTATATTCGGAAGCAGTGGTGATAACTCTCAACGGATTGAAGTTACCCCGTTACGGATTGGGAAATTATCTGATTAAAGGATGCAAAGGGACAGGAGAGGAGGAAACTATCTTAAAAAGTCTATCCCGTGCGGGTAAAAGATTAATGGGTTTTTGTCGGACGAATTTATTTAAACGTTTGGAGAGTGGAGGATATGCTTTCCTACAATCCCTTGACCGTCATATTCTCCGTAACTATATTTTCCTTCATGCTATGGCCAATAATCTACCCCTTCCCATCGGGAGTCAGGATCTAACTTTGTTAGACACTCGTTATCTGGATGAGGATTTAGTCACTCAGGGAGAGGATGAAAGTCTAGAAACCGAGGATACCACCGGGATAACCGGGTTAGAAAAAGAGTATCAAAAAAGAGCCGAACAAGTGTATCAAAAGTATAGCGGTGATTATCGCAAGCGCTTTCAGTGGATTCACACCGAGGTGTTTAAACCCGCATTGAAAAAAGACCTAAAATCCGATGCCTTGGCTTTAATAGCATTATTGCAGACCTGTGGGACTTGGCAGCCAGAGACCGACGAAAAGCTAGAGAAGTTATGGCAGCTGTTACAGGAAAATCATCCCCAAGAAAAGGTGTTAATTTTTAGCCAATTTGCCGATACAGTCAGTTATTTGGTCACTCAGTTGCAAAATCGGGGAGTGGATAAGATTGCGGGAGTGACGGGAAACTCTGCTAATCCTGCGGAAATGGTCCGTCGTTTTAGTCCCCGCAGCAATTCTCAGCAAGTGGGGGAAGAAATACGAGTCCTAATCGCGACGGATATCTTGAGCGAAGGGTTAAATTTACAGGATTGTGCCATTATCGTTAATTATGACCTACCCTGGGCAATTATTCGCCTCATTCAACGGGCCGGAAGGGTAGATAGAATCGGTCAAAAAGCAAGTCAGGTTCTCTGTTATTCCTTTTTACCTGCGGAGGGAGTGGAGAGAATTATTAAACTGCGGACGAGACTATCTCAAAGACTGCGAGAGAATGCGGAAGTGGTGGGGACCGATGAGATATTTTTTGAGGAGGAGATGGATAACCAGACTTTATTAGATCTGTATCATGAAAAATCTGAGGTTATCGATGAGGAGGAGGATCAAGAAGTGGATTTAACCTCGGAAGCTTATCAAATTTGGAAAAATGCGATCGAAGTTGACCCTAGTTTAAAACATACCATAGAGAATCTGCCGGCGGTGGTTTATTCTACCCGTTGCCATACCCCCACAGCAACCCATCCAGAGGGAGTCATGGTTTATCTAAAAACTGCCGGGGGAAATGATGCTTTAGCATGGATGGATAAACAGGGAAATAGTGTGACTCAATCCCAATTAACTATCTTACGTTCCGCTGCCTGTCATCCCCAAACTCCCCCGATTCCTCTCCATCCCCAACACCATCAGTTAGTACAAAAAGGTACAGAATTAATTGCGGAGGAGGAAACCCATTCCGGGGGACATCTCGGACGAATGACGGGGGCAAAATTTAAAACCTATCAGCGCTTAAAAGGGTATGCTCAAGATAGTAGGGATAATCTTTTTCCTCCAGAGGTTTTTAATCAAGCAATCGCTCAACTCTATCATTATCCCCTCAGACAGTCCGCTCTCGATCGCCTAAATCGTTGTTTAAGAACTGGTATCTCTGACCAACAGTTGGCCGATTTGGTAGTATCTTTGTATCAAGATGACCGTCTCTGTATTGTTCACGAGGAAGAAACAAATCAAGAACCCCAGATTATCTGTTCCTTGGGTTTATTTCAACCCTCTTAAGTCCCCCTTATCAAGGGGGATTTAGGGGGATCAAACCCAATGCAAGTCCCCCTTATCAAGGGGGATTTAGGGGGATCAAACCCAATGCAAGTCCCCCTTATCAAGGGGGATTTAGGGGGAAGGGGGATTTAGGGGGATCAAACCTTTTGACTCCTAACCCTAACAACAATTTTTGATATTTCCAAGAGGTTCATTATGTCCCTTAACTTCTCCCGGACTCGCGACTTATTATCTAACTTCCAATTTGGGGAACTGTTTATCGAGGAATTGGGATGGTCCCATCCTCGCGGAAAAAAATCTTTCCCTGTTACCATCGAGAATCAGGAATATAGTTGTCAGAGAATTGCGGAAGTGTCGGGAGTGGTGGTATTAGAGGTGAGTCGGGAAGATATCCCCGATAGTCAAACTCGTCAGGAAATTCAGAGACAAGTTACCGAAAGAATAGCTGAAAATCTGCTGATTTTCGTTGATAGCAAACGGACGCGCAGTTTATGGTACTGGGTAAAAAGAGAGGGAAGTAAAAGTTATATCCGCGACCATCTATATATAAAAGGACAACCGGGAGATTTATTTCTGGGTAAACTAGCGGAATTAGTTCTCGATATCACCGACTTTGAAGATGGGGAACCCTCTGTAGTCGAAATTGCCAAACTCTTACAAAAGGGTTTCGATATCGAAAAGATTACCAAGAAATTTTATCAGGAATTTCAACGGGAACATTTACAGTTCCTCCCCTTTATCCAGGGAATCGATCGAGAAAGCGATCGAAAATGGTACACTTCCGTTATCCTCAACCGTTTAATGTTCGTCTATTTCCTGCAGCGCAAGGGATTTATCGACAACGACTTCAACTATCTGCAAAACAAGTTCCAAGCAAGTCAACGACGCGGGGAAAATTTATTCTATCGTCAGTTTCTGCAAACCCTCTTTTTTCAAGCATTCGCAAAACCCGAATCCCAACGAGACGCATCTGTAACTGCATTGGTGGGAAAAGTCAAATATCTTAACGGAGGATTATTTCTCCAACATCCCCTCGAAAATCGTTATCAAAACATTTGTATTGATGATCAAGCATTTGAGAATATCCTTGATTTATTCTCCCGTTACTCTTGGAACCTTGACGACACTCCGGGGGGACAGGATGACGAAATTAACCCCGATGTTTTGGGATATATCTTTGAAAAGTATATCAACCAAAAAGCTTTTGGTGCTTACTATACCCGTCCGGAGATTACCGAATATCTCTGTGATAGGACGATTAATAAATGGATTGTCGAGAGAAGCAATCAACTTTATCCCCGCAAACAATTTGCCAGTATTTCTGAACTATTAATCAATCTCGATTCTCCCCTCTGTGAGATTTTGATTAAAGATATTCTTCCCCAGCTTTCTATTTTAGACCCTGCCTGTGGTTCCGGTGCTTTTTTAGTGGCCGCGATGAAGACATTAATCGCGATTTATAGCGGGGTAATTGGAACAATTGAACTGCGAGGAGACAGTAAATTAAAACAGTGGTTAGCAGAGGTAAGAAAATCCCATCCCTCCCTCGGATATTACATCAAAAAACGGATTATTTCCGATAACCTCTACGGTGTCGATATCATGGAGGAAGCGACAGAAATCGCAAAACTGCGTTTATTTCTTGCTTTAGTTGCTGCCGCGCAATCGGTGACGGAATTGGAACCCCTACCGAATATTGATTTTAATATCATGTCGGGAAATTCCCTTATCGGATTGATTCGCGTGGACGAAAAAAGTTTTAATCTCATGGGAGAGGAAAATATCCTACAATCTCTCACCGCACAAAATTATCAGGCAATTCTCACGGAAAAAAATCGCAGTATTGAATTATACAAAGAACACGCTTTCCAGTTGGGAGAAGTGGAGGGAACCCCCCAAGAAAACCGTCTCCAGATGTTACGCAATCACATCGAGGATGTTAACCGCGAATCTTTGGTGAAATTAAACCAAATTCTCCTAGATGAGTTTAGCGGTAAGTTGTCAATCAAGTACGAATCCGCACAATTAACGGGAAAAGCAAAGAAACGTTTACTAACTCTCTCCGATATGCAATCCCTGAAACCCTTCCACTGGGGTTATCACTTCGATAAACTGATTACGGAAAAGGGTGGTTTTGATGTGATTATCACTAATCCTCCTTGGGAAGTCTTTAAACCGCAAGCGAAGGAATTTTTTTCTCAGCATAGCGACTTGGTGACTAAAAATAAGATGGACATCAAGACGTTTGAAAAGGAACAGAAAAAGTTATTAACTAATCCCGAAATTGCTCAAGCATGGTTAGATTATCAAAGTCAATACCCCCACGTTAGTCTCTATTTTCGTTCCTCGGAACAATACAAAAATCAAATCTCTATTGTGAATGGTAAAAAGCAAGGGACGGATATTAATCTCTATAAGCTTTTTGTTGAACAATGTTTTAATCTCCTCCATCCCCAAGGTGAATGTGGAATGGTTATTCCCAGTGGAATTTATACCGATTTAGGAACCAAGCAACTGCGAGAGATGTTATTTTCTCAGTGTCAGTTAGGAACTGTATTCGGTTTATCCAATGAAAAATTTATTTTTGAAGGAGTTGACCATCGTTTTAAATTCTGCTTATTTGATTTTGCTAAAGGGAAAAATACCAACAATTTTAAGGCTGTTTTTCGCATTAATCCTAGAGAAGCAATTAGTAAGGATAAGTTAGGGATATTTTTATATAATAAAGATGAACAAGTGCAAATTTCAACCAACCTAATCCGCAAACTATCCCCCGATTCCCTCTCGGTAATGGAATTTAAACAGGATATAGATATTCATATCGCTGAAAAAATGTCTCGTTTTCCCCTGTTAGGAGAAACCCTTCCCGATACATGGAATCTCAGGTTAACTTCAGAATTTCACATGACTAATGATAGTTATTTATTTAAAACTGAACCCGCAAAGGGAAGATTACCTCTCTACGAAGGAAAAATGATTCATCAATTCACCCATCATTATGCTTTACCGAAATACTGGTTAGATGAAAAAGAAGCAAGACAAGCTTTATTAAAACGCGGTGAAGTCGATAACGGTCAAATATTAGACTATCAAACTTATCGTTTAGGATTTCGGTCAGTTTCATCAAGTACAAACGAACGCTCTTTAATTTCTAGTCTGATACCTAAATTAGTTTTTTGCGGGAATTCGTTATCTATCAGTGAGTGCGAACAAAATAATTTTCAAGATAATCAATCATTCAAAATTTTCATTGTTGCTGTTTTAAATAGCTTTTTGATTGATTGGATGCTTAGACAAAAAGTTAGTCAAAACCTAAATTTTTTCTACATATATCAGCTACCTATCCCCCGATTAAAAGAGGGAGATAGATACTTTGAGGAGATAGTAGAAAATGCAGCGAAATTGATTTGTGTAAGCGAGGAATTTGACGAATTAGCGAAAGAAGTGGGGATAGATTCCCATAAAAATGGAGTGACAGAGGAGACAGAAAGGGCAAAAATTCGGGCTAAACTAGATGCAATAGTAGGCCACTTGTATGAATTAAATGAGATAGAATTTCAGCATATATTAAGTACCTTTCCCCTCGTTTCCGAAAGCGTCAAAACTGCCACCTTCAAAGCGTACCAAAACCTGTAAGGGAAGTGGAGAAGGGAGAGGGGAGAAAAAAGCTGAATACTGACTCGGAGAATACTAACCCAATGTTGGACAAAGATAAGCAAAAATTATGTATTGACTCTAGACACTTGAGAATATTTAAATTAACATTCCGCAATATTTATAAATTCTTAAAAATTAATTGAGAAAGATTTTTATTTAACAACGATGTTACAATGGTTACAGCGATTTTGCTGAATTTCATAATGGGCTATTCTGTGCTTTTTTGGGCAGCAATGGTTGAAACCCTTGCTAAACCTAGAAGGTAATCCCAATTAAGACGGGGGAATTAGTCAATTTCACCCACAACGATGATCTTTTTTTTGTGTAGTTTTATTGCAAAAAAAAAGTTTTTTTGACAAAAAGCACAAAGTATGATATGAGGGCAAAGGATTTCTGGCAGCCAGTAGTTATTGCAGAGTGGGGAGACCACTTCGTGCGCGTTGCGGGGGGAGAATAAATAAAAGTAATCTCCTATCTGCTGATGTCTTAACGAGTACGGAGGGAGTCGAACCCCCGACACCCAGGACCGGAACCTGGTGCTCTATCCTCTGAGCTACGTACCCACGATAAAATACCATTACATTATACCACTAGCCGGCACAGGTAGAGCAGAAATTTCCTATGACTAGCGATCGCTCTTTAAAACTACTTATCAGTAATGACGACGGCATTTCCGCCCTAGGAGTCCGCACCCTTGCCAACACCCTTGCTACTGCGGGTTATCAAGTGACCGTAGTTTGTCCCGATGGCGAGCGCTCTGCTACTGGTCATGGCTTAACCTTACACCATCCCATCCGGGCCGAACAGGTGGAAGGAATTTTTCATCCCGAGGTGATTGCCTGGTCCTGTTCGGGAACTCCCGCCGATTCGGTGAAATTTGCCCTTAGTGCCGTCCTCAAAGAGCCTCCCGATTTGGTTTTAGCTGGCATTAACCATGGGTCTAATCTCGGTACTGATATCCTCTATTCTGGCACGGTTTCCGCCGCCCTAGAGGGCTTAATCGAAGGTATTCCCAGTATTGCTGTTAGTCTCGCTAGTTTTAAAGCCTGTGATTTCCAACCGGCTGCGGATTTTGCCCTCACTTTAGTCAGGAAAGTTACCCTTAACCCTTTTCCTGTTCCCACTTTACTCAATGTCAACGTCCCTCCGGTTAGTAGTGCCGAAATCAAGGGGGTGAAAATCACTAGGCAGGGATTGCGACGCTACGAGGAAACCTTCGAGAAAAGACTGGACCCCAGGGGTAAAAGTTATTACTGGTTAATCGGGGAAGTGGTGGAAGATATCGAACAACCGGACTACAGCCATTTACCCCCGCAAGTGCCTACGGATGTGCGCGCTATTGGCGAGAATTTTATCACCATCACGCCCCTACAATACAATTTAACTGATGTGCAGGGTTTTCAACATTTGCACCGGAATTCTTGGTTTGATTGAGGATCATCTCATGATATTCTGATTCAATCAGTAGCGTTTGAGAGCCTATGTCCCCTCAATTTAATTTTCAAGAAAACGAACTCGAAGAAGCGGATGTCATAACCCTCTGGGATGAGCAAGGTCGATCGCTAGACTGTTATATTGAGAATGCCTATGAAACCGATGACCTTACCTATATGCTTCTTGTCCCCGTGGATACCCCGGTGATGATACTAGCTTGGGATGAGGAATCGGAGGAAGAGGAATCCGATGCCTTCTTAATCGAAGATAGCGAGGAAATTGAGCGGATTTTCGCCGATGCTAAGGCAGTTTTAGCCGAATTAGACCTATTGCTCAAACCCACGGCTCACACCTTAACTGTTAGTGGTGAATTGCCTCCCCTAGAAGAAGATAATGTTCTCAGTTTAGAAATCGATAGCGATGAACCTTCCTCGTCATCAGAGCCGGAAGAATTGCAATTTCTCGCCAGTTTCTTTTCCGAAGACCAAAAATACTCGATTTACAGTCCCCTTGCTCCTTTGTTATTCTTAGCTGTCGGTGATGGGGAAGGGAAGGTTGAATTAGTTTCCCCCGATGATGACAGTATGGGACCGATTCTAGAGGAACTTTTGTTTGATGAACTCGATTAATTACTTGATTTTACCAAATCCGCTGACCAAAATTATTGATAAATCTAGTCACAGTATATCTTTCGGGATTTCATCATCATCGTGATTAAAACGGATTTGGTATTTTTTCTTTAAATTAGGGCGTTTCTCATAAAGATGAAGTATAGCCTAATTGGGTATTGACAACAGGCTCCTGTCTCCCCAAAATAAAAACCTCATACCTCACTATTAAGATAAATGCTATATCACCACAACCACGGGAGAGCCTTAAAGATTAGCTATTTTTCTGGTGATAGTGAGGATGAAAGGTTTCCAAGCAAGACTGATTAAATAACCCAATCCTGCCACTAAAATAATTGTCGCCCCCGAGGTGAGATTTAAACTATAGGATAACCATAAACCAACCAAAGTAAAGACAATTCCTAAAATAATCGCTAGGATCATCATTCCCTTCATATTTTTAACAAATTGTCCACTGATAGCGGCGGGAATAGTTAATAAAGCAATCACCATAATTAACCCCACCACCTGCATTACTGCCACAATAGTTAAAGCGGTTATTCCCATTAAGCCTAAATAAATTATCTCCACGGGAATATTACGAATAATCGCAAAAGTTTCATCAAAAGATATGGCTAACAACTCCTTATAAAAGATACTAACTAAGGTGATAATTAATATATCTATGGCCGCCATTATCCATAAATCATCCCTCGGTACAGTTAAAATACTACCAAAAAGATAACTCATTAAATCAGGTTTATAACCGGGGGTTAAATCAATAAAAATTACCCCAATCGCCATACCAATCGCCCACATCACCCCGATTAAAGCATCGGCTCTCTCCCGGATACGACGCTGTAAAAATCCCATGCCTAAAGCCGAAAAAAAGGTAAAAAATATCGCCCCCACCACAGGATTAATCCCAAAAAAATAACCGATTCCTATCCCTCCATAGGCAGCATGAGCGATTCCACCACTGATAAAAACCACGCGATTAACTACTACCAAAGTACCCACAATCCCACAGGCAATACTAACTAATATTCCTGTGGCGATCGCATGGCGCATAAAATCAAATTGTAAAGCCTCTAGCATAGGGTGTGGGGTGTGGGGAGCTTTTTCAGTAAACAATAAACTAAAAACTCACATCTGCTAACTGATAACTGATAACTGATTATTGATAACTCTCAATTACTTGACGAAAATCGCTTTTTTGTTTGACTCCGCGCATTTCCTTCACTAATTCCCGGTCCTTAAAGAATTGTACCGTGGGGGTCCCAGTTACTTGACCCATTTTGGCAATTTCTGGGTCAGCTTCGATGTCAATTTCCACAAAATAAATTTTGCCATCGTACTCATCGACCACTTTATCTAAAATCGGTTTCAGGGTTTTACAGGGGCCACAGGTGGGAGACACATATTTTACCATTAACAAGCGATCGCCGTCGTGGAATAATTTCCGCAAAGCATAACCCCCAACGTGACGGGTTTTGTGAATATCAAAAGTCTCCTCCGTATCGGCCGGGGTTTCGCTAACGGTTTTCGTCTCGTAATGTTCAGAAGTGGCTGATTGACGGTATTCTTGGATTAAATTATGCTCCGATAACCATCTTTCTGCCAATAACGCTGCCATACACCCCGTACCTGCGGCGGTGATGGCCTGACGGTATTCGTGGTCCTGCACGTCTCCTGCGGCAAAAACCCCCTCGACGCTGGTAGCAACAGTCCCCGGTTTGACTTTCACATAACCCACCTCGTCTAATTCCAGTTGTCCTTGGAATAGGGAAGTATTGGGAGTGTGACCGATGGCATAAAATAACCCTCTAACGGCTAATTCGCTGATTTCTCCCGTTTGCGAGTTTTTAATGCGTAATCCTGCCATTTTACTGCCTGTACCGAACACATCCACCGCTTGGGTGTGAAAATGAACGGTAACTTTCGGATTATTTAACACCCGGTCTTGCATTGCTTTCGAGGCACGCATCGCTTCCCCGCGAATTAATAAATGGACGTGAGAGCCGTATTTAGTTAAATATACGGCTTCTTCGGCCGCCGAGTCACCGCCACCAATCACAGCGAGGTTTTCCTCTCTAAATATCGGTGTAGCACCGTCACAGATAGCACAAGCGGAAATCCCGTTACTCCAGAATTGGGCCTCGCTGGGTAATCCTAAGCGCTTGGCAGTGGCTCCGGTGGCGATAATAATACTATTGGCCTTAACTTCCCGGTCTGTGGAACGAATGGTAAAAGGACGCTGACTTAAATCCACCGAGATAACATCTTCGGTATAGCATTGGGTCCCCCATCTTTCGGCCTGTTCCTTCATTCTTTCCATCAGCTTCGGACCGGTGATTCCTTCGGGAAAACCGGGGAAATTTTCTACTTCTGTGGTGGTCATCAATTGTCCCCCCGGAATGCCTCCCGCTTGGAAACCCTCAAACATCAAGGGTTTTAAGTTCGCACGCGCCGCATAAATCGCCGCCGTATATCCCGCCGGTCCCGAACCAATAACGACTAAATTCTCGACAGTCATAACCGTAAATGCAACTCATAACGACTACGCTTTTTAGTATAGCAGATAATGTCGGGTGGGTTAGACGACGATAAGTTAGATAACCAGAGTTCGGGATAAGCAACAACCCGAACTGACACCGGGATAGAGGGGGGAAGGAGATCTCCCACGGGTCAATCGAGAAGGGAATTGAGCCAGTCATGCACTTCTCCTTTCCCAATAGGATGAGAAGATTTCGTAGCTAATGCTTCCTTCAAAACTTCAGACATGGCCGGTTTGTAGGCAGGATGTTCCTGTTCTATCAAATCAAGCTTTTGATAATCTAATGCTTTCATATCATCAAGGAGAATTGGCTCTGTGGAACTTTCTTCTGGTGGCAGACCTTTACGAGCCTTTTTCCAAGGAAACTCCGCGTGAGTCATATCACTCAACCGATAGGCGTGGTAGTTACCGAAATATTGCCAAATTTCTGCTAAAAGTTCTTTTTTCTCCGATGGCAGCCCAGACAAGGATTCTTGGCGAGGAATTGGTAATTGTTTAGCCTCAAAATCACTGTAGAACTTATAATCAGCAGGACAAACCGAACCGTAACGCCATGCTTGAATTTCCTCCTTAAACAATGGTTCATCGTATAGGGCCAAATGCAAGCTCTGTGCATAATATAAAAGCTTTTGGACTTTCATATTAGTCATTTCAGCGTCTATCCCATCCTCGTAAGCTCTGATAATAAAGTAGCGAGCCACAGTCAGGCAGTCAATCATAGCTCCACAAGATTTTTGGAATATCGACCTATGACCATTGTAGAAGAAATTGACAATTAGTACAAGTGTATGAAGAAAGCTTAACAATGCTCATGGGGTAATGGGGGAAGTTTTAATATTTTTCGTCACTAACTCTACCAGTGGCTAAAGTCTGCCGCAAATTGAGATAGGGATAACAGTCTAATACGGGTATCTTGAGCAACTTTTTGACGCATTTGAGCGGTATTATAGCCCCAATCGGCTAAATATAAGCCCACATCGTTTAAATCTGCTTGTTGCTGCACTAATTCCAACGCATCGAGACGATCCTCGACAAACCACAAATTAGCGGGGGATTCTGGTAAATCAGCCAGTATTTGCTGAATAGTCAGGTATTTCGGCTGTTTAATCTCTTTGCCGATTAATCTCGCTGCGGGAAAATTAATTGCTACTTTTTGTAACAATTGCTTGACAAAACGGCTTTCTTTGGTAGTGATGATATAAACCAAAAAATCCGAGTTTAAAAGAGAGGCTAGGCGATCAATCGCAGGTTGATAAAATTGATGTAAGGCTAACCAAGACTCTAGATCCGACTCAATCCATCGATCCCTAAGACCATCGAGAGCATTTGAGAGAACTTTTTTCGCTATTTTCTCCCTTTCTAGCAGATTTTGCCGAATTGACGGCCAATTATTTAAAGCTTCCTCGTCGGGAATACCGAGAACGAGCGATCGCAACAGTAAAGGCATTTCCCAACCGGTTTCGATAACGGGACGAAGTTGCGAAAACCTCGGGAAAAAATCCTCGGGAATTATTTCCGGCCAAAGGGTTTCATAGGTGCGTTTGCTAATCTGAAAATACTCGATCATGCCATCACAAAGAACACCATCAAAATCGAGTGCTAGAATACGGGGGGATTGACTCATATTTTTGCGTTTACATTCTTCTTCAATTAGTTTAATTAATTTATTGGCATAACTAGCGTCTCTTGTGGCCACTCCATGAATAAAGTAAATCAGCATAATAGATTTATCTCAATAAGCGGTGATCGGAATCTCTCTTAATATACCCTTCTAGCTTCAGAAAAATATCAGGATGGAGCGAGATATAGTAATATATAATTAATTAATGCGATTTGTCAAGAGATGGTGGAGTGATTATTTAGGTTCTCTCTCGACTGACCAATCCTCTGAGGATAATCCCATAGTTTCTACTACTTTTACACAAAAATAGTAGATATCTTTGTCCGAGAAATTAGTTTCTACTATAAAAACATTATTTTCAAGTTTTTGAGGTCGGCGAAATTTTGTATCATCTTTCGATAAAAAGCGAGGAAACTCTAGCACAATCTCTTGAAACTTTTCAGAGTCTAGATCATAGAGAGTATTCAGGGTAAAAATTAGTACATCTTTCCAAGTTTTAACTCTTTGTTGTTTACCACGAATAATTAGTTTTTTGGGTTTTGTATCCTTGACAGATGCAGTTTCATTCACTGGCAGCGAATCATCGCCAAAATAACTCCAAATTTTTATAACACGCTCGGCCAAATATTCGGCACGTTGTTCGATATCTTCTTTTTGCCATGAGTTAATACTATCAAAGTATTTATTGATTTCGAGATGGCTTTTATGAAGTTCTTCTTTCTTGTGAGAAAAATCTCTATCCGCCAGTTCTCCATTATAAGCCGTCAGGGTTAAATTACCTAAAGTATGCACAAGAAGTTGATGGGTAATATCTGCATCTGTTCCTAAATAATCCCTCCACTTATCATTTAGTTTTTGCGGCATAATATGTTCAATAGTCAGGCGAGAATCACTTAAATCTACAGTTTCTCGATGACCAAAAGATTCTTCGATCGCACCGAGAATAATTTTGGCTTTTTCGCTGCGATTTCCTCCGTATAGTTTGATGGTTATTAACTTTTCTTTAAAATCATTATCTTTTGGGTAGTCTTTCTTTTGAAGAGAGATTTTTAATCTTTTAATAAAAGGTTCAGAGTTTAAAGCAGCATCTTTCTGAACTTGGGAATATAGTAAAGCAAAAGTTTTATTAAGTCCGCGGGCCTGAATACCACAAACAAAACGACGAACAAGAAAGCTTTCAAGGGTTTTTAAAACCTCTATAAAGTTCTTTTCAGATAATTTGCTATTTCCCCAGTCATCATAACAATTTAAAAGAAATGGATAGATAGTAGAGACCTCTAGACGCTGAAAAGAATCGAGATATTTACGAATGCCAGAATTATTTTCCAGCTTGGGAGTGATTAGTTTGGCATAATACATGGAAAATGTATATAAGTCCTCTATATAGAGAGCGGGATTATTATCAGCTAGTTTATTTTTAAAGGCAGAATAAATTTCGTTATTTCTAATTTCTGCCCCACTTTTTGATAAATAGTGACGGATAAATTCCGTTAAATTATCTCCCAATTTTTCCTGCATCGGCAGCCAGTATCTATCATATAGTGTCTGTTGCTCCTCTTGACGAACCTTCATAAATAAATGATTACGAATTAAATCGGCCTCAGTTAAAGGCTGCCCTGTAGCATTCAAACTTTCAAATACTAAGTAAGGATCGTCGTCATTACCAAGAGTTATATTGACCAAGGATAAGTGATTACAGATAACTTCTGTTAGTTTAACTAACGAAGATGATTGTTCATTAATCTTTCTTTTAAAAAATAAATAACACTGGGATATGGTATTTTCTTTGTCGATGATTTTGCCACGGATTACAGACTGAAAATATTCTAGATCTAGCTGAGTAGGTTGAATTTTAAAGTAATCAGAACCTTTTTTAAAGGGATTAACAAGAAATGTTTTATCAATTTCTGCGCTTAAATCCTGTTCTTGTTGGTCTTTCGCTACGTCTCGCAAGGCAGAAAAGAGCAGAAAAATAGTTGTTAGACGTTGCTGCCCATCAATTAGCAGATATTTATTGACCACGCCGGAGTTAGGCGAAACTTGAGTTTTAACTATCGAACCCATAAAATGGGGACGAGGGTTTTCTTGACCGTACAAATAGCTTATGTCATCCCATAAATCTTCCCAATCTTTCTTTTTCCAACTATAAGTACGCTGAAATAGTGGAATTATATATTGTGTGTTGCCTTGAATAATTTCTTGAAGAGTAACTACCGATGCTTGCATAGGGGCTAGTATAGGAAGATTGACCGATTATTCCTAGTATTTATCACTCTAACACAGCAATTTGCCACTGTCTAGAATCCTGGCGGTGGGTTACGCCTTGTTAACCCAGCCGAAGAATTGCTATATAATACAAATGCCCGCTATTATAGAATTATATTTTTCACTTTTAACTTAGTCTTATGGTTTCGCAACTAGATAAAACTAACGTCACTGAAATTATTTACCCTGATAGCGATAGTCAACCTATGGCCGATAATACCCTGCAATTTCGTTGGATTACGACAATTAAAACTAATTTAGACTGGCTATTTCGCGAGCAGTCTGATGTCTTTGTTGCGGGGGATTTACTCTGGTATCCCGTGGAAAATGATAATAAACTGCGTCAAGCGCCGGATATCATGGTGGTTTTTGGGAGACCAAAAGGGGAAAGAGGTTCCTATCGACAATGGCTAGAAAATAACATTATTCCCCAGGTGGTTTTTGAAATCCTCTCTCCGGGTAACACCCTCACGGAAATGGCCAAAAAACAGCTATTTTATGACCGTTATGGGGTGGAGGAGTATTATCTTTATGATCCCCATAAAAATGATGCTAGTGGTTGGATAAGAGGCGAAAATCAGCTAGAAATTCTTGACAACCTTGATAATTGGGTTAGTCCCCGTTTAGGCATTCGTTTTCAGTTGGGGGAACCAGAAATGTTGCTTTTTTATCCCGATGGACAAGCTTTCACCAGCTATAACGAGGAAAAGCAACGAGCGGAAAGATTAGCCAATAAACTGCGGGAATTGGGCATTAATCCTGACCAAATCTGAGAGGATGTTTCTTGGCTACTATTAAAAACGGATTTGCTCTGAGAGTGCCTATTGACTAGAGGTCATACCGCGCTGACGTAATTGGTCGATAAAAAATTCTTCCAGGGAAGCACGAGCTAAATTAAGACTAATCAAGCGAGCATCCATACTAGACAGGGCAGCCAGAAAAGCATCCGGTTCTCCCTGTAATTGTCCGTGCCAAAAATTATTGCGCCAATGCAACCCGAGTATCCATTGCTGTAGTTGCTCCTCCCTACCACCTTGAACAATCACCTGATAGACATCAGCACGACCGAGAATTTGATCGAGGGAACCGACACAGAGTAATTCTCCCCGAGCTAACAGGGCAATGCGATCGCAAATTTGTTCCACATCCGAGAGAATATGAGAGTTAAAAAAGATGGTTTTCCCCTGTTGTTTGAGGGATTGAATAATTTCTCGCACCTGATAGCGACCGATAGGGTCCAGTCCCGACATCGGTTCATCGAAAAAGACTAATTCCGGATCATTGATTAATGCTTGAGCGATACCGATCCGTTGCATCATTCCCTTAGAATACTGACGCAATTGTTTTTTCTGGGCAGTTTTGCGGTCTAATCCCACTAAATCTAATAATTCAGGAATGCGTTTTTTCTGCACAGAAGAGGGAATTTGAAAAATGCTGGCGATTAATTGTAGGAATTCCCAGCCGGTGAGATAGTCGTAGTAGTAGGCATTTTCAGGAAGATAGCCGATGCGTTGCCTGACCGAGCGATCGCCAATTGGTTGACCGAGAATCAAGGCCCGTCCGGAAGTGGGTCGGACAATCCCCAAAAGGGTTTTTAAGAGCGTGGTTTTGCCGGCCCCGTTCGGGCCTAATAATCCAAAGGTTTCGCCCTCATGGACAATTAAAGTACAGTTTTTCAAGGATTCGATTTTTTTATTTAACCAGAATCCCGTCCGATAAGTTTTTTGTAAGTTTAACGTCTCTAGCACAGTTTGACGGCTGGTATTCGTCATTGTTTTGCAATCATCTCTCCTACACTGTGCTTTTATTATTCCCCAAATTGTCAGCAGCAATGTCAACGGTATCAAAATAGCCCGATTTTGGAACCCAGAAAAATTCCAACTGGTCTTGAGAAGGGGTATTTGTCGGCCCTGGCATTGGTGGGAATTAGCGGCTAAAATCTGTTAGACAGGTAACGTTGACAGTTGAGCAGCAACTGGTACAATAGGGCGAACGCTTATGGAAACCAGACTCTTACACAAACACAGCATGAAACAACTCCTCAATTGCCTTAATTCCCTGACAGTGGCCAGTGTAGCCACTATCGCCTTGGCTTACCCTAGCATCGCTCAAGTTAATCTGTCTGTTTATCCCGCTCCTTCCTCGTCGAACGAATCCATAGAATTATACGTTCCCCCGCCAGAAAACAATAACATCGATAATCCCTGTACTCAATTGATTGGGGCAAATATCGATAAAATTATCGGTCAAGCTCCCAATCAGTGGGGTATATTAATCGAATCTATTGATCGCCAAACGGTTATTTATAGTCATAACGCCGATCGCTATTTTATCCCTGCTTCTAATACAAAGTTATTTACCACGGCTGCTGCTTTACAAGCGATGAACCCGGAAACGACAATTCAAAAAAAATCCCTGCGCGATTGGGTGAATATCACTAATCAGAGAAGTAATAATTTCTACGCTGACACTCTTTTTCGCTTTATCGGCGGTTCTAAAAATGTTACTGCCATCTTGGCACAATTGGGCATCAATCCTAGTGGTTTTCGTTTAGCCGATGGTTCGGGATTATCCCGCCATAATACCGCTACTCCCCGCTCGATCGTGGAAATTTTGCGGATGATGTATTATTCTCCTAATCGCGACACTTTCTATGCTTCCTTACCGGTGGCGGGAATTAGTGGCACCCTGAGAAACCGAATGCGTCAGACGGCCGCTACTGGCACGGTTTACGCTAAAACTGGCACTCTGACTGGTGTGCGGGCCCTATCGGGTTATCTAGAAAACCCCCACCAAGGACCGATGTTATTTAGCATTATCGTTAATAATCAACGGGTTTCCGGACAGTCCCTGGTGAAAGCGATCGATACTATTGTCCTACAGATGACCGAATCTCGTTCCTGTCAAGCTCAGTAGACATCTGGTAAAAATCCAGGCTCTCTTGGGTTTGGTGGGTAAAATGTATTCTAAGATACAGTCCTGCGGGCGGTCGCAAGGCGCTCGCTACGCGAGACCGAGTGAAACGAACCACAAAGGACACAAAGATCGATCGCTCTTATATAATTTAAACTTATCACACAAGGTCGAGAAGAGCCAAATCCCCTGTCTCCCGACTCCTAACTCCTGAATTCCGCTGTGTGCAAGAGGTCTAATCCTGATGCTATTCTAGCCAGTCAATCCGATTCTTTGCCAAATTCCCTTAACCCGAACTGGGGTTAATAATAGCCATAATCTGCTTCAGTTTGGGTTTGGGTTTGGGGGGAGAGATATTCAAAATTAGAAGGATCTCGCAGAAAACGAAATATTTCTTCTTCGAGACGATGAATTAGATAGGGTTCTATGGAACTAGAATCGCGTAAACAGGCTAAATAGCCTTCAACGTATAGCTGGATCTCATCAAAACGCGAGCCACGGTGCCAAAGATCCACCATGTCATCGGTTAGTCTTTGATAGTAACGAATGGATTGGGTATCTTGGAGCATGGGCAGTAGAACACAAAAAAGAGAGTGGGGGCAAGTGTGTATAGATAATACTAGAGAGAATTGCTATTCTTGGTCTCCCCTATCTCTATTGTACCGACCAAATCGCCAAAACACAGACGAGCGCATTTTCAGTGATCAGTAATCAGTGAGCGCCGGAGCAGGGAGAGGAAGTCTGAGCATTTGTACTAAAATTTCCAATACGCAGTTTAAATGCAGTACAGCTGATCAATCAGGAAAACTAATAGTTAGCGATCGCTTATTGCCCACTGGTTTTTCTACTAATTTGGCCGATTTGTCCGAGTTATGGGCTGTTATAGATTATTCGTGGTTTCTTTGTCTTTTTGCCCGTTCGATTTCTGCTTGTAGTTCTGCTATTTGTCGCTGCAATCTTTCGCTTTCGCTATCATTAGCATCAACATTAATTGAGCTTTTGACCCCTGTTTTGGCATAGTTTCCCCGGCGAATTTGACGATAGGATTCCGAGTTAAACCATTCCTGTAGATACCGGACTCTTTCTACGGAAAAAGGATGAGTTAAAAAGGAACCATTACCGCCATTATAAATGAGAAGTTTATAAATCTGGTTTAAGTTATCTTGGTCTAATTGTCGGTAGGCTTCCCCTTGGCGAATAAATTCTTCTAAGTTGCATTCATGCAGATATTTTTGACTTCCTCCCGCACATTTCATTAAAGTTCTCAGGACTAAATTTAAATCGTCGCTAACTAATAAAGCAGCCCTGTCTGCCGATAATTCAGCTTTTCTGCGCCATTCATAAAAGGCATAAACTAGACCAGTAGTAATAGCTTTTCCTAGTCCTAAAGTGATGTCCCCAAGAAAATTAGCCGCCCCCATCACCCAAAAAGACATTTGAATTAAAATACTATGATCGCATTTTAAATGACCTAATTCGTGGGCAAGAATTACTCGAATTTCTTCTTCATCTAAGAGGTCTAAAAGAGCAGTATTGAAGACTATATAGGGATGTTCTGAACCCAAAGAATAGGCATTGGCTAAAGGGTTTTGACTGACATAAAGATTCGGTTCTGGGGACATATCTAAATCCCGCAGACATTCACGATAGATGCCGTATAAAGTGGCGTATTGACGAGGACCAACTTTTAAATCATTGCCCATTAATAAAATTTGTTGGGGACGTTCATAGAGATATTCGGAAAAACTTTTCGCTAATAAGTCAAACCCCGGAACTGATCTTAAGGCCTGTTCAGCTTGCTGATCTAGGGGATGTTTAAAAGCTTGACTGGAGATATCAGGATAACTTGGCATATTTTTTCAAGGAGAAAGGGGAAAGGTTAATCAGAAATAAACTGGTATTAATTGCTAAGTTTTTCAGATTTTCTTGCCAACTTTTTCAAGAGAAGTCAGGGGGTTATAGTCGGGAACTACTCAGCAACACCGACTTTCTCAATAGGTTTTTAATTCTGC
This sequence comes from Microcystis aeruginosa W13-11, assembly GCA_009995705.1. GTDB lineage: Bacteria > Cyanobacteriota > Cyanobacteriia > Cyanobacteriales > Microcystaceae > Microcystis > Microcystis aeruginosa_F. The sequence continues at coordinate 22,216 of JAADBR010000034.1, forward strand.
AAAATTGCGGATTCCAAAGTTGATTTAGTGGCGGTGACATAAAATAGACCTGTGGGAGAAATGAGCTTTTTTCTTGTTAACTATCCTTAGCAATAATTCCTAGATTCGATAACAAAGCTTGTAGGTTAGTTTGCACGGTAGCGGGTTGGTATCTCTTAATGGTTTCTAGGGAGTTATCAGCGAGTTTTTGCCACAATTCCCTATGATCATAGAGTTCGATCACTGCTTGGGCAAATTCCTCGGCAGTATCGGCAATTAAAACATCTTGGTGGTCAATTAATCCCATACCTTCGGCACCAATTTTTGTGGTAATAGTGGGTAATCCTAGGGAAAGACTTTGACCAATTTTACCCTTCATTCCCGCACCAAATCGCAGGGGAGCAACAAAAATACGACTCTTTTGAAAATAGGGTTCTACTTCGGGAACATAACCAGTGACAATTACTTGATCATTGGCTAATTCTTTCACTTCATCCTTGAGGTTACTTCCCAATAAATTAACGGTAATGTCAGGACGGGATGCCCAAACTAAGGGCATAATTTCTAAACATAACCACTTAACTGCATCAATATTAGGAGGGTGATTGTAGCTACCAATAAATACTAACCCTGATCGCTGGTCAAAAGCAACTTTTTCTGACAGGGAAATTTCTTCATGGATATTGGGGATTACCCAAACATTTTTCACTCCTAAAGAGGATAAAACCTGCTTTTCGTCTTCGGTTACTACCACGGTTGCTTCCGCTTGATTAGCATAGTTTAACTCTAATTTCTGATAGGTTTCCCAACTCCAGCTAGTATTTTGATAACTGGGATCGAGATAGTCTTTTTGCCGTTTTAAACGTAGAAAATGCAGATCAATTGTATCATAAATAATTGGTGCTTTTGTTTTTAAGCGAATTAAATCCATATGCTTATCGCACAATTCGGGACGACACAACCAAACTCCATCTATCAGAGGTAAATATTTGATTAATTTTTCTTCTAGATTATATCTTTGTGGTGTGCCATAAATAACTTCAATTCCCAGCTGTTGCAGAACGGAAGTATAGGGTTGTTCAGGATAGCCATTATCGGGAAAGAAAATCACTGAATAGCCTAAATTGAGCATTAGCTTAAGAATATTTAATAAACGCACACAGCCGGATTCTCGATCGTATAGTGGAACGTAGGAATCAATGACTAAAATTGTTGGTTTTCCTTGTAAACGTCGGGCAGCTTTCGGTACATTATTAGCATCGTTATCTAGGTGTTTAGTTAATACCTTTGACCATTTTTCTCGAAACTTAGTTTGATTAATAACTTGATATTGTTTGATCCCACTGGAAAGGTCTGTTCCCGAGGTGATTCCTTCGTAGTGAATAACGTTAGATTGGGGTTGATAGAGAACTTGATAACCCAATTCTCGAAGGGCAAAACATAAGTCTGTATCTTCGTAATACGCGGGGATAAAGTCTTGACAAAAACCACCTAATTGCTTAAATAATTCCGTAAGAACTAATAAACTGGCCCCCGAACAATAGTCCACGGGACGCACATAATTATATTCTGGTTCCTCGGGACTATCTAAGCGTCCATAATTCCAACCATCGGCAGAATTCCAGATAATTCCCCCCGCTTCTTGTTGTTTACTATTAGCATAAATTAACTTGGAACCCACCGCACCAACTTGGGGATTATTAACAATTAATTTTAATAAACTTTCCAGACAATTTTCCAGAATACGAGTGTCGTTATTGAGAAAATATAGGTATTGACCTTTTGCTTGACTAGCTCCATAATTACAGGAACGAATAAAACCAGAGTTCTTCGCATTCGTTAATACTTTAATTCCTTTAATTAAAGTGGCTAATTGTTCTAAGGTTTCATCAGTGGAAGCATCATTAACAATGATTATTTCATAAGCTAAATCGGAACTTAGGTTAACACTCAAGGATTCCAAACAGTTAAAGGTGTAGGCAAATTGGTTATAAGCAGGAATAATAATCGAGACTAAAGGATCATCACTACTGGCAATTTCTAGGGGTCGCAGTTCAGCTAATTTAGCACTTTCGATCACCTGTTCTTCAAATTCAGAGGAACTCTTTCCTGTGAGAATTTTAATAATTTTTCGTTTCGTCTTTTTGAGCGCTGGTTTCCATCCTTCCTCTTGGAGACTAAAGACAAATTTTTTGAGCAGTTTTTTAACTTTGAAAATAATCATTGTTGTCATAATTCCCTTGGTTAACTGATAGATAAGAGTAAATTGGCTGATGAACAATAATCGGAAATAATATCATGTAATTGTATTTTTGACAATAGCATCAATTTATTAAAAACGCTTTAAATATAAATAATTAATGTATTTTTTATTAAATAATTAATGGTGATTATACTAAACCTAAGCTAATTTGAATCACTCGATCTATCTGCTGCCTTTCTTCCGTGGAGATGCCACCAATTTTTCTAATTAATCTTTGTTTATCAATAGAACGAATTTGATTCAAAAGCACTACCGAGTCATTCTTTAGTCCTCCTGCTGAAGCTTTAATTAATACTTCTGTCGGATACAATGGGTCTTGAAATTTGCTTGTTATGCCTGCAACAATAACAATGGGACTATACCGATTTGCTAAATCATTTTGTATGATTAAAGCAGGGCGTGTTTTTTGAATTTCTGATCCGACAGTCGGATCAAAATTAACTAAATATATATCGCCTCTGTGCGGGTAAATCCCAGTTACTACCATAATTCTTCCTCTAGAGAAAACCAATCTTGTGCTAAATTTAAATCTCTTTCTGCTCTAACAATAGCTCCTTCCTTTAATTGTTGCTTGAGGTAGTTTCTCTGTTGTTCCATAATATATGATTTAATCGCTTCATTAATTAAATTATTATATTCTTTTTCAGGATAATCACTACTCGCTAACCATCGATCGAGAAGTTGCATGGTATCTTCAGGGAGAGTTATCTGAAGTTGTCTGGCCATTTTGTCTTTCCTAACCATATCTAGACAATAACAATTATAAACCCCTAGAGCGATTTTAGTTGCTGTCGGGATAAATTCTCGGGGCCGCAGCGATTAATTTTTGGGTGTAGGGGTGTTGGGGATGGCTAAAAATCTGTTCAGTGTCACCCATTTCAACTATTTTACCCGCAGTCATCACCGCAATTCGATCGCAGAGGAATCTCGCTAACCAAAGATCATGAGTTATAAATAAATAAGTGAGATTAAATAACTTTTGTAACTCTAACATTAACTCTAAAACCTGTGTCTGGACACTCGCATCGAGCATACTAACCGGTTCATCACAAATAACTAATTCCGGACGAGTAATTAAAGCGCGAGCAATGGCTACCCTTTGCTGTTGTCCTCCCGATAACTCTCTAGGATAGCGTCGATAAAATTCCTCTACCGGTGTTAACCCGACTCGATCTAACATTTCTAAAACCTGTTTTTTAGCCGTTTCTAGACTGACTTTTTGATGGATAAAAAGCGGATCGGCAATACTTTCTCCCACCGTCATTAGAGGATTGAGACAAGCGAGGGGATCTTGGAAAATCATCTGCATTAAGCGCCGTTTGGGACGCATTTTTTCCCCCGACAAAGGGGTTAAATCTTCTCCTAAAAATTCCACTTTTCCCCCGGTGGGTTTAATTAACTGTAATAGGGTTCGCGATAGGGTACTTTTCCCACACCCCGACTCCCCAACTAAACCGAAAATTTCCCCTCGATACAGTTCAAAATTGACTTCATCCACCGCTTTAATAAATTTCTTTTCTTTTTTGAACAAACTATCTAAAAAGTTACCTTCTAGGGTATAATACTGCTTTAAATTATCCACCCTTAACACCGTTTCTTTGCCTTGAATTGCTGTTGATTTTTCTTCCCGTAACTGTAGGTGTAAAGCAGCGGCCAAAAGAGAACGGGTGTAGGGGTGTTGAGGTGTATTAAAAACTGTTTTTACCGCTCCCGATTCAACAATTTTGCCCCCCTTCATCACCGCTAATCGATCGCAATATTCTCCCACCAGCGCTAAATCATGGGAAATTAACAATAATCCCATCTGTTCCTCGCTGCATAAACGCTTTAATTCCCGCAGAATTTCCGCCGAAACTGTCACATCTAAACTGGTGGTGGGTTCATCGGCAATAATTAACTTAGGGTTTAATAATAAAGCTAACGCAATGGCCACTCTTTGCCGCATTCCTCCGCTAAATTCGTGAGGATATTGGGACAAACGATTAGCGGGAATTTTTACTTTTTCTAGGACAGTACAAGCTTGAATTTTAGCTTGACGATAGGTTAAATTTCCTCGATGAGCTTGCAAAGTTTCCACACAATGATCGCCAATAGTCATCAGCGGATCTAGTCGCGTCATCGGATCTTGAAAGACTAATCCCACCGCTTCCCCGCGAAACTTTTCTAACTGTTTGTTAGATAAAGATAAAAGCGATCGCCCTTCAAAAGTAATCTCACCTTCCACGTGAGTGCGATTAGGTAATAACCTTAAAATAGCCTTACCTATAGTCGATTTTCCACAACCGGATTCGCCCACTAATCCCAGAGTTTCCCCTTTGCCTATAATAAAAGATACCCCATCGATTGCCCAAGAGGGAGAACTTAATTCGGTCGGGTAGGCAATTTTTAGGTCTTTAATTTCCAACATAACGCGATCGGTAACGATAAAAGTTAGCACTTAAGTAAGTAGTTATAATTAAATCGAAGATAGATTTTGCCTCTGATCCCCCCTGCCCCCCTTAGCCCCCTCCTTGATAAGGAGGCATCTGATAATTTTTAACGCCTACCTACCTAGGGTCAAGTATGCCACATAAACGGCGATCGAGCATTTAATTACTAATCGACAACTGACCCTAACAAAACCTGACAATACCCTTTTAAAGTCGCCACTCGCTCGCTAATTATCTGTAAACGCTTCTCCCGTCCTTGTCGCGCTGAGGCCAAAAATAACCAGTCCGTCTCCAGCAATCGCCACGATCGATATAGTTCCGTCTGGACCGTGCGCCAACGATTAGCCACCTCTGGGCTAAAATTGTCATCATTTAGTGACAATATCTCCCCTTCTAGACAGGTTTGTAAAGCTTGAAAAGATTGTAACCCCGTGGAAGCATCCCCATCCAGAAGGGCAAGACTGAAATCCTCCAGTTTTCTTAACAAAGATTTGTAGGCTTGATGGTAATTTGTCGGTAGCATCCAATACAAAGCGCGTTAGAATTTGTTACATAAGATTAACGATTTGTCGTCACGGTTGCAAGTCCTCTCTCCTCCCAACCAGAAGAGACAAAAACTTAAAAGAATCGCGTCCTTTTCGCCGATGAGTCCGATTCCAGTGTTAGAGAATTAAGCAATCTGGCATCCCTTCGGCCTAATAATTTTCTAGTTATCCGTCTCCACCACCCCTATTATCCCCCCGATCCAACCATGAACGCCATCACTGCCACCCAACCGGAAACCCTCACCGCCCTTCCCCAGGCCACGGAACCGAAAAAAGCGTTAGTTTTACCCGATTGGCTGAAAGAATGCCTAATTAACTACGAAAACGACCCCCAGAATCCCGATAGCGGTTTAATCTGTCGGGCTTTTAATTTTGCCCATAAACTCCACGAGGGGCAGTATCGCAAATCCGGGGAACCCTATATCGCCCATCCCATAGCTGTAGCGGGATTACTGCGGGATCTCGGGGGTGATGGGGCAATGATCGCGGCGGGATTCCTTCACGATGTGGTGGAAGATACGGAAGTCACCCCCGAAGAAATCGAGGCTAGATTCGGTGTCGAGGTGCGTAATTTGGTGGAGGCGGTGACAAAACTCTCCAAATTCAACTTTTCTAGCAAAACTGAACGGCAAGCGGAGAATTTTCGCCGAATGTTCCTAGCGATGGCTCAAGATATCCGCGTCATCGTGGTAAAATTAGCCGATCGCCTGCACAATATGCAAACCCTCGAACACCTCAACCCGCAACAGCAGCAACGCATCGCCCTCGAAACTAGAGAAATCTTTGCTCCTCTGGCTAACCGTTTAGGGATTGGGCGATTTAAATGGGAATTGGAGGATTTATGCTTTAAATACCTCGAACCCGATGCTTATCGCACCGTACAGTTATTGGTATCGGAAAAACGTATCGATCGAGAAGCCCGCATCGAAACAGTTGTCAACACATTGCGGGAAAAATTGCAAGAAATTGGCATAAAAGTTCTTGATTTACAGGGTCGCCCCAAACATCTCTACGGCATCTATCATAAAATGCACAATCAGGGTAAAGAATTCGAGCAGATTTATGATATCGCCGCCGTCCGCATTATCGTCGAAACTAAAGAGGAATGTTATCGTTGTTTAGCCGTAGTTCACGACCAATTTACTCCGATTCCCAACCGTTTTAAAGACTATATCGGTCTACCAAAAGCTAACCGTTATCAATCTCTCCATACCACCGTTGTTGGTTTAAATGCCCGTCCCCTAGAGGTACAGATTCGCACCCTAGAAATGCACCATGTTGCTGAATACGGTATTGCGGCCCATTGGAAGTATAAAGAAACTGGTTCTAGTCAAACAACTTTAACCGCTGCGGATGAAAAATTCTCTTGGCTTCGTAATCTTCTTGACTGGCAAAAAGACCTGAAAGATGGCCAAGAATACATGGATGGCCTGAAAAATAATTTCTTTGAAGAAGATATCTATGTTTTCACCCCCAAAGGTGATGTGGTGGCCCTCGCCCAAGGCGCGACGCCGGTAGATTTTGCCTATCATATTCATAGCGAAGTAGGTAATCAGATGAAAGGGGCAAGGATTAATGGCAAATGGTCAGTTCTTGATGCTCCCTTGCAAAATGGTGATCTGGTGGAAATTCTCACCAGCAAAAATAGTCACCCTAGTTTAGATTGGTTAAATTTTGTCGTTACTCCTAGCGCCAGAAATCGCATCCGACAATGGTACAAAAAATCGCGCCGAGAAGAAAATATTAGCCGAGGTCGTGATTTATTAGAGAAAGAATTGGGGAAAACTGGCTTCGATGCCCTGCTGAAATCGGAACGAATGCAATCGGTGGCCAAACAGTGCAATTATGTGGCAGTAGATGATTTATTGGCGGCTTTGGGTTACGGCGAAGTTACCCTAAAAAATGTGGTTAATCGTCTGCAAGAAACAGTTAAAAATCAACAGGAAATTTTAACGGCTAAAAATCCGCCCGATGTCCTAACTGATTCCCAATTAATTTTACCAACTTCTCCCGTTCAAAGGGCTTTACCTGTCAGTAAATCACCGATCGCCGGTGTGGAGGGATTAGTCTATCGTTTGGCCGGTTGTTGTTGTCCTTTACCCGGGGAAAATATTACCGGCATAGTTGCCCATGCGGGGGAAGGTATTGTTATTCACCGTCAGGGCTGCTCTAATGTGGAAAGAGCCGAAGCTGAACGCCTAATTCCTGTTAGTTGGAACCCCATAGATGACCAGGGACGTTATCCAACTTATCCGGTAAATATTCAAATTGAAGTGATTGATCGCGTCGGGGTTTTAAAAGATATTCTCTCTCGTTTAAGTGACCAAAATATTAACGTTCGCAATGCCGGAGTTAAGACTAATTTCGGTAAACCCGCTTTGATTTCCCTGAAAATTGAAGTAAAAGACCTGCAACAATTTGAACGCTGTGTTACTCAAATTAAGCTGATGAGCGATATTTTAAAAGTTCGTCGCATCAGTCAGGTAAAAAGCGATCGAGAGTAAGTTAAACCTAAAATTTCTGCTCATATCCCCCAAACGCTGGAGTGCCTTAGCTGTTGAAGTGGGATGCTGACACTGACTAAAACTACGAGGGCAATATCTGCACTTTTTGTCACCGAACAGCGTAGGATCGATAATGAATCTGAGCGCAAAAATCCCTATGTTATTACCCCTACTCTCAGTTAAGTACCTAAGCAAAATTAATTACACATATCTAATCACCTCTTGCCTTTTGCCTTTCGCCTTTCTTCACTAGGAAATTTATTTTGCACGACTACTTATTAGTTTTCTGATTAGTTTTCTGGTGGTTGCCCTGATTAAACAACGTTTTAGACCAGGGCAGAATTAGGGGTATTATTTATGTCGAACTCAGGTTCTCATAGTCTATAGCATCAAAAACACCATCGCTTAGATACAAGCGCCAGCTATTAGGGGGTTGCGGTTGTGCGGATTGCCCGATCGCACCACGCCAGATTCTGATCATTTGTTCTTGTTCTTTCCAGAATGCCCCCGGATAGGGATGGGTGGTGGCACGCACCAGACGGTCCACCTCGGTGACGGTCATCGTCGGGTAAATTTGCCCATCTTCGGGAGTCCTTCCAGGCCATTCAGTCGCTTGAGAGTCATCTTGTGGTCTTGGTTGTAAGCGATCGCTAATTAGTTCTGGCCAGATGCGACCGATCAACTGCTGGTGAGCGATCGCCACCCGTTGATAAAGAGTCGTTGCTGTTTCATCAGCAGCGATCGCTATTTTTTCCTGGGCTAAAATCGGGCCTGTATCCACCCCTTCATCTAATTGAAATAAACTCACTCCTGTTTCAGGTAATCCTTTGATAATCGCCCAAGGAATAGAAGCGCGACCGCGGCCTACGGGCAGCAGTGTCGGGTGCATTCCTAGTACACCCCTTTTTACTGCCTGAAGAACTGGTGGTTTAGCAATTTGAGACCAACCAATGATGAACAGCCAATCGATTTCTCTCTCTTGCAGGGATTGAATAACTTCTGGTGCGTTGACACTACGAATTTTTACAACTTCTATACCTCGCTGCTGACAGAAAGAATCCACATAAATCCGCCCTGATTTATCTTGAGCGAGGTTATCTTTGAGAGTAATCACTAAGTCTAGTTTGCCACCTTGTTCGTAGATGGTTTCCATACAAGCAAGACCCAATTGTACACAGGTAACAAAAGCAAATTTCATAAAAACTGACCTTAATAAACTGGAGGTTTTTTAGTTAGATAACCAAAGGTTCTAAAAATGATAGTTACATCTCCCCAAAAGGAGATCTTACCAGCATACTTACCATCCCATTCTCCCTTTTCTAAATCAGGCATATTATCGTAGGAATTGACTTGTGCTAATCCCGTTAACCCCGGTTTACAACCAGTGGAGCCGTTTCGCTCTCGTAAGCTGCATAGGTCTGTTTGAGAAGGTAGGGCAGGGCGAGGGCCAACTATACTCATATCCCCTCGTAAAATATTAATTAACTGGGGCAGTTCATCTATATTAGTCCGACGAATAAATTGGCCAATACGAGTAATCGTTAAAGAATTAGCCTGCGCCGAAGGAACTTGGGCCGCATTAACCCCCATACTCCGAAACTTCAGCAGTTCAAACAATTTTCCCTCTTGGCCGACGCGCTGTTGTCGAAACAGCGGCGAAGCACCATCCTCCAGATAAATGGCTAGGGCGGTTAATAACATGAGCGGAGATAGAATTAATAAGGCGATCGCCGCTAAGACAATATCTAACAGACGTTTTCCGTAAGAACTATACATAGATCAACACCAACTTTCACAATTTAAGCTAGAGAAAGAACAGCGAAAACCCAGACACGATCAAGTTTTCCCTTTGTTACTTTTAACTTTTTACTTGGTATAACCTCTAATCCCCCCAATTGTCAAAGCCTGAAAAGCAGTTTGAAAGGCTTCGGCATACTTCATTCCCGCTTGTCCACCTCGGTAGGCAGCTAAACCCGTCAGGATTTCATGGCTACGAGGGTGAGGAAAATCTCTCATCACTCCTCGATAAGAACGCAGGGCTTCGATTTTTTGTTTCAAGCAAGTTTCGCCGATTTCAAAGAAGGTATCGGGAGCAAAGCTATTGCCTTGCACGGGAAAAGACCAATCCGTTGCCGATAAAATCTCCATAAAGTATAGTCCCTGTAAGGGGGGTAAGTCCGAGCGACGCTGAAATAATCTGGCAGCTGCCTGACAGGCGATCGAAGTATGATGGTGGTCGTTGTTCAGATCGTGAGGATGATGAGTAAAGATAATATCTGCCTGAGTTTGCTGGATGGCCTGCTCGATAAACTGCACTAGCTCTAGATGGGGAATCGTATTAAATTGTATATTTGGAAAATTACCCAAAATTGGGCTTTTAAAACCAATTATAGTTTTAGATGCCTTAATATCTTCCAATAAATCGGGCAAATCGGGACGCTGACGGCGGGCATCCACCTGACCAGATAAGATACAAGGGTACACGGCAACGCCTTGAGCGGCAATAGCAGCGGCAGTGCCACCACAGCCCAAGACTTCATCGTCGGGATGAGCTACAACAATCAAAACTGTCATGCTTCTCTGGGGAAACTTATAGGTCAAGACAAGAAACTCCCTCTTATCTTACTATTGATGGTAAAGTTTGCGGGAAATCTAAATGACAAGAAAGCCGACTATAGCGGTATTCGCTTGAGTGAGATACAGACAAAGTCTTGCCTAGACTGACTTATAGCTTGTTGCAGTATACCTCATTCGACTGCATACCGCTATAAGTATTTTATTGCTCCATTGTTAGGGCTAATCGCTCCTATAGCGGTAAGCGCCTGAGTGAGATACAGACCAAGCTTTGCCTAGCATGGTTTATAGCTCGTGACACTGTACCTCATACGACTGCACACCGCTATATAAAGTAAAGGGCGCTTGCCAATCAAGGTTTTTTTGAATTTGCCCAGTATTAAGACGGAAATTGATGAAACCCGCTTTTGAACTCCACGATTTCTTGCTGTTGCCTAAAAAAGAGTATGACTAATCATCATGGCTAGTTGTATTAGTTGTCTGATAGCAAAAGGCAATGAGGAATATCAGTAAGACTTCCATGACCTCTCTTGTTAGTTGATTTGGTAGAATCTTTGAGTATTACTATATTAGTGTTAACTACTTAGGAAACCTAGTATCATGGCTGAGTTCACCTCTGATTCTAGGATTAATTGTTCTCAGAGAAATTTATCTGAACAAGAGAGTTAGCGAGCAGAATTTAGCGGTGACAAGAAAAGAATAAATTTTTTATTGCTGTGATCCCTGGAGTGAAATCAAGAGAATGTTATACTAAATCCTTTTGAAAGATTATAGGAAACGGGGGGTAAGGAGCATCAGTAATCACTCAAATAGTTATTGGCTAAAGTTTTTTATTTCACTCAAAAACTGATGGTTTTAATCTGGCAAAAACAAAGCTATTTATCTCTTATCCCTCCTAACCAAGAGAAAAGAAAAAATTAATATTTATCGGCTAGGGTTAGCTGATATGATGAGGGAGATGACTATAATTTCAAAGTCAATGAGCGCAAGAACATTATTCGATAAAGTCTGGGACGCACACACGGTTAAGATTCTTCCCAGTGGACAGACACAATTATTTATCGGACTGCATCTAGTACATGAAGTCACCAGTCCGCAAGCTTTTTCGATGCTGAGAGAAAGGGGTTTAAAAGTATTATTTCCTAGACGGACTATTGCCACCGTCGATCACATCGTCCCCACCGAAAATCAGGCGCGTCCTTTCCTTGACGATTTGGCCGAGGAAATGATCCGGGCGATCGAAACTAATGTTCAAACCAATCATATTCCTTTCTATGGCATCGGTTCTGGCAATCAGGGCATAGTTCATGTGATCGCTCCCGAACAGGGTCTAACCCAACCCGGGATGATGATCGCCTGTGGTGATTCCCACACCTCCACCCACGGCGCTTTTGGTGCGATCGCTTTTGGCATCGGAACTTCCCAAGTACGCGATGTTCTTGCTACCCAAACCCTATCCCTATCGAAATTAAAAGTGCGTCGAGTGGAGGTAAACGGCGATTTAAACCCCGGGGTCTATGCTAAAGATGTAATTCTCCATATTATTCGTCAATTGGGCGTAAAAGGCGGTGTTGGTTACGCCTACGAGTATGCTGGTAGTACAATTGAACAGATGTGCATGGAAGAAAGGATGACGATTTGTAACATGGCGATCGAAGGTGGGGCCCGATGTGGTTATATCAACCCCGATCAAATCACCTACGATTACCTCAAAGGTCGTGATTTTGCGCCTAAAGACTGGGAAAGTGCGGTTAATTGGTGGGAAAGCATTAAAAGCGATACCGATGCGGTTTATGACGATGTGGTGGTCTTTGATGCCGGTGAAATCGAACCCACCGTTACTTGGGGGATCACTCCAGGCCAAGGAATCGGGGTTAACGAAGTCATTCCCACTCCCGATAGTTTACCAGCCAGTGAAAGAGCGATCGCAGAGGAAGCCTATCAATACATGAAACTCACCCCCGGCACCCCGATTAAAGGCACAAAAATCGATGTCTGCTTCGTCGGTAGCTGTACTAACGGCCGGATCAGTGATCTGCGCGAAGCGGCCAAATTTGCCCAAGGTCATCGTGTTGCCCCTAATGTAAAAGCTTTTATCGTCCCCGGTTCCGAAAGAGTCAAAAAACAGGCGGAAGCAGAAGGATTAGACCAAATTTTCCTAGCATCGGGCTTTGAATGGCGCGAAGCTGGCTGTTCTATGTGTTTAGCCATGAATCCCGATAAATTGCAGGGAGATCAGATCAGCGCCTCCTCCTCTAATCGTAATTTTAAAGGGCGTCAAGGTTCCGCTTCCGGGCGTACTTTGTTGATGAGTCCGGCGATGGTGGTAGCGGCAGCAATTAAAGGGGAAGTCACCGATGCCAGGGAGTTGTTACAGTAGTTATCTCAATGGTGAGTCAGTAGTCAGGAGTCAGTAATCGGCTTTTTTCTCCCCGCTTCCTTATCACCCCCTTGACACAGGTTTTAAAGGGGGTGAATTTTTGTTGTTAGAATCAATGATAGACAATGTTGATAGGATGCGAATTTTATGTTATCACCTCAAATTATTGAACTTGAACAAAAGTTACGAAATTTTTCTGTGGAAGATAAACAATGGTTATTGGAGCAGTTACACAAGCATTTAGAAGTTTTAAAAGAAAATGTGAATAGAAAACAGGCCAAGGATTTGATTATGGAAACATTAAATGATGTTCAAAATATGCCCGATAGTTGTTATCATAAAGTTTGGCAAAAATTTGATGACGCTTGTGTGAGAATTTCAGGAAACTTAGCAGGGTAATCGCATGTTGATAGAGTTCTCAAATTCCGAGGAGTTAGGTCTAAAATTCGATGGGCAACTCAGGCTTTGACCTGCACAAGGCGACCGAATCTCTGGTTTTGCCAGT
>JAADBR010000035.1 GCA_009995705.1 Microcystis aeruginosa W13-11
CCTCGAAGAGAACGGAAAAGCTGGGTCGTCTGGGAAGAAGAAAAAGCTCCTGATGTGGTGATTGAGTTGCTTTCTGAAAGTACAGCCAAAAAAGATAAAGAAGAGAAAAAACTCATCTATCAGAATCGTTTGCGGGTGACAGAATACTTTTGGTATGATCCCTTTGACCCAGAAGATTTAGCGGGACATCGCTTAGAAGGGGGCGTTTATAAATCTTTAAACCCAGATGCTCAAGGTAGGTTCAGTAGCGAAATATTAGGGCTAGTGTTAGTACGGTGGCAGGGGATTTATGGGGATGAACAGGAGCCGATTACTTGGCTGCGTTGGGCAACACCAGAGGGGCAATTGCTCCCCACTATAGAGGAGTTGGCAGAGCAGGAAAAGCAACGAGCCGAGCAGGAAAAGCAACGAGCCGAGCAGGAAAAACTACGGGCCGAGCGCTTGGCGGCAAAATTAAGAGCCCTAGGGGTTGAAGTTGATGATAGTTTATTGTGATCCGTTATTGACCATAATGTCCATAGCTGGTGTAATATGCTGTGATGACCAATCTTCTAACAAATGACTTAAATCATATTCTTGCCCATACTAAAACCCTCTGGGAAGAATTGCGGGGACAACGAATATTTATTACCGGAGGTACGGGCTTTTTTGGCTGTTGGCTATTAGAAAGTTTTATCTGGGCCAATGATCAGCTAGACTTAAAAGCATCGGCAGTTGTTTTAACCAGAAATCCTGATAGTTTCAGGCAAAAAGCTCCTCATTTAGCCAATCATCCCGCTATTCAATTCCATTGCGGTGATGTTAGGTCATTTGAGTTTCCTGAAGGGGAGTTTTCTTATATCATCCACGCTGCCACTGAAGCTAGTGCCAAACTAAATCAAGAATATCCCTTATTGATGTTTGATACAATTATTGAGGGAACAAGGCATACTTTAGAATTTGCTAAATTTTGTCAGGCTAAAAAGTTCTTATTAACCAGTTCCGGTGCCGTTTATGGCAAACAACCCCCTGAAATAACCCATGTTTCTGAAGACTATTTAGGCTCTCCTGATTTAACTAATCCGGGTTATGCTTATGCCGAAGGAAAACGGGCAGCAGAAATGCTCTGTACCCTTTATGCTAAACAACATGGCCTAGAAACGAAAATTGCTCGCTGCTTTGCCTTTGTAGGTCCCTATTTGCCACTGGATACCCATTTTGCCATTGGTAATTTCATTCGAGATGGTCTAATGGGGGGGTCAATTCTCGTCAAGGGGGATGGTACTCCTTATCGTTCCTACCTGTACGCAGCAGATTTGGCGATTTGGCTGTGGACAATTTTGTTTAAGGGGAAATCATGCTACCCTTATAATGTCGGTTCAGAGGAGGATTTGACTATCACTGAACTGGCGGAAGTTGTTGCCAGTACATTTGCGACAAAAGTTGAGGTAGTTATAGCTAAAGAACCTATCCCGGGTAAACCTGCTGAACGTTATGTTCCTTCAGTAAAACGAGCGTTTTCTGAACTACAACTTAAACCATTGATTTCCTTAAGGGAATCAATTATCCGAACGACTGATTGACTGATTTTGCTTAATTAAAATAATGGTTCTTCTAGGTTCTGTGTGATAAGTTTAACTTACATAAGATCTATCAGTCTTTGTGGTTCGTTCCACTCCCTTGCTGGGAGGATTGTATCTTAGAATACATTTTACCCACCAAACCCAAGAGAGCCAAATACTCAAAAGGAGAATAAAGTATGTTAAAAGATTTAATCAAAAAGAAGGACACTATACTCATTATACTCGTAATTATTTCCGTTGGTTTACTGATTTTTGCACAATTGCTTTATCCTTCTTCATTTCTAGCATTATTTCTTGATTCTATAAAAAAATCTCATATCGGGAAGAACCAGCCACTAGATTTAGCTAAATGGAGAGCTACCCTGCATAGTTTGTCTGCTTTATGCTTTATTTCGGCTATTACTTTGTCTCTTTGGTTCTACTCGGATCTGATTGAGTCTAAATTACCTCTCCCAATCAAGCGCACCATTAGAAATCTGACACCAAGAATTTTTATCGTAATTGTACTTGTCAGTTCTCTTCTCTCTTTTTTTAGTTCTTTAATAGTAAACTTCTTTCCTCATAGTTTTGCTGATGGATGGTGGACAGCAACTGCACAGTTATTAAATGATAAAACCTTGTTGTATAGGGATGTAGAAATCTGGACTACTCCTTTAAGAGTATTAATTGCCTACTACTTAAATCAACTTGGTCCTATCCCGCTCTGGGAGAAACTTTTTGGACTTGTGGTGTTATTAACTATTTGGTTCAGCCTGTGGCGACTCAATTTCTTCTTAACTCGAAATATTTTTATTTCATTAGCTTTTACAACTATTTCAGTTTCGATTGGACAAATGTTTGTTGCAACGATCTATTATGATTATAATTTAATAACAATCATGCTAGGAATTGTAATATTATTAGCTGAAACCCAGAGATTAAAGGTTGAAAGACTCAATTCTTCACGATCCTGCTTATGGTTAATGGTTGTTGGATTATTATCTGGACTTTCTGTTCTTAACAAATACACTGACGGCTTTATTTTTTTATTATTTATTCTTGTTTATTTTACTATATATTTTTATGCTTCAAATCAAGGAGTAAAATCTTGGCGCAAACTTTTAGTTGTAATATCGGCTTTTGTTGCAGGAGTATTTGCTTCTCTATTAATTGTCTGGTTGCTAGGTTTTTCGATTATAGATTTTTATGAAATTCCTAGTGTCCTCATGAGTTCAACGGAAGCCAAAGGTGTAAATGTTTATTCATTAATTTCAATTTTTTTCAGTCTATTTTTTTCAAATTTGAGCAATATTTTTTCTGGACAAAATTTTTTCTTAGTAATCTTACCTTTTCTGCTTATTTTTAATTCAATGGCACTTACTCAATCTTTGTATTCTGTTAAGAAGAAACATATTCTATCCGTTGATCAAAGATTTATATGCCTCTTAATGACTTTTATGGGATGGGCAGTATTTCTAACGAATTTGTTATCTGGAGGTGGAAGATGGGAAAATATTCCATACTTCTTTAATCTGATTTCCATATCAGTTTTAAGTTTTATTGATTTAAAAAGTAACGGTATTTTTAACACCAAGCTTCTCAAAATTTCCGTAATTTTTTTAAGCTTAATATCAATCCCTTTTTCAATCAAAAAAACATTAGAGCCCTATGGGTGGCTACTTCCATCTGGACAAATGCGACCGAACAATTTTGAGTTTTCATCATCTAGATATTACGCCTACCTTCCTATCAATAAAAGATATGGTAAAGTGGTGGATGATATATGCTCTGCGCTAAGTGATCATAAAGCTGCTGTCATCTCATATCCAGTTCCGTTTGCCAATCTAGCTTGTGCGAAAAAATATCCTTTAACTGAAAATATTTTCTGGTATGACGTAGCAGATTCTCAAAAAATATACACTCTTTTAAATTGGTTGAGGGACAATTCAAAACGTCCCGTTTATGTAGTATTTTTTTACAATCCTAATCTTGTCAAAGTCCACGAAAGACTCTTTAGTTTGAAGCCTGCCCACAGGGAACTTGAATCCTATCTACTAGCTCAGGAAGCTTTAGGAAATAACGCTCAATATATTCTCAAGCATTCAATCCGATACCAACGCGTAACTGTTAAAATATATAAAAGTATATCAAAGTAAAAATTATGACTCTTAAACTATATTATTGTCCTTGAGTAAAAAATGCAAGTTGTAGCCGTGCAAAGTATAGAAGTTCCCAATGCCTCCGGATATGTTGATCATGTTTTTGCCCCTTTTCAAGATTTTAATACTGAACATATTAATCATTTTTATCATCCCCATTTGTCAAATTTATTAATTCAATTTGGATTGACCAATAAGTTAATCGGCGAAAAAGTGTTTGATGTCTCTCCGGGGATGTCTTATCCAGCCATTTATGGCTTTTGGCAGAAGCAAGAGTCTAATTCATCTGAATTGGTAATTTATCCTGATAAAATGCTCAAAGAAAGAATACTGCTTTATATTGAAAGCTCCAAGAAAATTATGACTGATATAGATATTAAATTACAGTCCGTGTTAGAGGATGCTGCCGATGTTATTGTTTGGGGAACGGGACAATTAGCCATGAAATTGCTGGCCGAAACTTCACTGGCAAAAGCCAATATCGTTGCTTTTGTTGATGGAAATCCCATTAATCAAGGTAATGTTATTTCAGGGGTTGCGGTGCTATCACCTCATCAAATTCAATTAAGAGAGATGAGACAGCCGATTATTATAACTTCAATTTTATCTCAAGAAGCGATTTACAATGCTATCCAAAAAATGGAACTGCCTAATCGAGTTGTTTTATTGAAATAATAATTAAATTATAGTGAGGTAAAAATAATGCTCCGTACCCTATTGATACTAAAATTGAGCTATCAACTATAGCGGTGTGCAGTCGTATGAGGTACAGTGTCACGAGCTATAAACCATGCTAGGCAAAGCTTGGTCTGTATCTCACTCAAGCGCTTACCGCTATATAATAATGTCAACCAAATTAGTGAATCTAAGAGCGAACCCATAATGAGAGTTGCCGACTATATTGCCCAAACCCTTGTAGAACATGGCATCCATGATGTTTTTTTGCTTACTGGTGGTGGGGCGATGCATCTGAATGATGCTTTCGGGCGCTGTCCAGGACTATCCTACACCTGTTACCACCACGAACAAGCTTGTGCTATGGCCGCTGAAAGCTACTATCGCTTGACAAACCGCCTCGCCGCTCTCAATGTAACCACAGGACCGGGGGGAACTAATGCCATTACCGGAGTCTATGGAGCTTGGACAGATTCTATTGGGATGATTGTTATTTCTGGACAGGTGAAATGGGAAACCGTAGTCAGAAGTACAGACTTACCCCTCAGACAATTGGGAGATCAGGAAATTGATATTGTTAAATTGGTGGAACCGATCACCAAATATGCAGTGATGGTGACAGAGCCCCAGTCAATTCGCTACCATCTTGAAAGAGCGTTACATCTGGCTCAATCTGGCCGTCCCGGTCCTTGCTGGTTAGATATACCGATGAACGTGCAAGGAGCTAAGATTGATCCCACATCTCTACCGGGCTACGACCCTAAAGAAGATGCCATCAAATATACTACCACCAATCTAGCAGCCACCTGTGAACAAGTTATCAACCGACTGAAAACCGCCGAACGCCCCGTTATCTACGCTGGCTCGGGAATTCGTTTAGGGAGGGCTTATGAAGACTTCCTGCGCTTAGTGAATACCTGGAAAATCCCTGTAGTTACTGCTTGGAACGCTCACGATCTGATCTGGAACGATCATCCTTACTATATTGGTAGGCCAGGCACGGTCGGCGATCGCCCTGGCAATTTTGCCGTCCAAAATTCTGATTTCCTGTTAGTTTTAGGTTGCCGGCTCAATATCCGCCAAGTGAGCTACAATTGGGAAAATTTTGCCCGGGAAGCCTATAAGATTATCGTGGATATTGACGAGTCAGAACTGAAAAAGCCAACACTCAAGCCGGATTTACCTATTCACGCCGATATAGCCGACTTCTTGGCGCACTTACTGCAACAGGAAGTTGAGCCAACACAACATCATCAGCAATGGCTAGACTGGTGTTTAATTCGTAAGGAAAAATATCCTACTGTCTTACCCGAATATTGGCTAACACAAGGGGCAGTTAACCCTTATTGCTTTGCCCAAGCACTCTTTAAGGAACTCCCTGCCGAAGAAATAGTCGTGACCGGTGATGGAACTGCCTGTGTGACGACATTTCAAGCGGCATCAATCAAAGAGGGACAGCGCCTCTATACTAACTCTGGTTGTGCCTCCATGGGATACGATCTACCCGCGGCGATTGGGGCCTGTATTGCCAGTGGTAAGCGGCGAGTGATTTGTATTGCCGGGGATGGCAGCATTCAATTAAACCTACAAGAATTACAAACCCTAGTGGGATATCAACTGCCGATCAAGATTTTTGTCCTCAATAATCAAGGCTATCACTCGATTCGTCAAACTCAGCAGAATTTCTTTGCCGATAATATTGTCGGTTGTGGACCGGAAAGTGGCGTGACCTTTCCCAGTTTTGAAAAGTTAGCGGCGGCCTATGGAATCCCTTACCGACTTTGCCGAGAACACGCAACTATGCAGCAAGCTATTCAAGAAACCATTGAAGGAGAAGGTTCTCAAATCTGTGAGGTGTTTTTAGATCTCAATCAACCCTTTGCTCCTAAGTTGTCTTCTCGTCGCTTGGATGATGGGCGCATGGTATCTTCTCCCTTAGAAGATTTATCCCCCTTCCTAGATCGGGATGAGTTTATGAGTAATATGATTGTTGCGCCCATGACTGAATAGGTTATACTCTTTCAAAGTTCAAACTTAAAACTGGCTAATCAAGGAGCAGGAAAACTATGAACTCGATGGAAAAACGAATGGTGGAACTTTTATTGGAGTTAAAGGAGAACTATAACGTTTGTGGAGTCAAAGCCGAATTTGAAGCGGAAGGCACTCGCATGGAAGAGGCAATGCGCCTCAAAGAGGTTAGTCTTACAGCCGGCTTGGGTTTAAACTTAAAAATTGGTGGCTGTGAGGCCATCAAGGATATGTTTGATGCTACTAGCTTAGGGGCTGAACGGGTAATTGCTCCCATGGTAGAAACGGCCTACGCCTTGAAAAAATACCTGAATGCGATCAACATTGGCTTTGGCAGTGATCACAAAGAAGATGTAGAATTTCTGATTAACTTAGAAACGATTACAGCTTTCAAAAACTTTGATGAAATGTTATCCCTGCCCGAAACCAAGTCTTTAAGTGGGGTGGTGATTGGACGAGTTGACTTGTCTGGTTCTATGGGATTGACTCGTGAAGATATTAATAGCGATCAAGTCCTAGATATTGCCTTGAAAATTGCTGAAAAAGCGAAATCAGCGGGGTTAAAAGTGGTTGTAGGCGGTGGGGTTTCCGTTCATTCTTTACCTTTCTTCAAAGCCTTTCCTGAAGGACATCTTGATCGCTTTGAAACCCGAAAGGTTGTCTTCCGTTGTCCGGAAGCCATCAATAACCCAGAGGAGGCTTTTTTGAAGGCGGTTGAATTTGAGCTTATGTGGCTGAAAAATAAAAGGAATTACTATGGGGCAATTCATCGGGAGGATGATGCTCGCTTAGAAATGATGGAAGAGCGCTATCGCAATTCAATTAATAAGTTAATCTATGGCAAATCTAACAAAGCATCATAAAGCCTTGATTACTGGGGGTTCTCGCGGACTTGGGGCTGCCATGTCCTCATTATTGGAAGACCAAGGCGTTGAAGTAATTGCCCCAAACCGAGATGTCTTGGATCTTTCCCACATGGAGTCCATTGCCGCTTATGTCGCTTCTGAGCAAGGGGCGGGTTTTGACATAATCATCAATAATGCTGGGATTAATCTTCTCAATGAACTTACCCATGTCCAAGATGAGGACTGGCAAATTATGCTTCAGGTGAATTTGACTGCCCCCATGGCCCTAATTAGAGGGTTCTCTCCCTATATGAAAGCCCAAAAGTGGGGAAGGATAGTCAATATAAGCTCTATCTTTAGTTTAGTCACCAGAGAAAACCGCTCTGCTTACTCGGCAACTAAAGCAGGGTTAAACGGTTTGACCCGAACTGCGGCAGTGGAATTGGCTCCCCATGGCATTCTCGTAAATGCTGTTTGTCCGGGGTATGTGGAAACCGAGTTAACCTTTGTCAATAATTCCCCTGAACAGTTAGCGGCAATTACTGCTACCATCCCCTTACAACGTCTTGCCCAACCCCATGAAATTGCCAAGCTAGTTAGTTTTTTGTGTTCGGAAGAAAATACCTATCTCACTGGACAAACTCTAGTAATTGATGGCGGCTTCACCTGTAAATAAACCCTGATTTTAAGGTCCTTGAGTTATGCTAGAAATCCAAAGTCAATTTCACCCCTACTGTGTTGAAGTTAAGGAAGGCTTAAAAGATGCTTTAACACAAGCTGTTAAAGACAAGACCGTTTTTACTTTAGTTGATAGTAACGTTTTTCACCTGTACTCACAGCCAATAGAAGAAGTTTTGTCTGATCGCCATCTCTTAAAAATAGAGGCTACAGAAGAACAAAAATCTTTTGAACAACTCACCCCAATTTTTTTAAAACTCTTAGAATTAGGTTTTAGGAAAGACTGTACCTTGCTAGTAATTGGAGGTGGAGTTATTCAAGATATTGGCTGTTTTATAGCTTCCGTTTTATTTAGGGGGATTAAATGGATATTAATTCCTACTACCTTATTGGCTCAATGTGATAGTTGTATTGGCAGTAAAAGCTCTATCAATATTCAAAACTTCAAAAACCAGATCGGTACATTTTATCCTCCCCATGAGATTATTCTTGTTTTTTCTGTGCTGAAGACCTTACCTTCTGATGAGATTCGCTCTGGATTAGGAGAAATTATCAAGCTAAATTTACTAGCTGGTAAATCTGAAGTTGAACAAATGAAAATCAATCTTCAAAAACTATCATCAGATTTTTTAGAAATTCAAAATTTAATTTTAGATGCTTTAAAGATCAAGAAACGTTACATTGAGCAGGATGAATTTGATAAAGGAATTAGAAACATTTTAAATTATGGACATAGTTTTGGACACGCTTATGAGTCGGCGACTAACTATAAAATTCCTCATGGAATTGCTGTCACGTTAGGGATGCTTACGGCTACTTTCTTTTCCGAAAAACTGGCAATGGTAGATCAGGGATATTTCTATGATTTGCAAGAGTTTTTGAAACCTTATTATGAGCCTTATAACCAAGAGTTAACCACCGATATTTTAGAGCTTATTTTAGGAGCAATTAAACTGGACAAGAAAAATACTGGAAGATCAATTAACTGCATCCTAACACGAGGAGAAGGTCAAATGGAAAAAGTTTCGCTAGAGTTAGATAATCAAGTGCGACCTCTACTCAAGAAATTTCTGAAAGTTATCTCTTGAAATTCGGAAGTAATATAGCGGTAAGCGCTTGAGTGAGATACAAACTAAGCTTTGCCTAGCATGGTTTATAGCTCGTGACACTGTACCTCATACGACTGCACACCGCTATAATCAGTTAATTAAATATTAGGGGGGATGAATTTGTAAAATGTATCTTATTAAAAAAAATAAACTTTTCGGTATTGTCAAAAAACATAAATTTGCCAGATTTTTGTTAGTTGGCGTACTAAATACCCTTTTTGGTTATTTTCTCTATGGTACGCTAATCTTAATTGGACTGGATTACAAGTTAGCTGTCTTGCTGGCTACTATTCTGGGAGTTTTATTTAACTTTCAAACCACGGGAAGACTGGTTTTTGGTAGCAAAAACAACAAATTGATTTTTCGTTTTGTCTTAGTTTATGTGGTGACTTTCTTGTTGAATGTGGAAGCCCTGAGAATTGTTGATGCTATTGATATTGGCATCGAGCAAAAAACTAAAATGTTAATTGCTGGTGCTATCTTACTGTTGCCAATGGCTGTCCTTTCTTTTGTTTTGATGAAACTATTTGTTTTTAGAGAAGGATCACAATGAAAAAAATTACTGTAATGACTCCCTGTTATAATGAGGAGGGAAATGTCGAGGATCTTTACCTACGAGTTAAAGAGGTTTTCAATCAGTTACCTAACTACGAGTATGAACATATTTTTATCGATAACGCTTCTCACGATAAAACTGTAGATGTGCTGAAAAGCATTGCTCAAAAAGACCCCGGGGTCAAGGTCATAGTCAATGCGAGAAATTTCGGTCCTGTTCGTTCTGGTTACCATGGTATTCTTCAGTGTTACGGGGATGCGGTTATTCCTATTGTAGCGGATCTTCAAGATCCTCCCGAATTAATCCTAGAATTTGTCAAGAAGTGGGAAGAAGGCTATAAAGTTGTTAAGGCGGTTAAAACTCCGATGAAAGAAGGAGCTTTTTTCTATTTTGCCAGACAAATTTTTTATTATTTAATGGACAATCTTTCAGATATAAAAGTTACTAAAAACTTTACAGGTTTTGGGTTATACGATCAGAAAGTCATCAATCTTCTACGAGAGATTAACGATCCCTATCCCTATTTTAGGGGACTCATTGAAGAGTTAGGTTTTGAAAGTTTCTCTTTTGAGTATCAACAACAACGACGAAAACGGGGTATTAGTAGTTACAACTTCTATCGATACTATAGCGAGGCGATGCTGGGAATTACCAGTCACTCGAATGTTCCTTTGAGGATGGCTACATTTTTGGGTTTTGCTTTATCTCTCTTGAGTCTGGTAGTGGCGTTAGGTTATTTAATCGCAAAATTATTGTTCTGGGATTATTTTCCTTTAGGAACCGCACCAATCATGGTTGGACTATTTTTACTCGCTTCTGTGCAACTATTTTTTATCGGCATTATTGGCGAATATATTGGCTTAATGCACATGAGAATTTTAAAAAGGCCTTTAGTGGTCGAACGGGAACGGATTAACTTTGAGTGAGTGACTGTGTTTGTTGTGCTAACCCAATCTTAGAGGACAAATAGTAATGGCTAGAATGCAAGTTTCCTTAGAGTCTTTAATCGAGGCAATTGCTATCCTTGATTTAGGAGTGAAACGAAAACTTATGGAAATTATAGAAGATCAGATTTTTGAGGCAGAAGAAGATGTCATGGAAAATGATCCAGAGGTGTTAGCTGAAGTAGAGGAAGCACGAAAAGCTTATCAGATAGGCGACTATCAAACTATTCAAGAATATATCACTAATCAATCTGAACAAGCTTCATGAATTACGAAGTCATCATCCCTAAACCTGTGCAGAAGCAGTTGAAAAGCTTTCCAGATGATGTGCAAACTCGCCTGAACGAAAAAATCCTTCTCCTGACTGACGAACCCCGTCCTTCGGGAGTTAAAAAGTTGAAAGGCTATGCCAATGAATATCGTCTTAGGGTAGGTGATTATCGAGTGCGTTATGAAATTGACGATCAAGGCTCAATTGTCATCATTCTGAGTTGTAGACATCGAAAAGATGCTTACAAAGGATGACTCACTATGAGAATTTATTTTATGACAAATTTAACAAACCATAAAGCTCTAATTACAGGGGCTTCTCGCGGAATTGGAGTAGCTAACGCTCTTCTGGAACTTTCGGAAATCCCTGACCGAATCCAGATTCTGAAACCCTTGCTTGACAAGTGATCGCTAACTTTTTTTCTAATAAAAACTCAAATTTCGGGTTTCTGTTAGTTAGCGATAGCTTGAAGGCTTACCCCATAAGAGAGCTAGAGTTTAGAGACTGTAAGACTTTTGCCAAGGGAAAATAACTGACAGAACAAGCGAATTATTGGAGGACTAAAAACAACGACTAACCAAGGTTTTAAGAGATTGAAATAACATAAAGGTTGAACAAATAATCGTAGATTATTTAAGATATTTTCCCCCCCTTACCTTGATTTCACCAAGGATGTTTTTTAATTTCTTCCTTAGCTGGGTTAGCCAAATCTAAATTAGCTTCTTTCGATTCACTTAGTTGTTCTGACTGTAGGCTTACCACTAAGGAAGCACTCATGACCATTTCCCACCATCTTTCAATTCGGCTATAGTCAGTTACTCGAAAGTCTGCCCAACCCAATTCATTTTTACTCTGTTTTAATCTGTACTCTACCCAATTTCTTAACCCGTATAAGTTGCCTACCTCTTGATACTTAATCTGTGGTACTTTCGTCATAATGTGCCAAGTTGAGTTCTCTGGTAGGGTTTCTTTATTATTAGTGACTTGCCAATATTTGATTTCTCTTTTCTTGCCAAAGATAATCTCCCTTATGTACCTTTTTTCTATCTTGCCTGTTGAGAATATTCTGTCAAACTCTTACCATTTATTGTATCTTACTCTTTGCCCTGATGGCACCCACGCTCCGTGATTGCTCCGAATCGCAAGCACAAAGCCCAGCTTTTCTTTGTTTAAGATACTAACAAAATTTTCCTCGCTTTCCCCCTATTCACTGTCTGCCAGCACCAGCTTGATTTTAAATCCCATTTCTTTCAGTTTTTTGATTAGTTCTCCCCCGATTTGTGGCTTAGTTTTATATTGATCTTCTTCTTTTAATCTCTCTCTTGGTTTATAAACTTCAGCTATCAGAGGAAATGTCATCCCTCTTAATAAACCATAAGCCGTTACTGCTACAATTCCATTTTCAATCTTTCCGAGATTACCAATGTATTGTCTCTTGACATAATCGGTTGTTTCCCCCTTCTTTTTATCTCCTGTTTCGTCGATAATTACCATGATTTCTTCCCCCCTAATCAGATTGAGAATTAATTTCAATCTTCTATTTCTCAATTCTTCTACTGACCAGGGTGCCTCAGTTAAAAAGTGATCTAATCCTTCGGCATCTTCCAATCCTACTACTTTGGCTATCGCTGGTAAAGTTTTCCTTTTTATCTCTGAAATTAGCCCCAGATGTAGATACTTGAAATATTCAAAAGTTCTAACTTCTGGAAATAAGTCTCTATAGTTTTCGCAGTAGTCATCAATGAATTTAACCGTTGGTTGGGCTGGGCGTGGCTTAACCATATACCACCTCTTGATTTCAGTCCATATATCTTAATTCTATCTCCCCCAGAGTCCCAGAAGAGCGTTAAGCTGTTTGCTTGCTTTAATTCATAACAAAAATTAATACAGGAAAACCAGGAGAGCCCGCAATTTAAATTACGAACAGCTTACTGCTGAACTCCCAATACTCACCACCAGAGGAGCCGATCCTTTAACAAATACAAAGAGACGATACCCTCTCAAAACCCGTTGATAGGATTATGGTAGTGACCGAAATCAACTTTTAAGAATCTAGAATGGGTTCTATTGTCCATTATTATCTAAATAACGGACAAAAAGCCTGTTATATGCACTTTTTCTCGGTATTATCATGGCCTATCCTCTCTACGTCGCTTTTATTTGGCATCAACACCAACCCCTCTACAAATCCTGTCAAACTCGCACCGATGCTTCGGGACAATATCGCTTACCTTGGGTGCGACTGCATGGAGTGAAAGATTATCTCGATTTAATCCTGATTCTAGAACGTTACCCGAAATTACACCAAACCGTCAACCTTGTCCCCTCTTTAATCCTGCAATTAGAGGATTACGTCAACGGACTAGCTATAGACCCCTATCTTGCTCTCACCGTCACCCCGGAAGCGCAATTAACCCTGGCACAAAAACACTTTATCCTCGAACACTTTTTCGATGCGAACCATCGTACCCTGATCGATCCGCACCCCCGTTACGCCCAATTATACGCACAGCGTCAGGAAAACGGTCATAGTTGGTGTATTAGCCATTGGAATCTGCAAGATTATAGCGATCTCTTGGCTTGGCATAACCTCGCTTGGATCGATCCTATCTTTCACAGTGACCCAGAAATCGCTACTTGGTTAGAACAGGGAAAAAACTTCACTTTAAGCGATCGCCAGCGAATTATCTCCAAACAGCGTCAAATTCTGCGTCGTATCTTGCCGCAACATCGGTTAATGCAGGAAACTGGACAACTAGAAATCATCACCAGTCCCTACACCCATCCGATTTTACCCCTGCTGGCCAACTCGGAAGCCGGCCGGGTAGCGGTGCCGAATATGACCCTTCCTCGCCAATATTTCCACTATCCTGAAGATATTTACCGTCATCTCCAGAAAGCTTGGCAAATCTACATTGATCGCTTTGATAAACATCCTCGAGGACTTTGGCCTTCGGAACAATCCGTTAGTCCTGCGATTCTCCCCGCTGTCGCTAAACAGGGTTTTCAGTGGTTATGTTCCGATGAGGGGGTGTTAGGTTGGTCTTTGGGACATTACTTTCATCGCGACGAAAAAGGCAATATTAGCGAACCAGAATTGCTTTATCGTCCCTACCTTCTGGAAACTAGCAACGGCAATTTATCCATGGTTTTCCGCGATCATCGTCTCTCGGATCTGATCGGATTTAGCTATAGTGGCATGAAAGCGCAAGAGGCCGCTATAGACTTAGTTAAACACCTAGAAGCGATCGCCGAACGACTAAAAACCAACGCAGAAACCACGACCCTAGAAAAACCCTGGTTAGTTACCATTGCCCTAGATGGCGAAAACTGCTGGGAAAGCTATCATCAAGACGGTTTACCCTTCCTGGAGAACCTGTATCAACTTTTAAGCGACCACCAAGCGATCGAATTAGTCACCGTCTCGGAATATCTCGATCGCTTTCCGGCTAATGCTAAAATCCCTGTCAATCAACTCCATAGCGGCTCTTGGATCGATGCCAATTTTACCACTTGGATCGGCGATCCCGCTAAAAATAAGGCGTGGGAATATCTAATTTTAGCCCGTCAAACCCTCGCTAATCACCCGGAAGCGACGGAAGATAATAACCCCGATGCGTGGGAAGCATTGTATGCAGCGGAGGGTTCCGATTGGTTCTGGTGGTTTGGTTATGGCCATTCTTCTAATCATGACGCAATTTTTGACCAACTTTTCCGCGAACACCTAATCGCTCTTTATCAAGCTTTAAATGAGCCAATTCCCTCTTATTTGCTCGAACCAGTGGAAAAACACGGGGATAAACAAAGTAATCGTCCACTGGCCTTTATTCACCCCATTATTGACGGTTTTGGGGACGAACAGGATTGGGATAAAGCCGGACGGATCGAAATTGGCGGCGCCAGTGGTACAATGCACCGGACTTCCTTAGTACAAAGGCTCTTTTTCGGTTGGGATCACCTCAATTTTTATCTGCGTTTCGATTGGAAACCGGGGGCAAAATTAGGAGAAGATATCCCCGCAGAAGTGCATTTATATTGGTATTATGACCAAGTGCATCGTCTGCAAAGTCCAATTCCCCTGGCAGATATTCCCCCTCGATCGCCCCTCGATTACGGTTATCATCATCATCTAGGAGTTAATTTAATCACGGAATTTACTTGGTTAGAAGTTGCTCAAGAATATTTTACCTGGCAACGAGTTCCTAGTAGTGCCAAAGCTTCTTTTAATCAATGTTTGGAAATTGCTGTCCCCTGGGAAGGATTACACATTGAACCCGATGCTCGTCTCCATTTAATCGCAGTTTTAGCCAATCAAGGTCAATACTATGATTTCCTCCCCGTTGAAGAATTAATCTTCCTGCAAAGACCTTAAATCCTGAGAGGGGGACAAGTGAAGATTAAAGTCTTGTCCACAGGGGCTTTAATTTTCTCTCGCTAATCTTCATGAATAATGCAGGTTGGAATAGGGAATGGGAGCGAGCTTACCAGAAATTACTATCGTGGAATCTATTGGGGAGAACTTTTGCAATTGAAAGCTCCAGAAAGCTCATGAGGTAAGGATTTCAGTCCTCTTGTCCCCCCGTCAGCTAGAACCCATTCTCCCCATACTTTTTTCCTGATCGCTGAAATGCTTGTCCATAATTGCTGCAGTGACTTGTTGAGCGTTGACAATTCTTTCAATCAAAGCATTGCTCCTATCAACTGCCTCTTTTTCATCATTTTTGGCAATTTCTATGACCCTTTCCGCCTCTTTTTCTGAAATCAATCCAAATTGAGATTGGTTTGGACATAAAGATTCATTTAAATCTCCAGGCTCAAATTTATCTAGGCTATCACCATAACTTCTTTTGTTCAACTTAATTATTTCCTGACCAATATCACTCAGAAAATAAACGAAGAGCTTATTTATTAATGGCTCACCAAACCTATTTGGGTAGAAGCAATGAAAACAGGTAAAATTGATAGCATTCGTCAGGTTTCTGATTACTTTAAGTCGTCCCCTGTTAAATACGCCAAATAGTATTGGGGCAGGTTTTCGGCTTTCTATTTTGTACCAAGGGGTTCTCGTTCTTGTCAGGTATCTTTCATGGTATCCGAAGGCTTCTCCTTGTTTTATGTATTCTTGGGTTTCTTGACTTTCGCTAAAAGTGATATTTAAGCAGTGAACTGGCTTTTCTAAATCATATAGATTTGTGAAGTCTTCTTCTGTAAAAACTGGCTGGCGTATTTGAGAACTTTTTGTCAGGCATTTACAAATAGATTTGTCATCTAATCCTAATTTGATAATTTTGCCTTTACTGAGGGCAAAAAATTCGTTTGCGCCAGTGGCGATACCTCGTGTGAATGAACCATAAACTGACAATCTAACGAAGTCTTTTGGCACAACTTTGTCGGAAAATAATGACATCAAAATAGGTGTCCATTTTTTACTGAATGGCAAATCTGAGACATCTATTATTTTCTGATAATATTCACTAATATCCGAAATCTGCACGAGGTTATCACCAGACTCAATTTGTGTAATCTTAATCGGCTCTTTAATTCTATCTTTTTTGCAAAGTAGCACACATACTGTTGTAGTAGCGTCTGGAAAGATTTCTTTTTCGTTTGAAAAAATAATTATCTGTTTTAATAAATAATTATCAAGAAGGCTTTTTTTTATTTCTTTGCCATAGCCAGTATTGAAAAACTCAAAGGGCATAATGAAAGCCAAGTTACCATTTTCTTTAAGTTCATTTAAGGCTTTAACAAGAAAAACTGACGAAATATTAGAATAACCAATGAGTTTTTTGCCGATTTGCTTCTCAATTATCGGTAAGACATCATGTCTATTCAGAAACTTTTGAAATCTCATGTAAGGTGGATTGCATATAATTGCATCATATTGGCTTGGTTCAGTCTCTAGATAGTCAGAATTATATAGATTGAGATTCGTTTGCTTATTAAGTTCATGCAAGTAAGAAAAAATATTTTTATCTATTTCATATCCTATAAATTGGCTCTGATTATTTGGTTTGAGTTTCATCATTTCATCGTAAAAAACCCCCAGTCCAAATGCGGGATCTAAAACGGTTTCCGGCTCGTCTCGCAAAACCCATTGAGCCATAAGACGAGATACCAGTTGAGGTGTAAAAAATTGTCCGTAGTCTTTCCTATGGCTGATCGGCGTATTTTGTATGTACTCAGATTCACGCATTAATAACATCTCTCATAAATAGGTTGTTATCAAGATATCCTTGCCCCCCTTTAAATGTTACATAAAACAGAAGCCGTCCCCTATCTAATTCTTTCATAGCTGATTTATGCTCTGGCATATCAATTCGTCCTATAACTTCCTTGCCAATTTTTACATTTATCTTTATTGTTGTCTTCCCTTGGTTCTTTACATCCCGCTCGATTGAAAAATTGTTTCCTTCATTTTCGTCGTTGGAAACGAGTTCAAGGATGTCTCGGAACGAAATCACATAGGCTTTATCAAAAAAGACCTGTAAATAGAAATGTTTCACATTATATTTTTGTATTCACCTATTTACAAGAGCAATATCTTCCATTTTCGGAGTGATACTTAAATAGTCTCTCTTATGAAGTGTTTTTATGCTTTCTTTCAACTCCTTTAAAAGCTTTGTCAAATCTCTGAGTTCTGAGGTTGAAGACCATGAAGGAAGCCTAAAGTTCAATTCTTTAAATGTCTCATCTGTCGCTGCTTCTATAAATTTATAAATCTCACTATTTTTACGTTTTAGCAGTTCACCAAGAGAGCTATTTAATATTTCCTTTTGAATTGCTCCACACCTGTTTATCGCATTATTCTGTCTCTCATTCATGAATGTTGTATATTTTTCAATAAGAAAGGAACTCGATCTTACTTCTAAAGCAATTACTGCTTTTTTAACATAGTTATCGTTATTTATATCAACATTTCTGTAGGGAAAATCAGATGATTTGAAAATCAAAATATCTGGTCTTTTTCCTATTGTATTTAGTTCCCTTTGGTATTCTGTATAAAAATCAGCAAAGCCTTCGTCCCCAGCAGATATTGAATCGGATCGTCCATATTGAACAGCAAAATAATCCGCCGAAAAATTGTTGATTGATTTATAAACAATCTGTTCAGCCCAATCGCCCTGTTCCTTGTTAGTAAGGAATTCAGAATTGGCCGTGGTTGGTGGACGGCCAGATATTTGTATTTCAGTATCAATATTAAATGGGCATTGCTTAATCAGGTTCAGAATATCGTCTTTGTACATTTTTGTTCTTTTTTTATGATACCCAACGGACTGGCTTAACCACAGTTGCTCCGCTTCTCGGTTAGCTCTTTTCGGTGCATTCTGTCGGTTGCGCCGAAGTGTTCTTGTGGCTGGCAAAAATCTTAGTATTTCCAACCATTATAGTCATTTCAATTAAGATTGAGAATATCAATGCCAGAGTTCGTAAGGGTTTAACCAGTCTAGAGTGTATCAGACTTATCTGAAATGACTATAACATTAATTGCGGCCAGAACAACTGTTCATTGTAACGAAATTTTGCGTCTAGGCAACCCCTAGGGGACAAAAAACCGAAATTTTCCTGATATTTTCCGACAATAGCCAGAAACTTTCACCGATAACATACCAAGTGGTTTTTGTCTTGATCAATGTTTGGAAATTGCTGTCCCCTGGGAAGGATTACACATTGAACCTGATGCTCGTCTCCATTTAATCGCAGTTTTAGCTAATCAAGGTCAATAAGTAGTCGTGCAAAATTAATTTTTTAGTCAAGATAGGCAAAAGGCAAAAGGCAAGAGGTGGTTAGATATGTGTAATTAATTTTGCTTAGGTACTTACTATGATTTCTTCCCCGTTGAAGAATTAATCTTCCTACAAAGACCTTAAATCAGCGATCGCTGATCGGTACAGAAGTTCTTTTTTCTATGAGCGATCCATTTCCTAATGGACTTCCAAAAAATAAACTATTTATCTAAGTCCTGTCTTAGAAAGTCCTGCCAGAATGAGATAAAATCTGAGGTCAAACCCTTTTAATATTCCGCTTAACCACATTGCATAAAACGCATGAATACAAAACGTGCAGGGGTTGAATTACCAAGTCAACTGCCCTCTAATCGTCTGATTCTGGGGATTGTTGCCTCCTACGGTCTTGCGTTCATTGTCTTCGGTTTTCTCATGTCATCACCAGGTGAGATTCTGAATGGACTAATTGAGATCATCACCACCCGCGATGCTCTAATTACCGATTACATTGGTGTGGGAGGAATAGGAGCGGCTTTCGTCAACGCTGGGCTGCTAACTTGCCTCGCTTGCCTCCTCTACCGCATCACCCAAGCTTCTATCTCTGGTGCCTCAATCGCAAGTCTCTTTCTACTACTCGGATTCAGCCTGTTCGGCAAAAACCTGTTGAATGTTTGGCCAATCATTGCTGGAGTCTGGCTTTATGCAAAATTCCGAAATGAGTCATTTGCCGCTTATATTAATATCGCCTTCTTCGGCTGTGCTCTGGCCCCTATATTTTCGGAGATTCTTTACAGTACTGCGATTTCGCGTAGCGTCAGTATTCCGCTTGCCCTGTTCACCGCCGTGCTGCTTGGCTTTATCCTATCGCCCGTCGCCACCCAATTATTCAAGGCTCATGCTGGGTTCAATCTCTACAACATTGGGTTCACAGCAGGTGTTATCGGTACCCTAGTCGTTGCGCTCTATAAATCCTACGGCTATGTTCCTGACCCGGTTATGATTTGGACATCAGAAAATCAGGGGATCTTGACTGGTTTTCTGGTCATTCTCTTCCTATCCATGCTGATAGTGGGCATTTTTCTGGATCGCCAATCGCTCGGGCAATTATCCACACTTGTAAAATTATCGGGACAGGCCCCCAGTGATTTTGTTGCCATCGTTGGTCTTGGAGCAACCATGGTAAATATGGGCCTATGCGGACTGCTCGGTCTTGCCTACTTGCTGGTGATTGGAGGGGATTTAAATGGACCGACTATCGGTGGCATCTTAACCATCGTCGGGTTTGCAGCCTTTGGTAAACACCCATTCAACATTGTGCCGATTATGGCTGGCATTTTTCTGGGTTCCCTAGCTAAACCCTGGAATATTAATGATCCGGCGATTGTGCTGGCAACCCTGTTTGGTACCACCCTTGCCCCGATTTCGGGTCAGTTTGGTTGGCAATGGGGAATTGTGGCTGGATTTTTGCATTCCTCGGCAGCCCTCACCGTTGGCTTCAACCATGCTGGACTGAATTTATACAATAATGGGTTTGCGGCCGGGATTGTTGCGGCTGTGATGGTTCCGGTTATTATTGCGGTAAAACGTTGACATCCTCACCGCCGTAAACGGACGGTGATTCCCAAACCTCACGATTTAGGTTTCTGCTTCTTTCCCTTGCGGGGTTCCGCACCTGCCTTAACAGAGTAAATCTGTTCTGGTCTTATGGTCGCTCTACAGACTGACACCGCAAGTCCTGCAGCCAAAATGTTTTTACTAGCGTTAATATCTCGGTCATGGTGCGTCTCACAGTCTGGACAATCCCATATACCCGCAATTACTACACCGCTTAGAACTAGGAAACCATCTATCTACTTCGATGTAATTTCTCCCATACCAGCGGCATTTATAGGCTAATTGTCGGGTAATTTCTCCCCAACTAACGTCAGATATTGCCTGAGATAATTTCGGGTTTTTGACCAGATTCTTGACGGCTAAATTCTCAACTACAATCGTTTGGTTTTCACGAACTAATTGAGTGGTTAGCTTGTGTAAATGGTCTTTTCTGCTATCGGTGATTTGAGCGTGAATTTTGGCTACTTTGATTCTTGCCTTTTCTCGATTTTTTGAGCCTTTCTGTTTTCCAGAAAGGCTTTTTTGGGCCTTTCGCAGTCTCCGATAATGTTTCTTAAAATGCTTAGGATTAGATACTTTATCGCCGTCGCTGGTAATTACTAGGCTACTAATTCCTAAGTCAATTCCTATGGCTTTATCTATTACTGGTAAAGGCTTAATTGTTGGGTCATCAAATCTTATTGAGATATGCCAACGTCCAGAAGGATGTAATCTGACTGTTACTGTACTTGGTTCACAGCTTTCTGGGATTTGTCTTGACCAGCGAATAGGTAAAGGTTCTGTGCATTTGGCTAAATAGATTTGTCTGTCTTTAAATTTAAAAGCAGATTTGGTAAATTCGGCACTTCCTCCTTGATGTTTTTTCTTAAAGTTAGGATACTTAGTACGACCAGCAAAGAAGTTAGTGAAAGCTGTTTGTAGGTGTCTTAACCCTTGGGGTAAAGGTACACAGCTTACTTCGTTTAAAAAGTCTAATTCTTCTTGTTTTTTCCAATCAGTTAGCATTGAAGACGTTTGAGCATATCCTACTCTTTCTTGTCTTTCGTACCATGCTTGTGTTCTGAGAAGGAGAGCTTTATTGTAAACTAATCTTACACAGCCCAAAATGCGTCGCAATAGCGACTCTTGTTCTGGTGTGGGGTAAAATCGGTAAGAATAGGCTTTTTCCATGTCTCACATTTTAGCATATATTTGGTAAATGCGCTAGTATTTAACGGTAAAGCCGTCGTAGAACGACGGGGTTTCAGACCCAAAATTTTCGATGAAATGGGAAGAAGTTATATAAATCGCTACAGTATTTTCGGGGAAGGTCAACGTTGCTCTTAAAAAGAAAGACCAGCTATCTGTTTTCTTAACCTTGCCTAGGAAGTTTTCTTAACCTTGTCATGGGAAGATGCTTGCCATGTTGCAATCGGAAAAAATAACTTTTGCGAGTGTATAAATCTGACACGAGCGGGGCAAGTCACTCAACGCCCACAAATAGGACATTTTAATTGATAACAATACGGAGGTTCTTTTTTTATGGATCCATCACCTCATAAACCTCTATCACCAACGACGAGCCCAAGAAAACCGTTTCTTTCCTGGCTGGCTGTTCTTGCCTTAGTTTACCTACTGCTTGTCGGTATTGGAGTTGTTAGCAGAGGCTTTAGAACCACTTTTGGCGATGAGGCACAGCAGCTTTTTGCCTTTGCCGAAAACCCATTTGTGGGACTCGTGGTCGGGATTATTTCTACTGCCTTAGTCCAGTCCTCCAGTGCCACAACCTCAATTATCGTCGGTCTAGTAGCGGGCGGTTTGCCCGTCCCCATCGCAATTCCCATGATTATGGGTTCCAATATTGGTACCTCTATTACCAATGGCATTGCTAGCTTAGGCTTTGTAGGAGGCAGCAAGGAAGAGTTTAAACAAGCCTTTGCCGCATCCGTTGTGCTGGATCTGTTCAATCTCTTTGCGGCGCTGATCTTTTTCCCCCTAGAGATCCTATTTCATCCCCTGGAATTCCTCAGTCGGGCTTCTGCCAACCTTTTCTTAGGCAACAAAGATATAAGCGTGGACGATTTTGACCTAGTGGGTGCGATGATTCGACCTGTCCGCGATTCGATTCGGAGCGCAACAGGCTTTCTACCCGAGCCTTACAACGGCATTTTGCAAATTCTCCTTGGCATTGCCTTAGTTTTTGCATCAGTGTACTTCCTGGGCAAATTGCTCAAGCAATTGATGATGGGTCGAGCGAAAGATATCCTTGAAACCGCTCTGGGCAGAGGGCCGATTGCTGGAATTTTGGCGGGTATATTTGTCACCATCCTGGTGCAATCTTCTTCGGCAACCACCAGTTTGATGATTCCCCTCGCCGGTGCCGGCGTGTTTGGACTTGATGTTATTTATCCCTTTACCCTCGGTGCTAATATCGGGACGACAGTGACTTCCCTGCTGGCAGCTACGGCTGTCACGGGGGAAAGGGCGTTGCCCGCTCTAGAGATTGCCAAGGTACACTTGTTTTTTAACCTGTTTGGAGTTTTGCTGATTTTCGGCATTCCCTACCTGCGTCCGTTGCCCGTGATTGGGGCAAAACGCTTGGCGACAGCAGCAAGTGAGAATAAGCTCATTGCCTTGGCCTACCTCATTGGCGTATTTTTTGTGATTCCCCTGATTCTAGTGGGGATTTCGATTGTTCTATAAGGGACTCGCACAGAAATAGAATACTAGCTATACAGTCGCTTTCTTTAAGTTCTTCAAGGATTCGCCAGATGATTGGGTACATTATTAGAGCCTAAGTCCTTTACCGAAAATTTCGGTTGAATGCCCTGCAGCAATTCTCACTTTACCCATCTTCTGGTACTCGCCAAAAACCCTGACAATTTATAAATTTTGTAGCTCTTATCTAGGAGGTGGTTTTGCTGCATAAATGCCCTAGCAATGCCATCTTATTTTTTGATAAAAATTTGACCAAATAATCAAAATCAAAAAATTTTCACCATCCATTTAGGGCTGATGAGTTACTCTATTCTCAATAAGCCCTGCTTGTCACTGTGACTAATTACGATTTTTTAATCTTATTTTATCTAGATATTAAAGCAAGTCCTATAGCATTGTCTCTGGGTCTATGATTTTAAGTGCTTTTCGCACTAGAAATTTTCTGGATCCTATCACCGCAGGTTGTAGAAAAAAAGTCGGTATTCGATGAATACCACTCTATAGTCTACGGAATCAGAAATTATTCGTCTGTTTCTACCTGTGTTTTTAGGCACGCCGGACTTTTGCTCGATACTCCCCATCGTCCCAGATGGACGAAATAAACGGAGCGAGTGTAATTTATCCAGATACAAAGGACAAGAAAGTGATGATTACTATTACCGATCCAACCGCACTAGAGTTGCCTCTTCTGGGACAAGATGATATTTACAACGACCTGAACATAGCCCAGACCACCTTTTCGGAAACTCTCCCCATCCGCGACATTCAGGGAACTGGATTAGTATCGGACATGACAGGGACGCCGGTGAGGGATGTAGCTGGAATCGTTACGGCGATCACCAGTGATGGCTTTCAGCTACAAGACCCCGATCCAGACGACAATCCGCGAACCTGGGAGGACATCTTCGTCTTTACGAACAAGCGAGACCTCGGTGTAAACGGACTGAATCTCTCCGTTGGAGCGTCGGTTCAAGTCAGTGGAATGGTGCAGGAAAGACTACTGGATGTTACCAACGAAGAGGGCGGTAGCGAACCCGCGCTAGAGTTACTTCTTCTCGAACAAGATGATACTGAGGAATACGATGATCCTTACGATACTTACAACGACCAGAACATAGCCGAGACAACCTTTTACAACCCGGACACGGGCGAGATTTCGCCAGATCTCCGCATCCGCGACATTCAGGGATTTGGATTAGTATCGGAAAAAGAGCGGGATCTGGTGAGCGGTGTAGCCGGAATCGTCACGGGGTTCGCTACTAATGGTAATGGCTTTTACCTACAAGACCCCGATCCAGACGACAATCCGCTAACCTCGGAAGGTATCTTCGTCTTTACGGGATCGAGAGACCTCGGTGTAAACGGACTCAATATCACGGTTGGCGCATCGGTTCGAGTCAGTGGACAGGTGCAGGAAAATCGACCGAATGTTAAAATAGACGGCAAAAGCGTACCCGACCTTACTGTTCTCAGTACCACACAAATTGCTGCCAATAGAGACACGAACACAATCGAAGTGGTAAGTTCGGGCAATCCCTTACCTGCCCCCATTCTCATCGGAAAGGGAGGTCGCGTACCCCCCAACCAAATCATCGCAGGACAGAACTTCTCCCCTGACACCTCCGACATTCCCTTAGATTTAAATACTGGTATCGGTTTCTATGAAAGCTTGGAAGGAATGCGGGTAACGGTACAGGATACCATGGCGGTCAGTCCGACGATTATCCGACCTACTAGCTCGGATTCAATATGGACGGTGGCGAATCGAGGGGCTGATGCCACTGGCATCAACAGTCGCAGTGGCATTGGCATCGCTCCTGATGATTTCAACCCCGAACGGATTCAAATCAGCGCCACAGTCCTGCCAGGAGTTAATGTGGGCGATCTCCTAGGGAATCTGACGGGGGTAGTTGATTACGCCTTCGGTGACTACCGGGTCTTAGTAACCGAACCAGTTACAGCGACTTCTGGCGGATTGCAGCGGGAAGTGACGAATCTAATAGGCACGGCAGATAAGCTAACAATCGCCAGTTATAACGTGGAAAATCTCAATCCCACTGAATCGAACCCTGGTGGCCTTCAGAGATTCGGCGTACTCGCCAATCAAATCCTCAATAACCTGAGAGCTCCCGATATTATCGGACTTCAGGAAATTCAAGACAACAACGGCCCGATCGACGATGGTACGGTAGCGGCGGATTTAACCTATCAGGCTTTAATCAACGCAATCAAGGCCGCGGGCGGCCCTACCTACCAGTTCCTGAATATCAATCCCGTCAATAATCAAGATGGGGGTGCGCCTGGTACTAATATTCGAGTTGGCTATCTCTATAACCCCAGTCGCGTTAGCTTTGTACAAGGTTCCCTGCGACGGATCACCGACCCCGTCGCCACACCAGGTAATGATGGTGCTTTTACCAGCAGTCGCAAGCCTCTAGTCGCCACCTTTACGTTTAACGGACAGGAAGTGACGGTAATTAACAATCACTTAACCTCCAGACGCGGTGGCAATAGTTTATTTGGCAATGTTCAACCCCCCAATATTGGAAGCGCGGACGTAAGAGCCAATCAAGCTAAGATTCTCAATAGCGAAGTCGACGAGATTCTGGCAGATGATCCCAATGCTAACGTGGTGGTTTTGGGAGATCTGAACGGCTTTGATTTTGAAGAGTTCCAGCAAATCCTCAGTGGTGGGGTGCTAACCAATCTTTCTCGAACCCTGGTGGATGTCAGAGATCGCGCCACCTTCAACTTCCAAGGTAACTCCCAAGCCTTAGACCACGTTTTGGTAACTAATAATCTTGCCGATGATGCCCAGTATGACATTGTTCATGTCAACGTGGATTTTCTCGATCAGCCCGCCGATCACGAACCCATTCTTGCAACCCTCAACTTGCCGCAACAATCCCAGAGTTTTACCCTACAAATTCTGCAAACCTCCGATCAAGAAGCCGGGATTCCGGCTTTCCGAGATATTATTGGATTTTCGGCGGTGATGAATGCCTTGGATAACCGGTACGCCAATACGCTGAAATTAACTACGGGAGATGTTTACATTTCCAGTCCCTTCTTTAATGCCAGCCGCGATATTTACGATAACAAAACGGGTAATCCACAGGCCGAGCAAGGAGGCATCGCCGACATCCTGATTAACAATGAATTAGGCTGGGATGTGGCCTCGGTGGGCAACCATGAATTTAGCGGTGGTGCTGGTTCCTTCCTCAACTTGGTTGCCCCGAATCCTAATTGGGTTAATGGACAGAATGGCGGTGTCGGTATCGGAGCTGGAGGCTATCCGGGAGCGGCATTCCCCTATCTAGCCAATAACCTCGATTACAGCAAGGCTACTCTTCCCAACGGTTTAAGCGTGGTCGCTAACGGGGGAGCGCCTTTACCCAATACCCTAACCGGAAGCGTGGTTAAGGACTTTAACGGCGAAAAAGTGGGAATTATCGGCATTGTTACCCCCTATCTCAAATCGATCGCCGATACGGGAGCGATCGAGGTGACGACCCGGGATAGCAACGGCAACGTGATTACCGGAACGACTTCCGTGGATGAGCAAGTGGACTCCATCATCCGCAACATTACCCCCGAAGTCCGAGCTTTAAGCAATGGGGGCATCAATAAGATTATTTTGATGACTCACCTGCAAGAATCCCGCATTGAAATCGCTTTAGCCCAGAAAATGGCGGCTTTGGGACTAGGGGTCGATCTGCTCTTGGGTGGTGGTTCTCACCAACTTATGTCCTCGGAGACTGGCATTCCTCCCTTACGGGAAGATGAAACCCAACAGAATAACGGACAGTTACTCCAACCCTTCCCTCAAGTGTACGGCAGTGGGGATAACAAGGTTGTTTTTGTCAATTCAGCTGCCAATTACCGCTATTTAAATCAATTAGTCGTCACTTTTGATTATAAGGGCGTAGTTAGCACGATTGGAGACGATAGCGGTCCCTACGCCACCGATATCCGGGGAGTCGATCGCCTCTACGATGAGACCATTACTACCTTTGATCAAGTTAGAGCTAAAGCCGATCAAGATATAGTTAACATTGTTGATGGGGTGCAGTCCTTTGTCAACCAACAAGATGGCAATATTTTCGGTCAAACGAAAGTTTTTCTCAACGGAGTTCGGGGGGATGTACGCACCCAAGAGACCAATTTAGGTAACTTGACCGCAGATGCTCAAGACTTCTACGCCGAAGCCTATTTGAACCAGCATAACCTACTACCTGGCTTTAACAAGATCGATATCTCCTTTACCAATGGAGGTTCGATTCGCGATCAGATCGGACAGTTTGCGGTTGAACAAATAACGGGCGATCTGATCACCCTGCCACCTCAAGCGAATCCCGAAGTGGGCAAAGAGGAAGGGGATGTCTCTCAACTTGATATTTCCAATTCCTTACGGTTCGATGGCGATTTAGTTGTCGGTACAGTGAACGCCACTGGATTTCTCCAACTGGCCGAACACATGATTTCTTCAGTGGAAACGGGGAACGGTCGTTTCGGTCAAATTGGTGGCTTTAACTTTAGTTATGACCCCAACGCTCCAACCACTCAACGGATTCGCAGTCTCGCCTTGGCAGATGCAACGGGCAATAGTGTCCAAACCATTGTGAAAAATGGGCGATTAGTGGTTGCTTCTGACACCGTTTTTAGTGTTGTCACGCAAGGTTTCCTGGCAAATGGCGGTGATAGTTATCCCACGGTGATCCAGAATATCCGACGCTTAACCGATTTTGGCGAACCCGATTCTCTGGGGAACGCCAATCTCCGACCCGGACGGATACAGGATGCCTTTGCCGAGTATCTTTCGGCTTTTTACAACAATAACAACGGACAACAGCCCTTCAACCAGGCTAATACTCCCCAATCAGAAGATCGAAGGATTCAAAGCCTCGGTTTCCGTCAAGATACGGTTCTCGATGGTATTACACCTTTGCTGACAACCATTAATGGAACCACCGGTGATGATACTTTTAACGCGGCTGCGCGCGATGGCAGACAATTTATCGGCAATAACCAACTTCTCAATACGGGAAGCGGGAATGACACTGTAAACGTTCGCTTTGCTGTCGGTGGTAATAACATCCGTACCGCTTCGGGCAATGACACCGTTAGCGCAGGAACCAATAACCGTATCGATACGGGTGTCGGCAATGATGTGCTTTTCTTGGGTTCTGGCGGTGGTAATAACATCGTCACTGGGGGTACCGGTCAGGATAGATTCTGGATTACAGAAAATGATGCGCTCTTACCAGCAAATCCTAATATCATTGCTGATTACAAAGCAAATCAGGGGGATCTGATTGGTTTCTTCTCTACTAGCTTAAGCTTTGGTTCTCGCGGCACGGATTGGGATTATCGTCAAGCGGGTGCAAATACCATTATTCGAGCTTTTACAAAAGATGTGGCGATTCTCAATGGAATTAATGCATCTAGCTTGACTGAAGCTAATTTCATCTTTAGTTAGGCTCTCTAACTAACTAAATTGAGGGGCGCGACTCATCAAACGCGCACCTTTCAACCCTAATATTTTCAGCACATCTTATTGGATGAGGACAAAATGATCAATTCTTGGCAACGCAACGCAGTGATTACTTCCGGGGTAGTTTTAAGTCTTGCAGTTCAGCAAGTCAATCCTGCTCAAGCAGCTATCGTAAGTTACAATCTAGCTGGAACTATCCAAAATGGTTTATTGACAGGGCAAACTTTTTCGGGTACCTTTAGCTATGATAATTCGCCCTTAACCGGTTCAGGCTTTGAAAGTCTAGATGCGTCTCAAGTAAATTTGAACTTTTTAGGCTCGACTTTTACTGCTGTTGATGCGGACTCTAATCCTACTGTGGAATTTTTAGATGGTATCCTTCTAGGGTTGAATTTTTCAACGTCTAGTTTTACTCCAGAATTCTCTCTAATTCCCGCTTTTGGTACTACTGAGGCTACTTTTTCCTATATTGGAGCTAATAATGATAGCGGTTCAGGCCCCGTTCAATATGTCCTGATTCCTGAACCTTCAACTGTTTTAGGAATTATTGCTTTAGGTATCGGCGGTTTTTTGGTGGGTAGAAAACGATAATATC
The DNA here is from genome assembly GCA_009995705.1 of Microcystis aeruginosa W13-11. Classification (GTDB taxonomy): domain Bacteria; phylum Cyanobacteriota; class Cyanobacteriia; order Cyanobacteriales; family Microcystaceae; genus Microcystis; species Microcystis aeruginosa_F. The sequence continues at coordinate 28,934 of JAADBR010000035.1, forward strand.
GTTAAAACTCGTGTTTTACCTGAAATGTCGGTTTGAAGGCTCTCGGTTTCACCTCGGAGATGAAAAACCGACCAATATAAAACAGCGAAGCATAGCTAATATTTGGGGGAATCCTGATTCTCGACATATTTTTTAAGTTGGTCTATTGTGATACCACCACAACCATAGTGCGCCTAATTGATTTGTGAACGGGTAGGCTCTAGAAGTCAAGTGTATCACGACGGCAAACGGAGGATTTTTACATTTAATTTAGGTGCGCTATGGCCAGAAAATATGCCCCCGTCCATAATACTCGCTTGTCTTTCCAATAAATCTTTTTCAAATGGTCAGGGTAGTTGTCCCACATAAGTTTGCAAGAGGTTGACTTTAAGTTGGCTATTAATCCACTTAACAGTTTATGAAGTGGGTAGTTAGAAGAATGTGAACATGGTCTGACTCTCCGTTTAACTCAACTATCGACCCATTCCATTTCTCAGCCATGTTTTGAAAAGCTCCCCTCAAAAATTCCAGATGCGCCTTCTGAAAAACCTTTCTGGGATATTTGATAACAAGGACTATGTGAACGGTGAGGTTAAAGGTAGCCCTACGAGTCCTAAAATAATCAGCTTTCATGCCCTTGACACGACACTTTGTACAGTGGATTGCTATAATCATAGCATAACATATTGAAAGGTCGAATCGATGGGAGTTATAGAGTTTAAGTTAAAAACCAATTCACACCAAGAAATAGCCATTCAAGCGGCTATAAGAGTGGGACAGTTCATCAGGAATAAATGTTTAAGATTTTGGATGGACTCTACCAAAGAAGATAAGGTTAACTATGCGACTTTGTGTAGGCTAACTACCGAATTATCTAAGTGAAAATGGGTAAAACCCCAAACCTTACCCCCACGAAAAACTTTTTCAGCAAACCCTAGATATTCCCATGATCTAGCTTTTTCAGGGCGCTGAGAGCATGGAGACGGACGATTGCTTCTCCATCGGCTGCTAAAGTCAGCAAAATACCTTTATTATCCCGATCTAATTCTCCTAAAGCGATCGCTAGAGACTGTTTAACTCCCGTATCAGTGAAGAGCGCTGGACGGGAGTGATAAAATTTACTGAGAATTTCCCCTGCTTGTTGGCGTAATTTCTGGGAGGTTTGCCAGCCGAGAATAGCAATAATTTCCCGACAAATTAGGACATTTTCGCTATACAAAGCCTTTTCTAGGTAATTTAAAGCTTCTCCATCCTCGATCCAGCCCAATGCTCGCACTACAGTTAATTTTAAACTATCGGGAGTTAAGGAAGATTGCAGCAGTGGATTTAAAGCTTTGGCTGAGGTTGCTGTGCCGATACGACCGAGAGCGATCGCCGTTTCTTGACAGATCTCGAGGTGGATATCAAATAACAGAGGTTGCAGATGGTTAACTAAATCTGCTTGGGGATAATTCGTCCCCAGGTAACTACTAGCTTTAATTGCTTCCCGTCGCACCTCGATGGCCGGATCCCGTAAAGCATCGAGGATAATCGCAGTAATCTGGGGATGGTGAAAACTGCTTAAAGCTTCGATCGCCATCGACCGAATGGCGCTAGATTGATCCTTAACTACGGTTAAAAGCGGTTCGATAATTTCTGGCCGGCGAATTTGTGATAAAGCTTGTACGGCTAAAAAACGGGTATTAGAGTCCGTCAGTAATTGCGCTAAACTAGAGATCGCGGAACTGCCGATATTAGCTAAAGCGGCTGCAGCCATTTGGCTGAGTTCCTCCTCCTCCGATCTTTGCAATAATTGACTGAGAGCGAGAATACAGGCTCGATCGTCAAATTGACTGAGAATTCTCGCCAGAAACCAGCGCATTTCCCCATCTTGCTCCTCGGATTCTAACAGGGCAATTAAAGGAGCGATCGCCGATTGCCCGATTTGAGGAAATAGTTTCGCTATCTCCCATCGCTGTTGAAAATCGCATTGTTGTAAAGCTTCTAGGGCTAAATCGAGGATTTCATCGTTAATAATCGATTCAAAAGCATCTTTTTGGTGTAAAAGTCGCTGTATGCTGGCGTTTACTGTCTCCCAGTCCTTTTTATTCAACGCTATCTGAGCTTTTTCTAGCAGAGCTTGCATCGTGAGAAATGGCCTCGATTTTCGTGCTACCTATCCTAAGAATGTCAGACTTTCTCGCTTTTGTCCTCTCTCATAATGCAAGAAACCGATAATAAATTTCCACATTGTGCATCAGACATCAGTATTTAGGGTTTGCTGAAAAAGTACGGGCGAAGCATTCGGATAGAAAATCTCTGGTTTCACCGATAGGTTATTGCCCGAATGCTTCGCCCCTACACCGACGCGGGCCGATGAAGACGCAAGGTTTTGAACCACGATTCTCTCAAAATCTTGCACCTGTTTCGCGAGAAAAGCCACAAAACCCTTACCTTGCCTACATTTCACATTTATTCAGCAAGCCCTATTTACTCAGGGCAAGCTATCCACAGACTTCTTGCAGAAGTGGGAATATGGACAAAAGTATATTATCGAAAAAATCGGGTCTAAAACCTCGCCTTAAGGCGAAAAGTTTTGGGAGCGGGGCATAAATCCCCGTTACAAAAACGGCCTCCTGCCCCCTGCCTTCGTTAATGACTTTCCCCTAAATCATCAAAACAAAACGACTATTATTCCCAGGGTTTGGATAATCAGAAATGATGAAAATTTTCCCCGTTTAGTTACTTGTTATGTACTTTAAGTAGATAAGGAGATAAGGAAATGAAACTCTGAGATGTGGTTGCTTTATTAGAAGACTTACCCCAATTAGGATTATATCGCGGGCAAGTGGGAACAATTGTAGAAGTCTATGAGCCAAATGTTTTTGAAGTTGAATTTAGCGATACTTATGGCCTTGCTTATGCTATCGAAATCTTACAAGAAAATCAATTAATGTTATTACATCATTCTCCCTTAGAATCCCCAAAATTAACCGCTAAGTAGCGGTAAGCTGTTGACTATCTCAATCACTCGTTAAGACTGTACCGGGGTTGGCAGCAGGGAAACGAGGGATCGCTGTCCAGTTAGTGGATGTGTTTGGCAATGATGCCAGTGCCAGGGTTGCGGTGAGTTGAAATTGAGAGACTTTCTCAGAAAGATGAAGTATAACCTGATTTGCTAGTGGCTTCGACAAGGCACTTTAACCCACAGTTTCAATCAATGTGCATGGTGCGTTCCCCAAAATCTATTAGTGGAGCAGTAAGAGCCATATTAGGAAACGCACCCTACAAGATTGCGATCCGCTACGCAGTGCCTTCGGCATCGCACTACCTTTTTATGTAAAGTCCCAAATCACCGAGGCTATTCCCGTCAGAGTAGCACTGCATTTTGTTAATCTCAGTTAGCACACATTATACTAGGTTTACATGATTACGAGCTATCTAACACATGGACGGGTGCAATGATTTGTTAGACCTCAAATTCGATTACAGTAGCAATAGCGGCTACAATTTCCAGCATTGTAATTTCAGAAACGCTTCCTAATTTATGAATAAACCTTTGTAAATCCACCCCTCTTAGTTGAAGAGTATCAATTGCAGAAGCTTTATTCAATCCATTGATACTGTTAGGTTCAATTTTAACGTGCCAGAAATTTGCCGAAAAATAGGTTTTCCAGTCTGTAATAGGAGCAATAAGCTTGATAGGAAGCTTTCCTACTGAATCGGAACTGATGACGACAGCAGGACGCACTTTTGTGATTTCTGCACCCACAGTAGGATCGAAGTTGACTAGCCAAATTTCTCCACGTTTTGGCAGCTCAGGGTTAATACTCAATGATGTCACCTGCCATTAACTGCTGCCATTCAGAATCTTTTTGATAGTGAGAGAGCATTATATCGGCTTGACTTTTGAGAATATTCCTCCGTTCAGTCATTGGTAACTTCAGAAAAGCAAGACGCTGTTTTAAGGATGGAGAGATATCTTCCGTGGTAGAAGAATCAGAACTAACTTCTTCAAGCAAAATAACTACCTCAACAGTTTGTCCTACAGTCAGTTCTGGAGATTCAATTTCAATTCTATTTCCCGGTAGGACTTTTGCTGTCGTGTACAAAGTTGATTTAACCATTTTAAGCCTTCTCTTTAAGTATTGTTGTTAATGTAGCTTATTAAGATCGGCGACCGCACTTAGACTCACAATTTCAATCTGTGCCTGGTACGTTTCCAAAAATCTCGGCGTTGCTGAATCAAGGTTATGAATGCTAACTGTGCATCGTATCCAAAAGTTAGTGGCTTTTCTAGGTTCTGTGTGATCAGTTTAACTTACAGAGGATCGATCAATCTTTGTGTCCCCTGTGTCTCTGTGGTTCCTTCCACTCGCTTGCTAGGAAGAATGTATCTTAGAATACATTTTACCCGCTAAACCTAAGAGGGACCAGTAATCGGTGAACTGAAAACTCACATCGGATAAGTGATCAGTGATCACTGACTTGTGAGGGCGCATCAGCGATCGCACAGTAGGGACGACTATAACAAAGGGGTGTTTCCAAGTCGTGTTGCTCCAAAAATTCCCGATTACTTAAAATCCTAGCGGTTTCTCCCTCAGCTACCACCTGACCACGACTTAACACCACCGTGCGATCGCATAATTCTAAAGCCAGATCGAGATCGTGGGTGGCGATCACTTGGGTTTGGGGTAAAGTGGCCAACAGTTGTATTAATTGCCGACGGGACCGGGGGTCCAGTTGAGCGCTAGGTTCATCAAAAACTAAGACCTCCGGCAACATAGCTAAAACCCCCGCAATGGCCACGCGTTTTTTTTCACCCCCCGATAGATTCTGACTGTTTCTCTTACCGTAATGCTGGGAATCCAATCCCACCGCTTGTAAAGCATGATGACAGCGATAGTTGAGATCCTCTCCCCGAATTCCCTGATTCATCGGGCCAAAAGTCACATCTTCCCAGACAGTGGGCATAAATAGCTGATCGTCGGGGTTTTGGAAGACTAAACCGACAAAATTGCGGATATTTTCTAAATTCTCCGGTTTAACTTCGTAGGGACCGACGGTGATTCTACCGGTTTGCGGCGGGAGAATACCGTTAAAATGCAGTAATAAGGTGGATTTTCCCGATCCATTTGCCCCGACTAAAGCCACCTTTTCCGTAGCTTCAATGGCTAAATTAATACCCTTTAACGCTTCCGTACCGTCAGGATAGGTATAAACTAGGTTTTCAATAAAAATCGGGTTGTGGTGCATGAAAAACGAGACTTTTACCTGAGTAGATGTACCATTTGACCCCAGAGGATCAGAATTACTATACAAATTATAGCGAGATAATCGTTCAGCTTGTTTTGGGGAACCTGTACATAAGGCAAGGAACCAGTGTAACCCCTCGATAACATGGCTTGATAAATGCGATCGCCACGTTCGTAGGTACGGATAAATAAAGAGCCGATCATGTGTCCCACTAGCAGCCGCTGCCATCGGGGACTACTCATTAAATTACGCGCAATTGCTGCCCTTCGCATGGAATTAAATTCAGCGATCAAAACAGCTAGATAACGGTACATAGAAGCTAAAATTGCCACCAATAAAGGGGGAGTTTTCAGGGTAACTAAGGCTTGTAACAGGTCGGGAATTGCTGTGGTTAAAACCAGAATATTGACCGTACAAAGACAAAGAAAAGCCTTAAAGGCCACACTGCCTAACACCAGCAATCCCTCGCTAGTTATCCGCAAAAATCCCCAAGACCAAAGAATTTCGCCGCCATCACGAAAAAGAGTTCCCAATAAAACCACACCGATAAAGACAAATTCGATCGCTACTCTTTGTAAAAGTAGGGGAATAGTCACCCGACTAATCAGAATTAAAATAATTAATCCTAATCCGTAAATCCCCCAAGTTTCCCAGCTACCATTGGGAGTTAAGGCTGTGGCAAAAACTAACAAAAGAGTCACTAAAACCCTGGTATGGGGCGCAAGTTGCTGCCAAAAACCGCAATTTTGGCGCTCATTTTCGCGAGAAAAAGTAGCAATGTGGAGCATTTATTCAGTGATCAGTTAGAAAGGGGATATGGAGTTTTAGGAAAATTTCAGCTAAATGCCCCACTTCTCGACTCCTATCTCTTTATTCCTGATTTTGGGATTTTGGTATCACTAATTTACCGATACCCCAAGCGATGCCGAAAGTGGCAAGAGTTCCCAGAAAACCAGCGAGGGGAGTGGCGATACCTTGGGGAACACCTTTGAGGGCATAACCATCAAAAATTCGGGCGAAAGGTAATTGATTACCGAGGGCGTTGGCGTCTTCTTTTTGGCTAAATTGCAAGTCTTCCGCCACTCGATCGAGTCCGTCGGGATCGGGACTGGCAAAGGGAGAAAGAAAAACAGCGATAATTAGGGATAATACCAGGCAAATGAAGAAAAATTGGCTATTTCTGCGAATATTCATCGACTTAATTGCTTTATTGACGAGAAGCTTAGGAAGGAGAAACAGAAGTATTAACGGAATGGGGCGGATCGTAGAGCAGATCGGGACGGGTTCGCCAGATATAACCGACAGCGAAAACGGTAATCACCGCTTCCCCGATACCGATGAGGATATGCCAAGATAACATGGCAAAAAGGGCGACCAAAGGCGGTATAGTCCCCGATAAAGCCAATTGCAGAGCGCAAGCTAACGCCGCCACCACCACACTTGTCCAAGCAGCCACGGCAACAGCGATCGCCATACTGCGCCAACTATTAAAACCAAGGGCTTTTCTAATCCCCAGATAGAGATAATAACCGCCAAACGTCCCGATCAGACCCATATTGACGATATTTGCCCCTAAAACCGTTAAACCGCCATCTTGAAAAAATAAAGCCTGAACAATAAAAACCACCGCCATCACCAGAGAACCCGCCCAGGGACCGAGTAAAACCCCCGCGAGGGTCCCCCCTAACAAATGTCCGGAGGTTCCCCCCGGAATGGGAAAATTAATCATCTGGGCGGCAAAAATAAAGGCGGCACAAACTCCCATCAAAGGTACAGCCCGTTCAGCGTAGTGACCGCGCACTTTTTTGAGAGAAAAGCCAATCAGGACAACGGCAATTATCCAAGTAAATAGACTCACCGGTGGACTCAAAAAGCCGTCGGGTATATGGAGGGCGAGATAAGGGGTCAGGAGAGGGTGAAACAAACCAACCCCTAGAAAATTAACAGACATTAAAATTCAGTCTCCTTGGCAATTTGGGTTCAAGATTTCCATAGAATTGCGTCGCTAGGACGGAAAAGTCCTCTCTTCTAGTGGATAACTAACCGCTTCATTCTACAATGCCCTCTCTGGGGATTTAAACCCTTTAGCTTCTTAAGAATTTCTGTTATTTTTCCGATCATCAGGGTTTAGCTATTAGCCAAAATCTCAATTATTCTCAAGCAGTCAAGTTCTTTAAATTATTATTAAATTTAGAGCTTTTTTCGGTTTTTATGCTGGTTCTTAATCAGTTATCAGTTAGAAGAGGCTGGTGACTACATTGGCTACGCGATCGGTAGTCAGGGTAGTGTTTTAATTGGTTTAGAGGTCAACTAATGATAAGCTATCAGAGATAACCCCCTCTTTTTCGCTTTTTCTAGCTTGGTGTGAAACCGTGATCAACTCTGAGGAAAAAAGACCGACTTGGGACGAATATTTTTTAATGATCGCTAAATTAGCCGCCACCAGATCCACCTGTTTAGCCTTTCCCGTCGGTGCGGTAATTGTCAAAGATCGGCAGGTTTTAGCCACGGGTTACAATGGTTCTCCATCGGGAACGGTTCATTGTACGGCCCAGGGTTTTTGTTATCCCGGTTTGAGAACCTGTCGGGAATCCGGAGAAATTCCCTCTCGGGCAATTCATGCTGAAGCTAATGCGATCGCTCAAGCAGCTAAACACGGTATTTCCACCCAAGGAGCTAGTATCTACGTTACCTTAGAACCCTGCATTTCCTGTTTAAAACTAATTATTTCTTCGGGAATTAAAGAAGTTTTTTACGAAGCGGATTTTAATAGTGGCACAAAAGCCATCTTAAGGGATTCTTTTCTAGAAACGGGGATTATTAAGTATAAAAAGATTTATTTATCAGAAGAAATGGCTAGTCATGCGGCCTTATTTTTATTAAATCCCATTTCGATCGATCCCAGGTAGTTATCCTCAACGGCGACATCAATGACGACCCCGCAACTTTTCGAGTGGGATGAAAATACGCGTCAGGCTAATATAGAAAAACACGGCATAGATTTCGCCGACCTGGAAGCGATTTTTAGGGGTCCAATAATTGAGCGCGTGGATACCCGTCAGAATTACGGCGAAATTCGAGTGATTCTAGTGGGTACAATCGATAATATCGTTTTGGTGGTGGTTTATACATGGCGTGGCTCGGTTCGTCGAATAATTAGTGCTAGGAGGGCCAACAACCGTGAACGAAGAACATATTACCAGAGTCACCCGCGAACAGTGGGCGAAGTTGAAAGGCAAAACGAACTGGGAGAAAGTTAAAGGGATGAGTGAGGCGGAAATTGCCAAAAACGCCCTAGAAGACCCCGATAATCCCCCGCTGCCAGCTGATTTTTTCGATGAAGTTCTGGAATGCGCCCCGGGTTCCTTGAATCCCTAACCCTCCGATTAGTAACTGGATTTGGGGATTTTATCGGGGGCTGTATTAGCCTAGACTAACACAGCCCGAAGTTACGGTTTAAATGTCCAAATCGGTGAGATTTAAACGCGATCCGTGGGTTTCGATAAATTCTCGCCGGGGGGCAACTCGATCGCCCATAAGAATGGTAAATAATTCCTCAGCTTTGGCTGCGTCTTCGATTTCCACCCGTTTTAAGGTGCGAGTTTCGGGATTCATGGTAGTATCCCAAAGTTGTTGGGGCATCATTTCTCCTAACCCTTTAAAACGTTGGATTGTATAGTTAGCATTAGAGGGAAATTCCGCTATCTTTTGCTGTAATTCTCGATCGCTATAGCAGTAGGAATGATTTTTACCGCGTTCCAATTTATAGAGAGGAGGACAGGCGATATATACATAACCTTGATCAATTAAATTCTTCTGATAACGATAGAAGAAAGTTAACAACAAAGTTCGGATGTGGGCGCCATCCACATCAGCGTCAGTCATTAAAACAATGCGATGATAGCGCAATTGTGAGGGGTCGAAATCTTCTCCTTTAATTCCTAAACCGAGGGCGGTAATTAAGGATTGAATTTCCGTATTTTTGTAGATTTTGGCATCATCGGTTTTTTCGATATTGAGGATTTTTCCCCGCAGAGGTAGAATCGCTTGAAAACGACGATCGCGCCCCTGTTTGGCACTTCCGCCGGCGCTGTCCCCTTCGACGATGTAAATTTCTGACTTTTCTGGGTCTCTTTCGCTACAATCAGCCAATTTACCCGGTAAAGGTGAGGATTCCAAGACCGATTTCCGTCGTACTAAGTCCCGGGCCCGTCGGGCTGCTTCCGCCGCCTTGTACGCTTGTACTGCTTTTTCGATAATCGTGTCGGCCACTTGGGGATTTTGTTCTAGGTATTCGTTGAGAGTTTCCCCCACGAGCGAATCAACAATACCCCGGACTTCGGTGTTACCCAATTTGGTCTTGGTTTGTCCCTCAAATTCCGGTTCGGGGACTTTTACGGAAATAACGGCGGTTAAACCCTCGCGGACGTTTTCCCCCGCTAGATTAGGCTCGTTTTCTTTAATTTTATTGCGTTTACGAGCGACATTATTTAAAGTACGGGTCAGAACTGCTTTTAATCCTTCTAGATGGGTTCCCCCGTCAATGGTGCGGATATTATTAGCAAAACCGAGAATATTGTCGCTATAGGCATCTATACACCACTGAAACGCCACTTCGATATTAATTCCGTTTCTTTCCCCCGATACATAGATAATATCTTTGTGCAGGGTTTCTTTTTCCCGACACATATAGGCGACGTATTCTTTAATCCCCCCCTCATAACAATAGGTTTCGATGTGGGGTTCTTCGGGACGGTAATCGCTAAAGGTGATTTTAACACCCGCATTTAAGTAGGCTAGTTCTCGTAAACGTCCAGAGAGGGTACTGTAATCAAATTCGATGCCTTGGCTAAAAATTTCGGTGTCCGGCAGGAAATTAACCCTAGTTCCCGTTTTTTCCTCTTGACTGGGACTGCTGACCAATTCTGTGACGGGGATACCTCTTTCGTAGCGTTGGATATGTACTTGATGATCGCGCCAGACTGTCACATCGACCCATGCGGAAAGAGCATTAACGACGGAAATCCCGACTCCGTGTAACCCTCCCGACACTTTATAGCCACCACTACCAAATTTACCGCCGGCATGGAGTATAGTGAGAACGGTTTCAAGGGCAGATTTACCCGTGGTGGGGTGGACATCGGTGGGAATACCCCGGCCATCGTCGGTGACGCTGACGGAACCATCGGCCTTGATATCCACTTCGATATGAGTACAGTAACCCGCTAGGGCCTCATCGATCGAGTTGTCCACCACTTCATAGACTAAATGATGTAGTCCCCGCGGCCCAGTCGTACCGATATACATCCCCGGCCGCTTCCTGACTGGTTCTAACCCTTCGAGAACTTGTATCTGTTCCGCGCCGTAGTTACTTGTCATAAAATTTCCCTGAAAAGGCTGTGATCCCTGATTGAACCTAAATGAATAGCAAAATCTTCAAAAATTCTAGCACATAAGGGTTAAAGACTGCTTAAATGCCTTTAGGGAGAATTTTTTATTGGGGTTGGGGTGTTGGTCAGTAATCAGTGAGCAGTAATCAGTAATCAGTAAAAAGGCAGCTGCGAGCTTGTCGCTTAATACTATTCACTGAAAACTCACATCTGATAACTGATCAAATGTCATCCTCAAATTTATAACCGACACCGACTACAGTTTTGATAAAGATCGGATTAGCAGGATCGGGTTCTACTTTTTTGCGTAAGCGTCGGATATGGGTATCTACTACCCTTTCATCGCCAAAAAAATCATTTCCCCAGAGATTATCGATTAATTGGGTGCGACTCCAGACGCGATTGGGATAACTAACAAAGGTAGCGAGTAGATTAAATTCTAAGGTGGTTAAATCGAGGGTTTCCTCTGGCATTCTCTCCAATTTACGAACAGCAGAATGTTGATCTAAGTCGATAATAAAATGACGGCTGCGATGGATTTGTTGCGGTTGACTATCGTGTCTTAAACTACGTCTTAATAAAGCTCTTACGCGAGCGGTTAATTCCCGGGGACTAAAGGGTTTGACCATATAATCATCGGCTCCCGTAGATAGACCGATAATGCGATCAATTTCTTCTCCCCTAGCGGTTAACATTAAAATATAGGGGTCTTTTGTTCCAGGTTTTTGGCGAATTCTAGCACACAATTCCAGTCCGTCTAATTCCGGTAACATTAAATCTAAAATCACTAAGTCTGGTTGCTTTTGATAAAATAGTTCTAGTCCTACCCTACCATTATAAGCCAGATGACAAGTAAAGGATTCCCGCTCTAAAGTTTGCTGAATCAAATGGGCGATTTCAATTTCATCTTCGATAATAACGATATCCATACAAAGGAAAAAGTTTACAAATATCTGGGCACATTTTAACATATTAAGTAGGGGGCGCTGATCCCCCCTTGATCCCCCCTTGATAAGGGGGGCGCTGATCCCCCCTTGATCCCCCCTTGATAAGGGGGGTGCGGATCCCCCCTTAGTCCCCCCTTGATAAGGGGGGTGCGGATCCCCCCTTAGTCCCCCCTTGATAAGGGGGGTGCGGATCCCCCCTTAGTCC